>NZ_BCZE01000011.1 GCF_001598555.1 Novosphingobium rosa NBRC 15208
CGGACGGCTCGACGAACTGCACAAGATCGAGCGTCTTGCGGCTTTCGACCTGGGCCGCCTCGATCTCCTCATCGTCGAGCAGGATGTACTCGTCCTTGCTCACCTCATAGCCGCGAATGATCTCGTCTCGGTCGACAGGTCCGACGCCGGGGGCCACCTTCTCATAGCGGATCCGCTTGCCGGTGCGCTCGTGGATCTGATGAAAGCTGATGGCGGCGCCTGATCGCGTAGCCGGATAGACCTCCACCGGGATGGACACCAGGGCGAGCCGGATCTGTCCTTGCCAATAAGCGCGTGTGGGCATGAGCCACCTCCGTCAGAAGGAAGTGTGGGGTGAGAGGCAGGTTCCCAGCTGAACTCGGCGTCTGATTCGCTCCCGGGGAAATTTCGATCTGATTCGGCCTCAAACCTCATCGGCGTGGTCAAGTAGCCACATGAGAGGCAGGCAACGCCGATTTTTCTGATGTAACCCAGCGAATCGGGTGGCAGCCAACCGATCAGCTGTCTCGCAGCAGAACAAGCATGCCTATTCAAGTAATTGGAATAAAATGGAAAAAGGGCCTTGTGATTACATGGCGATTACGTGGTCCATGGAATCCAGACCACCCTACTGGCGCGTAGGAATGTCAGTTGAGAGAATTTTCAGATGAAAATGCGGCTAATTTGCCCCTGGAGGGAGGTCTACGCCCACATTCGCCACGATTGGCGCCTGTTCGCCAAAACTTGATTACGTGGCGATTACGTGGGACTGCCGCAGGGGGCTCCCCGAGGGATAGCATTCTGCTAAGTTATTGAAAAAATGGTGGACGCACTAGGGCTCGAACCTAGGACCCGCTGATTAAGAGTCAGCTGCTCTACCAACTGAGCTATGCGTCCACACCTTGGCAAACCCGAAAGGCATGCCCTGAGCCGGATGGTATTCCCTCAACCCGAAGGCAAAGAGAGAAGCGATGGTGGACGCACTAGGGCTCGAACCTAGGACCCGCTGATTAAGAGTCAGCTGCTCTACCAACTGAGCTATGCGTCCATTCCGTCGCTTGGGAGAAGGCTTTTCAGTCTGTCTCCCCGGCTGGGAGACGCCCCTTTAACGGCTGAAATTTTCCCCGCAAGTGATTCGTGCGAAAAAATGACAAAAAGGCGAAAAAAGCTTTCAGTTCAACGAGCCGCCCACGCGGCTCCACTTTTCGATGGCCATCAGCACGCCCACGCAGAGCATGTTGGTCATCATCGAGGAGCCGCCATGGCTCATGAAGGGCAGGGGGATGCCCACCACGGGCGCCAGACCCATCACCATCATCATGTTGATCGCCACATAGAAGAACATGGTGGCGGTCATCCCGGCGGCCAGCAGCTGCGAGAAGCGGTCCGGCGCGCGCCGCGCCACGCCCATGCCCCAGCGGAACAGCACCACGAAGAAGATGAACAGCACGAACAGCCCGCCCATCATGCCCCATTCCTCGCTCATGGTGGCGAAGATGAAGTCGGTGTGTTTTTCGGGCAGATATTCCAGATGGCTCTGCGAGCCATTGCCGAAGCCCTTGCCGAAAAAGCCTCCCGAACCGATGGCGATCTTCGACTGGGTGATGTGATAGCCCGAACCGAGCATATCGCTCTCCGGGTCCATGAAGACCATCACGCGCTTGCGCTGATAGTCATGCAGCGCGAAAAAGAAGGCCAGCGGGGCGATGATGGCGCCGGCCAGACCGCCGCCCACAAACCACCACACCGGCACGCCCGACATGAAGATCACCACCACCGCGCCAAAGCAGATGGCCAGCGCTGTGCCCAGATCGGGCTGCAGGATCACCAGTGCGGCGGGCACCGCCAGCAACATGCCCGGCGGCAGCAAAGCGCGCCAGGTGCGGATCATCGATGGCGGCAGATTGGCGTAGAAATGAGCCATCACCAGCACGATGGCCGGTTTCATCAGCTCGGAGGGCTGCAGGTTCATAAAGCCGATGTTGAGCCAGCGCTGCGAACCGCCGCCGATCTTGCCGACCGCCTCCACCATCACCAGCAGCACCACCAGCAGCGTGTAAACCGGGTAGGCGGCCTGCCTGAGGCGATCGCGTGACAGGCGCGAGACCAGGATGGCCAGCCCGGCGAAGACCACGAAATGAATGAAGTGGATCAGCGCCCATGGGCCGAGCCTGCCTCCGGCGGCCGAATAAAGCACGGTCGAGCCGAAGATCGTCAGCGCGCCCAGAGCGCTCAGCACGGCCCATGGCAGGCGGCGCAGCGGCTCGGGGATGATGGAACGGCTGCTGCTGCTCATGGCTGGCCTGCGGGCTTGGGCGCGGCCGGGCTGGCTGCCGGAGCGGGCGCTGCTGGCGCCTCGGCAACGGGCTCTGGTGCCGGGCTGGCTGCCTCGGACTGGATCGGCTGTGGTGGCTGGGCATTGTCCGCCGGGCCGGCCACGGCGCTTTCCACGGCCTCGTCGCTGTTGTCCACCTGAGGCGCCGAAACGCCATATTGCGCGGCATAGCTGCGATATTTGGCAGCCATGCGCTCCTGAGGCGTGCCGCCCCAGCCCTTTTCCAGCGGCGCCAGCACATCCATGCCCTTCTGCTTGTCGAAGAGATAGGTCATGATGTCGCGCGCTACCGGAAAGGCGGCGTGGGAGCTGCCGCCATGCTCCATCAGCACCGCGCAGGCATATTTCGGATTGTCGAAAGGCGCGAAGCAGATGAAATGGCCATGGTCGCGGTGCTTCCACGCGCCGATCTTGCCGTTGCCGCCGTTCATGTTGAGGCCAACGACCTGCGCCGTGCCGGTCTTGCCCGCCATCTGGATGTTGGGGAAGGGCAAGCGCGCTTCGTGCGCCGAACCGCGCCCGTTCACCACCTCGAACATGCCGGAACGGATCACATCGAGATGCTCCTTGGGCACGCCGAAAGGTTCATGCGCGCGGATCGGGTCATTGGCCATCAGGCGCGGGAAGACGATGTTGCCGCTGGCGATGCGGCTCGCCGCCACCGCCTGCTGCAAGGGGTTCACCAGCATATAGCCCTGGCCGATGGTGGCGTTCACCGTGTCATAGATGGCCCAGGGCTTCTTGTACTTCTTTTCCTTCCAGGCCGGATCGGGCACGGTGCCGAAGGACTGGTTGGGGAAGGGCAGGTCGAACTTGCCGCCATAGCCCATGCGGTGGAGCATCCTGGCGATGTTATCCATGCCGATCTTCTGCGCGAAATAATAGAAATAGACGTCGCAGGACTGATAGATGCCCTTGTACATGTTGGTGGGGCCATGGCCGTGGTGCTGCCAGCAGTGGAACACGCGGTTGCCCACCTGAAGCCCGCCATTGCAGTTGACGGACTCGTTCGGGTCCAGCCCCGCCTCAAGGAAAGAGAGAGCGACTGTCGGCTTCACCGTCGATCCGGGCGGGAACAGGCCATGCAGGATCTTGTTGCGCAGCGGCACATGATCGTCATCGGCCAGCATCTTCCATTCCAGACGCCCCACGCCATCGGTGAAGCTGTTGGGATCGAAGCTGGGCATCGAGACGAAGGCCAGAATGTCGCCGGTATGGACGTCCATCACCACGCAGGCGCCGCTGTCGGTGCCGATGCGGCGGGCGGCATATTCCTGAAGGCCCGCATCGATGGTCAGGTGGATCGGCTTGCCGGGCACATCCTCGCGCGTGTCGAGATCGCGCACGATCTTGCCGCCTGCCGTCACTTCGGAGCGGCGGGCGCCCGGCGTGCCGCGCAATTCGGCGTCGTAGCGCTTTTCGAGGCCATCCTTGCCGATCTTGAAACCGGGCGTGATGAGCAGCGGATTATGCTCCTTGGCGTAATCCTCGGCATTGGCGGCGCCGACATAGCCCACCAGATGGCCCACGCAGGGCCCGGCGGGATAGAAGCGCGAGAAGCTGCGCTGCGGGATGATCCCCGGCAGATCGGGCTGACGCACCGAAACAGCGGCATAGAGATCGGCGGAAAGATGCTCGCCCGCCGCCACGGGCTGGAAGCCGCGCGCCTTCTCCAGCTTGTCCTTGATGTCCTGCAGATCGATGGGGGTGAGCTGCAGAATATGCGCCAGCTCGTCGAGCGTCTTGTCCTTGTCGATCAGCCGGTCGGGGATGATGTCGACGCGGAAATCGGCGCGGTTGCTGGCGATGGGCTGGTTGTTGCGATCGAGAATCCAGCCCCGGCGCGGCGGGATCAGCGAGAGATTGACGCGGTTGCTCTCGCTCATCATCTGATAGCGGGCGTTTTCAAACAGCGCCAGATAGCCAAGGCGCGTGGCCAGGGCGACGCCGATGCCGCCCTGAAGCGTGCCCAGAATGATGCTGCGCCGGTCGAAGGAATTGCGCAGGATGGCAGGAGTAATATGCTTGGGCATTCTCAGGAAACCACGCGATAACGCCGCAGACGCCAGCGATCCATCGCCGCCACCGCGCGGCCGACCAGCGGATAGACCAACACCGAAAGCCCGATCTGCGGCGCGACCAGCAGCGGCAGGAGTATACCTCCGGCAGGATTAACCATGGCTGCATTGGCGATGCCAAGGCCCAGCAGAACATAGGCCGCGATCATCAGGGCCGCCACCAGCCATTCGGTGAGGAAGTTGCGCCATGGAAAGCGTGCCTCGATCACATCGAGCGCCAGCATCGTGGCAGACCACAAGGTGATCGCGCTGCCCATCGGCTGCCCGCTGACCAGATCGTCGAACAGGCCAAGGATCGCGCCGCTCCACACCGGTAGCAGGCCGGGGCGCAGCTGCCGCCACGCCAGCAGCATCAGAAAGCCGAAGGGCGGTATGACCGGCGCCGAGGCGATCACCGGCCACAGCGGCAGGCAGGAGGCCAGCACGATCGCCGCCCATGGCGTGATATAGGCCAGAATGGGCGAATATCCGTTGAGCAACCGGCGCTTTTTCGCAGCTTCGGCGATCATGGATGGTGCTTTTTGGCATCCGCCGCGCCCGTTTTGGGGCTTTTCGGCGCCTTGGGCTTCTTGGGCGGAGGCGGCGGCACGTCGGGCGTGGGCGGCGGCAGCGTGGGATCGGCGGTTGGCTCCCAGGCGGGCTGCACGGTCACCATTTCGCTGGCTGCGGGATCGCTCAAGGGGCGGGCGATGGCGCCGTCATGCGTCAGGCTGACGACCTGCGCCATCGGCGTGCCCGGCCAATAAAGCCCGCCCGCGCCCGAGGTGACGAAGACGTCGCCCTTCTTGAGCGGGTTCAGGCCCAGCGACAGCAGGCGGACCTGCAAGGTGCCGTCGCCCTTGCCATTGATGAAGGCGGGCGTGCCATCGCTGGCGCGGCGCACGGGCACGGTGCTTTCGGTGTCGGTGATCAGCAGGATGCGCGCGGCCATATGGCCCACTTCCAGCACGCGCCCGACCAGCCCCTGAGCGGTGCGCACCGGCATGCCCGATTGCACGCCCTGAGCGCCGCCCGCCGAAATCGTGGCATAGCGCCGCGTGGACGAGGCCGTCGAGGCGATCAGCCAGGCATTGGCCAGCGCCTGTGGCGTATCGCTCAGCAGATGGAGCTGATCCTTCAGGCGGCGGTTTTCATCCACCACGGCCTGGGTTTCGATGGCGCGGGTGCGCGCCAGCGCCACTTCACGGCGCAAACGGGCGTTTTCGGGGCCAGAGGTCAGGAAACCACCCGCCACGCTCAGCGCGTCGCCCGCGCCCGCGCGGGTCTGGGCGCCGATGCGGGCTGCCGGGGCCTGCACATCGGCGGCCACCATATGCATCCAGCCAAAGGCCGAATGTCCGAACACCGAACTGGCCAGCACCGCCCCGCCACCCAGCACACCCAACACTCCGGCGACATAGGCGGCGAATGTGCTGTATTGCGCCTTGCGCGAATAGCTGGTGCGCCGGTTGACTGGCGGCGCCATGGCTGATCCCATTCCTTGCTCACACGGCCCCGCGCGCGACACTGCACCGGACCGCTCTTTCAAAACCTGTCTCGCCCGCCACTGCAAGGGCGGCGGGCAATCAAAACGGCAGTCTGTGCCGATCAGGCGTTCATCAGCACGCCGCGATAGATCGGATCTTCCATCGCCCGGCCAGTGCCAAGGGCCACGCAGGACAGCGGATCCTCGGCGATGGAGACGGGCAGGCCGGTCTCTTCGCGCAGATATTCGTCCAGACCCTTGATCAGCGCGCCGCCGCCCGTCAGCATGATGCCCTGATCGACGATGTCGGCCGCCAGCTCAGGCTGGGTGTTTTCCAGGGCGATGCGCACGCCTTCCACGATCTGGCCGATGGGTTCGGCCAGCGCTTCGGCGATGTTGGCCTGGCTGATGGTGATTTCCTTGGGCACGCCATTGACCAGATCGCGACCCTTGAGGTTGATCGTCTCGCCAATGCCGTCAGCCGGGATACGGGCGATGCCGTAATCCTTCTTGATGCGCTCTGCTGTGGCTTCGCCGATCAGCAGGTTGTGATGGCGGCGCACGTAAGAGACGATGGCTTCGTCCATCTTGTCGCCACCCACGCGCACGCTGGTGGTGTAGGCCAGCCCGCGCAGCGACAGCACGGCGACCTCGGTGGTGCCGCCGCCGATGTCCACCACCATGCTGCCGACCGGCTCGGTGACGGGCATATCGGCGCCGATCGCGGCGGCCATGGGTTCAAGGATCAGATAGACCGCGCTGGCGCCCGCATTGCTCGCCGCGTCACGGATGGCGCGACGCTCCACGCTGGTGCTGCCCGAGGGGACGCAGATCACGATCTCGGGATAGTTGAGCAGGCTGCGCTTGCCATGCACCTTGCGGATGAAATGCTTGATCATTTCCTCGGCGATTTCGATGTCGGCGATCACACCGTCACGCATCGGGCGGATGGCCTCGATGTTGTCGGGGGTCTTGCCCATCATCATCTTGGCGTCGTCACCCACGGCCTTCACCGACTTGACGCCATTGATGGTTTCAATTGCCACCACGCTGGGTTCGTTGAGGACGATGCCGCGATCCTGCACATAGACCAGCGTGTTGGCTGTGCCCAGGTCGATGGCCATGTTTTGCGAACCGAACTTGAAGAATCGCTGAAGGATGGACGGCATTGAAAAATCCGTGAAATTGTCGGCTCTTTCCCGTTACCAACGGGTTGGAACCGGCAGAGCGTTGCGGGTGATGGCGGCTCCTTAGCGCAAGCCGCGCGAAAGGGGAAAAAATTTATCTGCGCAGGTGCGAAATGATACACCGCTCCGGCGCATTCAAAAACCGCTTTATCGTGGTGCGAGCGCAAGTTGCGCCAAGGTGATATCGCAGTGCGATAGAAGCGACGTGTGGAAAGCTGGTTTTGGATGCGTGTGCTTCGCGCCCGCATGGCTTATACCATGCCGATGCCTGTTATTCGCCGCCTGCCCGATACGCTCGTCAACCGCATTGCCGCAGGGGAGGTGGTGGAGCGCCCCGCCTCTGCCCTGAAGGAGCTGGTGGAGAACGCCATCGATGCCGGATCGCGCCAGATCACCATCGCGCTGACGCAGGGCGGGCTCGATGGCATCGAGGTGACCGATGATGGCTGCGGCATGAGTGCTGACGATATGGCGCTGGCGCTGGAGCGCCATGCCACCTCCAAGCTGCCCGATGAGGCCATCGAACTGGTGTCCACGCTGGGTTTCCGGGGCGAGGCCTTGCCCTCGATTGCCTCGGTGGCGCGGCTGACGGTGGAAAGCCGGGTGCGCGGCAGCGCCGAGGGCTGGCGCCGTGTGACCGACCATGGCGCCGTCACCGATGAAGGCCCCGCCGCCTTGCCACCGGGCACGCGCATCCGGGTGGAGGATCTGTTCGGCAAGATCCCGGCGCGGCGCAAGTTTCTGCGCAGTCCCCGCAGCGAATATGCCGCCTGCCTCGATGTGGTGAAGCGCCTGGCCATGGCGCGGCCCGAGGTGGGTTTCGTGCTGGAGCATGACGGGCGCCGCGTGCTGGCGGTGCAGCCGGGCGAGACGGCCCCGCAACGCGTGGCGCGCATCGTGGCGCGCGAACTGGCCGATGATGGCGTGGTGATCGATCTGGAGCGCGGTGAGGTGCGCCTGACGGGCGTGGCGGGCCTGCCCACCTTCAACCGCGGCGTGGCGGATCACCAGTATCTTTTCGTCAATGGCCGCCCGGTGCGCGACAAGCTGCTGGTCGGCGCGGTGCGCGGGGCCTATGCCGATATGCTGGCGCGTGACCGCCATGCGGTGCTGGCGCTGTTTCTCGATGTGCCGCCGCCCGATGTCGATGTGAATGTCCACCCGGCGAAAACGGAAGTGCGCTTCCGCGATCCGGCCTTTGTGCGCGGCTTTATCGTTTCGGGCCTGCGCCATGCGCTGGAGGGGGCGGGGCAGAAATCGGCGCAGACCCCTGCTGCTCCGGCCATGGCCAGCTGGCAGGTGGAGCCGATTGCGCCGGTGCAGCCGCGTCTGGAAAGCCTGTTCGCGCGGCAATATGCGCCAGCGCCCGGCTTTACCCCGCCCGCCAACCGGGTAAGCGAGGCGGGCGCGGCATGGCGCGGCTATGAGGCGCAGGTGATGGCGCCCGCCCAGCCCGGGCTGATGGGCCGCGCCGAAGTGGCCGAGGCGCCGGTGCCCGCAGTGGTGGAGCATCCTTTAGGCGTGGCGCGCGGTCAGGTGGCAGAGACCTATATCATCGCCGAGGCCAGCGACGGTCTGGTGATCGTCGACCAGCATGCCGCGCATGAGCGCATCGTGCTCGAACGCCTGCGCGCGGGCGGGGCGGGAGACAAGATCACGGCCGCCCAGGCCCTGCTGATCCCCGAGGTGGTCGAATTGGAAGAGGTCGA
Organism: Novosphingobium rosa NBRC 15208; assembly: GCF_001598555.1. GTDB lineage: Bacteria > Pseudomonadota > Alphaproteobacteria > Sphingomonadales > Sphingomonadaceae > Novosphingobium > Novosphingobium rosa. The sequence goes on from NZ_BCZE01000011.1 coordinate 8,754, forward strand.
TTGCGACCGACTTGAGGAAGCCGCCGGGGTGCTGGCCGGTTTCGGCCTGTCGCTGGAGCGTTTCGGCCCCACCGCCATGCTGGTGCGCAGCGTGCCTGCCGCTTTGGGCAAGGGCAATGTGCAGGCGCTGGTGCGCGATGTGGCCGACGATCTGGCGGCCAATGGCGCCGCGCTGCTGCTGGAAGAGCGGCTCGATCTGGTGCTGGCGACCATGGCCTGCCACGGCAGCGTGCGCGCGGGCCGCGTGCTCAATGTGGCCGAGATGAACGCCCTGCTGCGCGAGATGGAGGTGACCCCGCGCTCAGGCCAGTGCAACCATGGCCGCCCGACATGGGTGAAGCTGGCCCATGGCGATATCGAGAAGCTGTTCGGGCGGAAGTAGAACCTGAGCATCGTGCGAAAAAGTGGGAACCGGTTTTTCGCTTGAAACGATGCGACAACAAAAATCTAGGGCTCCCGCACCGCCACCATGCCAGTGGCCGAATAGGTCATCACCGGTTCGCCATGCTGGTTCAGCACGGTGAAAGTCTGGTTCAGCAGGCCCATGTCGGGGCGGGATTTGCTGCGGCGCTTGTCCAGCGTCTGCATTTCCATGGTCAGCGTGTCGCCGGGATAGACGGGCTTGAGCCAGCGCAACTGCTCGATCCCAGCGCCGCCCATGCCGGCATAGCCGACCTGCTCGAAATAGCGGGCCAGCATGCCCATCGACATTGAGCCGGTCTGCCAGCCGCTGATGGCGAGGCGGCCGAAATGACTCCTGGCCGCCGCCTCATCGTCCAGATGGAAGGGCTGGGGATCGTATTTCGTGGCGAAATCGATCGCTTCCTCGCGTGAGACCTCGGCGTGGCCGAAGCGGATCACCGCTCCGACCTCAATGTCCTCGTAGAAGACGCCTTGCGCCATCAGACGTTGAACTTGAAATGCAGGACGTCGCCGTCCTTCACCACATAGTCCTTGCCTTCCTGGCGCAGCTTGCCGGCCTCGCGCGCGGCGCTTTCGCCGCCCAGCGTGACGTAATCGTCATAGGCGATGGTTTCGGCGCGGATGTAGCCGCGTTCGAAATCGGTGTGGATGGCGCCGGCGGCCTGCGGTCCCTTGGCGCCCTTGTGGACGGTCCAGGCGCGGGCTTCCTTGGGGCCGACGGTGAAGAAGGTCAGCAAGCCGAGGAGTTCGTAACCGGCGCGGATGATGCGGGCGAGGCCCGTTTCCTTCAGGCCCAGTTCGCCCAGAAATTCGGTGCGCTCCTCGGCGTCCATGCCGACCAGATCGGCCTCGATGGCGGCCGAGACGATCACGGCGGTGGCGCCCTCGGCCTTGGCCTTGGCGAAGACCTTTTCGGAGAAAGCATTGCCGGTGGCGGCGCTTTCTTCCTCGACGTTGCAGACGTAAAGCACCGGCTTGGCGGTCAGCAGCTGGGCTTGGGCGAAGACGCGGGCCTCATCCTCATCCTTGGGCTCGGTGAGGCGGGCGGGCTTGCCCTCGCGCAGCAGTTCCAGCGCCTGACCCAGCACGGAAGCCACGATCTTGGCCTCCTTGTCACCGCCGGTGGTGGCGCGCTTCTGGGCGGCGGGAACGCGCTTTTCCAGCGATTCCAGATCGGAGAGCATCAGCTCGATCTCGACGGTTTCGGCGTCCGAGATGGGATCGACGCGGTTGTCGACATGCTGGATGTCGTCATTCTCGAAGCAGCGCAGCACGTGGACGATGGCGTCCACCTCGCGGATGTTGCCCAGGAACTGGTTGCCCAGACCTTCACCCTTCGACGCGCCGCGCACCAGCCCGGCGATGTCCACGAAGGAGAGCTGCGTGGGGATAATCTTCTGGCTGCTGGCGATTTCGGCCAGCTTGTCCAAACGCGGATCGGGCACGCCGACCTGGCCGACGTTCGGCTCGATGGTGCAGAAGGGATAGTTTGCCGCCTGCGCCGCCTGCGTTTCGGTCAGCGCGTTGAACAGGGTGGACTTGCCGACATTGGGCAGACCCACGATACCGCATTTGAAACCCATTATACGTCCTTCCTGAGCCACCGGGCGTAGACCGCCACAGGCTGCTTTTCCCAGCCGAGATGTTCATACAGCCCGGCGGCTTCATTTCCTTCGCGCACCATCAGCTCCACTTTGGGGCAGCCGAGTTGCGCGAGCCAATCCTGTGCCCGTTCGAGCAATTGCGCCGCGATGCCTTCCCCGCGTCGATCAGGCAAGGTGGCAAGATAATAAATCCAGCCGCGATGCCCTTCAAACCCCGCCATCACCGTGCCGGTCAGCACCTCGCCATCATGAGCAAGCCAGATCGTGCTGGTGGGATTGCCCAAAGCCAGAGCGATATCGGCGTGAGGATCATTCCATGGCCGCGTCAGCCCGCAGGTCTGCCACAGGGCGGCAATCGCCGGGCTGTCCTGCAAAAGGGCTTCGCGCAGATCCATCAGGCCAGCCGCAGCGAGACATCGTTCATAAAGCGCACGTCATCGCCCTTGGCCAGCCATTCGGCCTCCGATGCGACGGCGCCCAGCATATCGGCCAGATCGTCGATCTCCGCCTTGGCATAATTGCCCAGCACATGGCCATGGACGCGATCCTTGTGGCCCGGATGGCCGATGCCCAGCCGGATCCGGCGGAACTCCGGCCCCATATGCTGGTCGATCGAGCGCAGGCCATTGTGCCCGGCATGGCCGCCGCCGCGCTTCACCTTCACCTTCATGGGCGGCAGGTCCAGCTCGTCATGGAAGACGGTGAGGGCGGAGACGTCCAGCTTGAAGAAGCGCATCGCCTCGGCCACGGCGCGGCCGCTTTCGTTCATGAAGGTGGCGGGTTTGAGCAGGATCACGCGTTCGGTGCCGATGCGGCCATCCTGCACCCAGCCCTGGAATTTCTTCTGCACCGGGCCGAAACGGTGGATGTCCGCGATCACGTCGCAGGCCATGAAGCCGACATTGTGCCGGTTCATCTTGTATTGGTCGCCGGGGTTACCCAGCCCAACCCACAGTTGCATGGCGTAAATCCATCAGGTCAAACGCCGGGAGCGAAGCGCCCCAAGCAAACGAAAGGCGGGAAAGACAAGGCGCTATGGCCGTCTTTCCCGCCTTTGTCATGCATCCCTTTGCAGGGATGCCCACGCAGCTTAAGCGCGCAGGAAGTCCGCGTGCAGCGGGCGGTCGCTCACCGGGTGGAAAGCGACGTCCTTCGGGGTCGTCTTGATGGTCTGGCCATCGACAACGATCTCGATCGCCGAATCAAAGAACTTGCCAGTGTTCAGCTGGCGCACCAGTTCCTTGGCTTCGACGTGGACGGCCAGGGGCTCGGCCCCGCCACCATAAACAACCACGGGCACACGACCTTCACGACGCAGGCTGCGGCTGGCTCCCTTGCCAGTCTTCGCACGCGTCTCGGCCGGCAGGGTCAGCGTATCGCTCATAACACTTGCCTTTCGAAAGAATGATAGACTTTAACACTCCCGCCACGCCTCCAGGGATGACCATGACGGGAAGCGGGCGCCCCTAGCGGCAAATGCGGGAAAAGGCAAGCGCCAGACGGCTTCGGCGCGCGCTATTCCACGCGGGTGACGCGATAGCCATGGGCCGCCAGCAAGGCGGGCAGACCATCGGGCCCGGCCATATGGGCAGCGCCGACCGCCACGAAGGGCTTTTGGCCATGGGCCATGGCGGCGGTGATCGCGGCCTCCCACGCATGGTTGCGGCCCAGATAAAGCTGATGGCGCAGCACCGGATCGGCCAGCATTCCGCTGGAGGTCTGCGCCCCGATCCAGCCCATATCGCCGCGACGCCATGCCTCTTCCAGCGCTTTGGTGTCCTCCGGCGCTTTGGGCGCGCCCTCGATCACGCTGGCCAGCATGGCGCGCTGGGCGCTTTCGGGCAGGCTGTCGAACAGGCCGAGCTGCTTTTGCGCGCCTTCCAGCTCGCTGACGGGCAGGTGGTTGGCCGAGAGCAGCGCGCGGTCCACGCCGTTGGCGGCATCCTCCGCATCGCCCTGAGCGGCATGACCCAGCGCCAGAGCAACAGCCCATGTTTCGGTATCGCCAAAGCTGTCAGGCCTGAGCCCGGCCTTGCCCATCAACTGGCCGAGGGCTGGGCGCAGCTTGTCCGGCACTCGGCTGGCGATGGGAGGCTGATCCGGCGCATGCGCGAGGCGGTTGTAGATGGCCCGCGTCGCCCCATCATTGTTGAGATCGGCAATTTCCACCATCAGCAGGCTGGCTTGGCCCAAAGCCGCATCCACACGCGCCGTGCGCCATGCGACAGGGCGGGGCAGGGCATGGATCGTGCCGAACAGCCATGCTTGTTGCCCTTGCGGTCCCTCCACATGCCACAGCGCCGGATTGGCCGGGTCTGTGCGCGAACAGGCCCCCGCCAGCAAGGCCAGCGTTAAAGCAGCAGCACTCCGCCAGAACGGCTTATTGAACACGCGTCACCTTGATGCCCATCCCGGCGAGCTGATCCTGCACGCTGCCCTTGCCCGCCAGATGGCCCGCGCCCACCGCCAGCAGCACCGTGCCGGGCCTGGTCAGCCGGGCCTTGATCCAGCGCGCCCAGGCCTTGTTGCGGTCGATCAGCAACAGCTTGAGAAGCATCGGGTCGCTCTCATCCTCATTCATCAGGCGGGCCAGCTCGTCGGCGTGACCGGCCTTCCATTCCCTGATCATTTTCGCCAGATCGTCGGGGATCTTGTCGGCATCCTTCAGGACTTCATCCAGATAGCGGATCTGGGCGTCCTCAGGCAGCTTGTTGAACAGGCCCAGCTGATATTCCGGGGTTTCCAGAGCCTCATGGGCTTTCCCGGCGTCCTTGAAGCGGCGCGACAGCACCACATCCACGCCATTGGCCGGATCATAGCCCGATTTCATCAGCGGCAGAGTGGACAGCGCCACCGCCGCATACCATGGTCGAAACGCATCGAACGCCGCGCCGGGCAGCCCATCGGTGGCGAGCGTTTTTTCCAGCGCTTCCCTGCTCCTGGAGGAAAGCCTGGCGCGCAAGGTCTGGCCCTGAGGCAGCATCGCCGTCTGCATCACCACGCTGCGCATTGCTGCGGGATCCTTGTCGAGGATTTCGGTCACCAGCGTATCGGCATGCTCGGTGGCATCCGCCACCTTGCCATCCATCCACGGCACATCCTTGGGCAGGGCATGCACCGTGCCGAACAGATAGATCACGCTCTTGCCCCGCTGCACGCGCCACAGCGCCGGGCGCACCAGCGCGGGCACCGCCACCTGCCGCTTGGGCTGAGGGGTGGGCAGGCGCTGGGTTTCGGCCTGAGCGACAGGCGCCATCAGAGCGGTCAGCAGGGCCAGCAAGGCGAACATCGGGCGCAGGAGCAAGGTCAGCATGGCCCACAGCCTATAATGGCGATTTCGCTTCTGTCGATTGCCCGGCATGGTTGATCTTTGGATAATATCCGCAATCTCGCGCGTGTCTTGACCGCCGCATGCGCTTGCGTCAAAGGCCTAGCCCCATGAGCGCGCAACATTCCGGCACACAACCACTCAGTTTTCAGGACATGATCCTGACCCTCCACAATTTCTGGAGCGCACAGGGCTGCCTGATCCTGCAGCCCTATGACATGCGCGTGGGCGCGGGCACATTCCACCCCGCCACCACCCTGCGCGCGCTGGGCCCGGAGCCGTGGAAGGCCGCCTATGTCCAGCCCAGCCGCCGCCCGACAGATGGCCGCTATGGCGAGAACCCCAACCGGCTGCAGCACTATTACCAGTATCAGGTGATCCTGAAGCCCTCGCCGGACAACCTGCAGGAGCTGTATCTGCAGTCGCTCGCCGCCATCGGCGTCGATCCGCTGGCGCATGACATCCGCTTTGTGGAAGACGATTGGGAAAGCCCCACGCTGGGCGCCTGGGGTCTGGGCTGGGAAGTCTGGTGCGACGGCATGGAGGTGACCCAGTTCACCTATTTCCAGCAGATGGGCGGCTTCGACTGCAAGCCCGTCGCGGGCGAGCTGACCTATGGTCTGGAGCGTCTGGCCATGTACATTCAGGGCGTGGACCGGGTTTATGACCTGCGCTTCAACAATGATGGCGTCAGCTATGGCGACGTCTTCCTGAAGAACGAGCAGGAGATGTCGAAGTACAATTTCGAGATCGCCGACACGGATTCGCTCTTCAAAGGCTTCGTCGCCGCCGAGGCCGAGGCCAGGCGCTGCATTGAGGCCGACATTCCGCTGGCCGCCTACGATCAGGCGATCGAGGCCTCGCATCTCTTCAACCTGCTTCAGGCGCGCGGTGTGATCTCCGTGCAGGAGCGCGCCAGCTATATGGGCCGCGTGCGCGATCTGGCCAAGGGCGCTTGCCAGGCGTGGATCGAGAAGAATGAGGCCGCATGGGCCGAGAAATTTCCGGGGTGGACGAAGTGAGCACGTTTCTTCTCGAACTGCGCAGCGAGGAAATCCCGGCGCGCATGCAGGCCGGCGCCCGCGCCGAGCTGGAAAAGCTGTTTCGCGGCGCGCTGAATGCCGCTGGCGTTTCGGTTGGGTCTTTGCAGGTGTGGTCCACGCCGCGCCGTCTGGCGCTGATCGCGCGCGATCTGCCCGTGGCCACCGAAGCTGTCAGCGAAGAGGTGAAGGGGCCGAAAACCTCCGCGCCCGAGCAGGCTCTGGCAGGCTTCCTGCGCAAGACCGGCCTGACCAAGGAACAACTTACCGAGCGTGACGGCATCTACTTCGCCATCACCGAAAAGCCGGGCCGTGCCACCGCCGATGTGCTGGCCGAAGCGATCCCCGCCATCGTGCGCGGCTTCAGCTGGCCCAAGTCGCAGCGCTGGGGCGCCGCCTCGCTGTCGCCCGAGAGCCTGCGCTGGGTGCGTCCCTTGCAAGGCATCATCGCGCTGCTCGATGGCGCTGTGGTGGACTGCGAAGTCGGCGGCATCGTCGCCGGGCGCGAGACTATGGGGCATCGCTTCCATTCGCATGGCGCCATCGCCATCGAAAGTGCCGAGACCTATGCCGACCAACTGCGCGCCGCGCATGTGCTGGTCGATCATGAGGAACGTCAGGGCATCGTGCGCTCCGGCGCGGCCAAGGTTGCGGCTGACGCTGGCCTGACGCTGGTCGAGGATGAAGGTCTGGTCGTGGAGAACGCCGGCCTTACCGAATGGCCGGTGCCGCTGCTGGGCCGCTTCGACGAAGCCTTCCTCGAAGTGCCGCCCGAGACGATCCAGCTGACCGCCCGCGTCAACCAGAAGTATTTCATCTGCCGGGACGCCGATGGCAAGCTGGCCGACGCCTTCGTCTGCACCGCCAACATCGCGGCGAGCGACGGCGGCGAGGGCATCGTGGCGGGCAACCGCAAGGTGCTGGCCGCGCGCCTGTCGGACGCGCGCTTCTTCTGGCAGCAGGACCGCAAGGTGCCGCTGGCCGATCAGGCCAAGAAGCTGGAGCGCATCACCTTCCATGAAAAGCTGGGCACCGTGGCCGACAAGGTCGCGCGCGTCGCCAAGCTGGCCGAGTGGTTGGCAGCGGAGGGCATCGTGCTGGGCGCCGATCCCGTGCTGGCGCGTCAGGCGGCGGAATTGTGCAAGGCCGATCTGGTCACCGAAATGGTGGGCGAGTTCCCCGAGCTTCAGGGCCTGATGGGCGGCTATTACGCCCGCGCCGAAGGTCTGGGCGATGTGGTGGCCGATGCTATCCGCGATCACTACAAGCCGGTCGGGCAGGGCGACGATGTGCCCACCGCGCCGGTGACGGTCTGTGTGGCGCTGGCGGACAAGCTGGATACGATTTTCTCGTTTTTGGGGATCGATGAAGGCCCTACTGGGTCGCGAGATCCATTTGCTTTGCGCCGTGCAATGCTTGGCGTTGCCAGAATTGTAACTGCCAACAATATTCGCTTGTCGTTGGAGGCTTTTGCGGCAGCATCCGGCTCGGTGTACGGCATTCAGTATGCCTACCATATGGCTAGAGTCGTGCCGGGCCTTGAACATGCTATCGATGATTGCATTGATGGACAAAGCCTATCTAATACCAATCTCTTAGGGATGGTTTTGCACATTGCCATAGCTGCGCAGAATGCAATTATGGCGGACACATCCACAGAAGGCTGGACAGACCAGCAGCGTCAAGTCGGTTGGCGCCATCGTGATTATATTCATGAGCGACTGCATATTCCTGAAGCCTCTCAAGCTTTGGAAATTGGAAAGCAATTGCTGACTTTTGCAAGTGACCGCCTCAAGGTCCAGCAGAAGGAAGCGGGCGTCCGCCACGATCTGATCGACGCCGTCTTCGCCCTTGGCGGAGAGGACGATCTGGTCCGCCTGCTCGCCCGCGTCCACGCGCTGCAGGCCTTTGTCGCCAGCGAGGATGGCATCAACCTGCTCGCCGGTTACAAGCGCGCCGCCAACATCCTCAAGGCCGAGGAGAAGAAGGGCTGGGACAAGGACGCCACCAACCCCGCCCCCGATGCCGATGAAAAAGCCCTGATCGAAGCCCTGTCCGCAGCCGGTCCCAAGGCCGCCAGCGCTGTCGAGGGCGAGGACTTCACCGGCGCCATGGCGGCTCTGGCCACGCTGCGCGCGCCCATCGATGCCTTCTTCGACACGGTGACGGTCAACGATGCGGACCCGGCCAAACGGTCGGCGCGCCTCGCCTTGCTTGACGCCTTCCGGGGCGCGGTCCACAAGGTCGCCGATTTCTCGCGGATCGAAGGCTGACCCTCGGCGCGAGCCTCTTCCCCATGCCAGCCCTCAGCGGGCAAGGCATGGGGTGGGAGATGGCCGGGCAGGGAGGTATGGCCTGAGTGGGTGAGTTCGTCTTCCATTTCGGCGGCGGCGCGCAGTCCGCCGACCCGCGCGCGCAGGACAAGGCCGTGGTCGGCGGCAAGGGCGCCAATCTGGCGCAGATGGCCGCCATCGGCCTGCCGGTGCCGCCGGGCTTCACCATCTCTACCGAAATCTGCGCCCATTACGCCGGGGGCGACCGCCTGATCGATGACGATCTGCGCACGCAGGTCGCACGCGGCATCGCCCATCTGGAAGCCGCCACCGGGCGCCTCTTTGGCGATCCCGTCACCCCCCTGCTGGTTTCGGTGCGTTCCGGCGCGGCGGTGTCCATGCCGGGGATGATGGACACGGTCCTTGATCTGGGCCTGAACGATGTGACGGTGGAGGCGCTGGCCAAGGCCTCGGGCGACGCCCGTTTCGCCTGGGATTCCTACCGCCGCTTTATCCAGATCTATGGCGATGTGGCGCTGGGTGTCGACCATTACCTCTTCGAGGATGCGCTGGAGATCGCCAAAGAAAACAATGGCTTCTTTACAGATGTTGAGATGGAAGCTCAGCACTGGCGGGCGCTGGTCTCCGAATACAAAAGCATCGTCGAAGCCGAAACCGGCGCGCCTTTCCCGCAGGATGTCGATGCGCAGCTCTGGGGCGCCATCGCCGCCGTTTTCGACAGCTGGGAGAGCGAGCGCGCCCGCACCTATCGCCGGTTGAACGGCATTTCCGCCAGCCTCGGCACGGCGGTGACGGTGCAGGCCATGGTCTTCGGCAACCGCGACGAGCAGAGCGCCACCGGCGTCGCCTTCACCCGCGATCCCACCACAGGCGCCCGCCAATGCTTCGGCGAATGGCTCATCAACGCCCAGGGCGAGGATGTGGTCGCGGGCCTGCGCACCCCGCAATACCTCACCCGCGCCGCGCGTGAAGCGGCAGGCGCCAAGCCGCTGAGCATGGAAGAGGCCATGCCTGAGGCCTTCACTCAGCTGACCGGCCTGTTTACCACGCTGGAAACGCATTTCCGCGATATGCTCGACATCGAATTCACCGTCGAGCAAGGCCGCCTCTGGGTGCTTCAGGCCCGCAGCGGCAAGCGCACCGCCGCCGCCGCCCTGCGCATGGCCAGCGATATGGTGAGCGAGGGCCTGATCACGCAGGACGAAGCCCTGCTGCGCATCGAGCCCATGGCGCTGGCGCAACTGCTGCATCCCACGCTCGATCCCGATGCCCCGCGCGATCTGTTGGCCAAGGGCCTGCCCGCCTCGCCGGGCGCGGCCTCTGGAGCCATCGTGCTGGACGCGGAAACGGCGGAAAGACGCGCCGAACGCGGCGAGGCGGTCATTCTGGTTCGCGTGGAAACCAGCCCCGAGGACATTCACGGCATGCACGCCGCTGTCGGCATCCTGACGGCGCGCGGTGGCATGACCAGCCACGCCGCCGTGGTGGCGCGCAGCATGGGCCGCCCTTGCGTCACGGGCACGGCAGCCATCTCGATCGATGCCGCCAAGCGCAGCCTCTCGATCGGCGGGCGGCAGCTGCGCGAGGGCGACACCATCACCATCGACGGCACCACCGGCGAGGTGATGGCCGGCAGCGTGCCTTTGACCCGCTCCGAACTGGTGGGCGATTTCGCCGTGCTGATGGGCTGGGCCGATCAGGTGATGGCGCAGACCGGGCGTTATCTGGGGGTGCGCGCCAATGCCGATACGCCTGCCGAATGCCGCGTCGCGCGGCAATTTGGCGCTCAGGGCATCGGCCTGTGCCGCACCGAGCCGATGTTCTTTCAGGCCGAGCGGATTGAGGCGATGCGCCGCTTTATCCTCTCGCCGCACGAAACCGCGCGGCAGGAGGCTCTGGACCGTCTGCTGGGCTGGCAGCGCGCGGATTTCCGCGCGATCTTTGAGGATATGGCAGGCCTGCCCGTCGCGATCCGACTGCTCGATCTGCCGCTGCACGGGTTTCTGCCTGAAAGCGATGCGGATATGGCCGCTCTGGCCGAAAGCATCGGGCTCAGTCTGGATAAATTGCGCCGCGTGGCGGGCGGCATGCATGAGTTCAATCCGCTGCTCGGCCTCCGGGGATGCCGTCTGGGGCTGGCCTATCCCGAACTCTACGCCATGCAGGCCCGCGCCTTGTTCGAGGCTGCCTGTGAGGCGGCGCACGTCCATGATCCGGTGCAACTGGAAGTGATGGTTCCGCTGGTCACCACGGCGGCGGAACTGGCTCAGGTGAGCACTCAATTGCAGGAAACAGCATTGGCGGTTTTCGCCGAAAAGGGCGTCACGCTGTCATGGCGCGCTGGCGCGATGATCGAGGTGCCCCGCGCCGCGCTGATGGCAGGCGAACTGGCGCGAGAGGCTGCGTTCTTCTCCTTCGGCAGCAATGATCTCACCCAGACCACGCTGGGTATGGGGCGCGACGATGCCGCACGTTATATGGGCCGCTATGTGGACCGTGGCATCTATGGCGCCGATCCCTTTATCACGCTGGATGAAGCGGGCGTCGGCGCGCTGATCACATTGGCGCGCGACAGGGGGCGTGCGGCTAACCCCTCGTTGGACTTGGGCCTGTGTGGCGAACATGGCGCCGATCCGGCCTCAATCGCCTTTTGTCTGGAGCAGGGGCTCGATTACGTCTCGGCCTCGCCTTACCGCGTGCCGGTGGCGAGGCTGGCGGCGGCTCAGGCGGCACTGAAGGCGGGTTAGGCCCGCCAGCCCGAAAGCGTCAAAATCTCGAAATGCTCGGTGACGCGGCCTGCTTCATCGGCTGCCTCGGCAAAGGCGGCCAGAGCGCGGGCATAGGCCTGCTTGCCCAGGGTCGGGGCTGTGTCTTTCAGCACCGCGCCGAGCCCTTGAGCGCGCAAATCGCCAACCAGCGCGCCCAGCGCGCCGAAGCGCACATCCAGACCGCGCGCATCGGCCACCGGATTGGCCAGACCCACGCGCTGCAGCAGTTGCGCCCCGCTGCGCACATCGACTGCCGGATGCAGCCGTGCCGCGGGGCGCTCTCCATCGGCGGCCAGCATGATCGAGCGCAGCACCGGCAGGCTGCCCGCCGCCATCATGCTGATCAGCGCCAGCCCGCCCGGCGCCAGAGCATGACGCATATGGATCAGCGCCCCCGGCAGGTCGTTCACCGTATCGAGCGTGCCAAGGCTGACGATCAGATCGAAGCCGTTCACCGGCCATGGCGCTTCCTCATTCAGCGCCAGCACGCCACCGCGCGCTGTCACATCGGCCAGCGTCACCTCAACACCCTGCGCCGCCAGAGCCGGGGCAAGGGCGCCGCCATCATCCCCCATCACCAGAGCCCGCTTGGGTTGATGACGCAGGAACGACAGGCGATCCAGCACATCCTCCACCCGGTCCTCGGCCAGCCAGCGGGCGGCATTGGCGCGGGTTTGCAAGGCCTGCATCCGCTGGCGCACAGCGGCGCGGCGGCGAGCGGAGAAAATTTTGGGCGGGGCGGGGGGCTGGCTGACGGAACTCATGCCGCCCTCCCTGCCGCGCGGCGCGCCGGAGCGCAAGGCTTGCGCAAGCAGAGCGGCGCGCTAGCATCACGCCATGGCTTCCTCCTCTCCGATGCAGGCGCTGGCACCGCTGATCGATGCTGTCTATCCGCAGCGTTGTCCGCTGTGTGGAGCGATGCTGGCCGGGTATGACGGGCTGTGCGGCGCCTGCTGGGGGCAACTGAGCTTTCCGGGCGATCCCGCTTGCGATCTGTGTGCCACGCCGATCTCGCCGGAAGGGCCGAACCGCTGCGAAAGCTGCATGGCAGAGCCGCCCCGCCACAGGGGTATCGTGGCGGCCACCTGTTACGATGCGGTTTCGCGCCAGCTGGTGCTGCGGCTGAAGCATGGCCGCCAGACAGCACTGGCTGCGATGATGGCACGGATGATCGCGGCCCGCCTGCCGGAGCGCAATCTGGCAAGCTGGGCGCTGGTGCCGGTCCCGCTGCATCGCTGGCGGCTCTGGCGCCGAGGTTATAACCAGTCGGCCTTGCTGGCGCGGGAGTTGGCAGGGCTGACGGGCGGAACGCTGATGGTCGATGCGCTGATCCGTCATCGCCGGACGCCTTCGCTCGGCGGGCTTGACCGGGCCGAGCGAGCCCAGGCGCTGCAGGGGGCGATCACGGCGCATCCGCGCCGCCTGTTGCGAGACCGCAGAGTTATGCTGGTGGACGATGTGCTGACCAGCGGCGCCACCAGCCAGGCTTGCGTCGATGCTCTTCTGGCTGCTGGCGTGCGCGAGGTGCGAATCGCCTGCTTTGCGCGGGTCATCTAAACACGAAAGCGCCCGAGGTTGGTCCTCGGGCGCTCACGTGACGAAACATGAGGCGGCGCTTTGTTGAGGATCGGATCCGGCCCCTTGCCACCGGCTCATCGAAACCTCTGCGCGGATAATGATATGGCCCCTGTTCCACATCATTACGCCTGATCTGTCTTCTGTCTCCTGGCGACGGAGATGACCGGCTGCCTGGCAGTCTCGATCATCCGCCGCAAAGCGACACTCATGCGATCGCTATGCGATCATTTTCCCTGAACCGTGGCGCTTGGCGTCATCTGCGTGGAATTCCCTCAAATTCCTCAGCGGATGATGGCACCTGTCGGTGTACGGCCTCCCTCAAGGCCGTGAGAGTGTGATCGGCCTAAATGGGGCAAAGATAAAGAGGCGCGTCCGCTTCGTGTGGATTTTGGCCCCCATATGTGGTTATCCTGCAACAAAGGTCTGGCATGCGCTGCCGCAACACAAGGATATAACACAGATGACTGGCGCCGATGCCGAGCAACGGGAAAAGGGTAGCACGTTTCTGCCACGGTTTGATGACAAGGGTCTGATCACCGCCATCGCGGTTGATTCGCTCAGCCGCGAGATCCTGATGGTCGCCTTCATGAACCAGGAAGCGATCGATCAGACGCGTGAGACTGGCCTTGCCCATTTCTACTCCCGCTCACGCGGGCGGCAGTGGATGAAGGGCGAAACATCGGGCCATGTGCTGCGGGTGCAGGAAATCCGCGTCGATTGCGATCAGGACGCTGTGGTGATGATCGTGACGCCCGCCGGGCCCGCCTGCCATACCGGCGCTGTCAGCTGCTTCTACCGCAAGCTGGAGGGCGACGGGCTGGTGCCCGTCGCCTGAGAATTTACGCGAAGATCGAATTGAACAGATCGGTGGTGGCCGCCCAGCTGGCGCGGTCCGCCGCCGCATCGTAACCCAGCACCGCCGGATTGCCGCGATTGTCGCTTTCCGGATCGGTGAAGCCGTGCTTGACCTTGCCATAGGAATGGAAGTGCCAGTCGGCCCCGGCCTGATCCATTTCCTCCCAGAAAGCAGAGACCTGCTCGCGGGTGGCCAGTGGGTCGGCATCGCCGTGGCAGACCAGGATTTTCGCCTTGATGGCGCCGGGCTCGGCCTGACGGTCGGTGGTGAGCAAGCCGTGATAGCTGACGGCGGCGGCGATGTCAGTGCCTTCGCGCGCCAGCTCCAGGGCGGCCTGACCGCCCATGCAATAGCCGATCACGGCGGCGGTGAGGCCCTCGGCGCCTTCCAGCGCGCGCCCGGCGGCCAGAGCCGCGCGAATGCGGGCGCGATAGACATCGACATCGGCGCGCAGCGCATTGCCCATGGGGTGCGAGGAGGCGAAATCCTTCACCGGCTCGCCATAGAAATCGGCGACCAGCACCAGATAGCCGTCACCGGCCAGCTGGCTGGCGCGCGCGGCGACGGCGGCATTCATGTTGGCGATGTTGGGATAGACGATGATCAGGCCGCGCGGCGTGCCTTCGGGCTTGCCGAAATGGCCGGTCAGCGCCGTGTCGCCATCGTGATAGGTGTGGGGGACGAGGGAGATGCTCATGAGGGTCAACCTTGTTCAAGGTGGGGGGAAAAGGTCCGCGCGCGGCGGATTTGCGGGAAGAACACCGCCCAAAGCACGGTGATCGTCATGGCGCCGATGCCCCCCATCACCACCGCGCCCGTTGCCCCCAACAGCGCGGCGGCGAGCCCGGATTCCATCTCGCCAAGTTCATTCGACGCGGAAATGGCGAGGCCCGAAATGGCGCTCAGCCGTCCGCGCATTTCGTCGGGCGTGTGAAGCTGCACCAGCGTGCTGCGCACAAAGACCGAGATCATGTCCGCCGCGCCCAGCACTGCCAGCAGACCCAGCGACAGAAGGTAATTGGTGGAAAGCCCGAAGGCGACGGTGATCGCCCCGAACACGCCGACGGCGACAAGCATCTTCACGCCGACATTCTGCGAGATCGGGCGCGCCGTCAGCACGATGCCCATCAGCGAGGCGCCCACGGCGGTCGCCGCGCGCATCTGGCCCAGCCCCTCGGGCCCGGCATGGAGGATATCGCGCGCAAAGACCGGCAGCAGCGCTGTCGCTCCGCCGAACAGCACGGCGAAGAGGTCCAGCGTGATGCAGCCCAGCAAAAAGCGGTTGTTCCACACGAAGGTGAAGCCCTCGGCGATCTGGCGGATGGGGTGCTGGTCGCGGTTGCCGGGATGCGGCGGCAGGCGGCGCAGGCCCGCCATGCTCAGAAAGCCGATGGCCAGCAGGATGACGGCGCCCATATAGGGGGCCGTGGGATGCACGGCGAAGAGCAGGCCAGCGCCCGCAGGACCGATGATCGTTGCCAGTTGCATCGCCATGGAGTTCATCGCCACCGCGCGCGGCAGCAGGGCTGGCGGCACCAGCAGCGGCGCCATCGAGCCCACCGAAGGCCCGATGAACACGCGGGCCAACCCATGCAGCGCGCCGAGGCCAAACAGCAGCGGCAGGCTCAGCGCATGGAAGGCCGTGGCGGCCCAGAGCGATCCGGCCACCACCAGATCGACCGCGATCGACATCAGCCCGACGTTACGTTTGTCGAACCGGTCCGCGATCACGCCCGCCACCGGCGAGAGCAGGAACATCGGCACGAACTGGCAAAAGCCCATGATGCCCAGCTGGAACGAGGCCTTGGCGATGGACATGTGATAGTCCTGCCGGGCCACGTCATAGAGCTGATAGCCGATGATCACCGCCATGCCGCCACCGGCCAGCCAGCTGCAGAAGCGCGTCAGCCAGAAGCGGCGATAATCAGGGATATGGGCGGGCGAGCGGGGCTGATCAGTCACAAGCCAACCGCATGGCAGGCCAAAGCCGCTTTGCCAAGGGCTTGAAGGAGCTCTTGGGCTTTGGTCCTGCCTTGATCGTCTGATGGTTAGCGCAGCGGGGGCGGCGGCAAAGGCGTGCCGCGACGACCGCGCGGGCTGGGCGAAATCGCATCGATCAGCGCGGTGAAATCGTCGAGGCGGATGATCCGCTCGAACTGGAAGCCGGCGCGGTCCTCTGTGGCCCAGATCAGATGGGCCTCGATGCGGCCCACCTTGGGCAGGCGGATCACCACGCGCTCACCGCGCGAGAGCGGGATTTCGCCCGACGCCATAAAGCCATGCGCCGAGATGTTGGAGATTTGCAACGAGAGATCGCCAAGGCTGCGATGTTCGCCCATCACCCGATGGTTGACCGGGTGGCGGGCCGAACGCCGCAATTCAGTGACCGATAGCTGCGCTCCGCCAACCATTTTCCGTTTTTCCTTATCCTGGAGATGATGTGGGGGCATTATCCCCCACAAGCCCCAAGATTTGGTAAAACCGGCACCGGTTTGCCGCATAAGCGGCACGTTTACGCCGGTTTCAGAATCCCGTGCTTCTTCTTGCCCGCGGAAATCCGCACTTCCCCAGAAGACAGGTTAACAAGCTGTGTCTCGTCTGAAACCGATTCGCCATCGAGTCGGGCCCCGCCACCGGCGATGAGTCGCTTGGCCTCGCCACGGCTCGCCGCGAAACCGATGCCGACCAGCGCGTCGGTGATGGTGATGCCTTCGGCGGGCACGGTGAAGGTCGGCAGGTCGGCGCCGAGGCCGCCACCGGCGAAGGTGGCGGCAGCGGTGGCCTGCGCGGCTTCGGCGGCTTCGCGGCCACGGGCCATGGCGGTGACCTCATTGGCCAGCACCACCTTGGCATCGTTGATCTGGTTGCCGGGCAGGGCTTCCAGACGGGCGATCTCGTCGAGCGGCAGATCGGTGAAGAGGCGCAGGAAGCGGCCCACGTCGCGGTCGTCGACATTGCGCCAGTACTGCCAGAAATCATAGGCGGGCAGGGCATCTTCATTCAGCCACACCGCGCCATTCAGGCTCTTGCCCATCTTCTGGCCATCGGCGGTGGTCAGTAGCGGGGTGGTGACGCCGAAGACCTCCTTGCCGTCCATGCGGCGGGCCAGCTCGATGCCGTTAACGATGTTGCCCCACTGGTCCGAACCGCCCATCTGCAGGCGGCAGTCGAAACGCTTGGCCAGCTCGCGGAAATCATAGCCCTGCAGGATCATGTAGTTGAATTCGAGGAAGCTGAGCGACTGCTCGCGGTCCAGCCGCAGCTTCACCGAATCGAAGCTGAGCATGCGGTTGACGCTGAAATGCTGGCCGACCTCGCGCAGGAAAGAAATGTAGCCCAGCTGGTCGAGCCATTCGGCATTGTCGACCATGATGGCGTCGGTGGGGCCGTCACCGAAGGTCAGGAAACGCTCGAAGATGCGGCGGATCGAGGCGACATTGCTGGCGATGATCTCGTCGGTCATCAGCTTGCGCGCTTCATCCTTGAAGCTGGGGTCGCCGATCTTGCCGGTGCCGCCGCCCATTAGCACGATGGGCTTGTGGCCGGCCTGCTGCATGCGGCGCAGCAGCATGATCTGCACCAGCGAGCCCACATGCAGCGATGCCGCCGTGGGATCGAAGCCGATATAGCCTGTCACGATCTGCTTTTGCGCCAGCGCGTCGAGCGCATGCGCATCTGTCATCTGGTGGACATAGCCCCGCTCGGAGAGCAGGCGCAGCAGGTCGGACTTGTATTCGGTCATGATACCCTCTTGAACAAGGCGTGCCGCCTAGCATGGAGAAACGCGCTTGGGAACGTATAGCCTGATCTGCCATCCCGATACGCCGCCGCTGGGGGTGAAGGCGGTGCATGTGACATGGGCGCAAGGCGAGGAAGACTTGCTTTTGCGTTGGCATGTGGAGGGAGCCGAGCGCCTTGTGATCCCGGCGCTGGTGGATCAGCCTGCCCCTACCGATGGGCTTTGGAAGACCAGTTGCTTCGAGCTGTTTCTGGATGACGCCCATGGTTATCGCGAGTTCAATTTCTCGCCCTCGGGCCATTGGGCTTCCTATGGTTTCGATGGTTATCGCAGCGGGATGAAGGCTCTGCCTCTGGGCGCGCCGCAGATGGATGTGGTGGCGGGCGAGGAATTTGCGCTGACCGTCACTTTGCCCGCCGATCTTGTGCAGGGCGCTTCCCATGCCAGTCTGACGGCTGTGATCGAGGAAGAGGGCGGCCATAAAAGCTATTGGGCGCTGGCGCATGCCTCGGGCCAGCCCGATTTCCACGCGCCCTCTTGCTTCATCCTGCCGCTTGGGGCAGCGCAGCAGCCATGACGGATGTTCTCTTCGGTATCGACCGGCTGCTGGCCGACCCTGCCCTGCGCGCGCCTCTGAAGGGCAAGCGTGTCTCTTTGGTGGCGCATCCCGCTTCGGTGACGGCAGATCTGCGGCATTCGCTGGATGCTTTGGCGGCGTGCGGGGATATCACGCTGACCTCGGCTTTCGGCCCGCAGCACGGGCTGAAGGGCGACAAGCAGGACAATATGGTCGAGACGCTGGATGAGGTCGATCCGGTGCTCGGCATTCCGGTCTTCAGCCTTTACGGCGAGGTGCGCCGCCCCACACCGGCGATGATGGACACGGCGGATGTGTTCCTCTTCGATCTTCAGGATCTGGGCTGCCGCATCTACACCTTTGTCACCACGCTGCTCTATTTGCTGGAGGCTGCGGCGGAGACCGGCAAGAGTGTGTGGGTTCTGGACCGCCCGAACCCTGCCGGTCGGCCGGTGGAGGGCACCACGCTGATCCCCGGGCAGGAGAGCTTCGTCGGCGCCGGGCCGATGCCGATGCGCCACGGGTTGACGCTGGGCGAGATGGGCCACTGGTTTATCCGCCACTATGGGCTGAAGGTGGATTATCGTGTCATCACCATGGAAGGCTGGCAGCCCGAAGGCCCCGGCTTTGGCTGGCCGGAGAGCCGCATCTGGATCAACCCCAGCCCGAATGCCGCCAATGTGAATATGGCCCGCGCCTATGCGGGCACGGTGATGATCGAGGGCGCGACGCTTTCGGAAGGGCGCGGCACCACGCGTCCGCTGGAGGTGCTGTTCGGCGCCCCCGATATCGATGCCAAGGCTGTGCTGGCCGAGATGCAGGCCTTCGCCCCGCAATGGCTGGCAGGCTGCGCTATCCGCGAATGCTGGTTCACACCGACCTTCCACAAGCATGCGGGGCAGCTGTGCAGCGCCCTGATGATCCATGCCGAGGGCAGCTTCTACTACCACAACGCCTTCCGCCCGTGGCGCCTGCAGGCGCTGGCCTTCAAGGCAATCCGCCGACTTTATCCCGATTACCCGATCTGGCGCGATTTCCCCTATGAGTATGAGTTCACGCGCCTCGCCATCGACGTGATCAACGGCGGCCCGGCGCTGCGCGAATGGGTGGACAATCCCGCCAGCACCCCCGCCGATCTGGAGGCTGTGGCAGGCTGCGATGAAGCGGCATGGCGAGCAGAGATCGCCGACCTGCTGCTCTACTGACCCTCTCGCTGGTGGAGCCCTTCCACCAGCACGAAGGAGATATACATCAGCAGCAGCCATGCCCCCAGCTTTTCGGGGCTCACCAAAGTCCAGCCGTCGCGCTGGCTGGGGTAGAGCCATGCGTGGGAGAAGGTGGAAAGGTTCTCGGCAAACCAGATGAACAGCGCCACCAGCAGCCAGCCCAGCAGCAGCGGCATCCAGCGATGCTGCCGCCAGTTGCGGAAATAGACGCGGGTGCGGGCGAACAGCCAGGCCATCACGGCAAAGCACAGCAGGCGCAGATCGGGCAGCCAATGATGGGTGAAGAAATTGACATAGATCGCCACCGCCAGCCAGCGGCTCGCCTTGCGCGACGGGTAACTGGTGAAGCGGAAATCGAAGATCCGCCACACCCGCGCCATATAGCTGCCCACCGCCGCATACATAAAGCCGGAGAACAGCGGCACGCCGCCGATCCGCAGCAGGCTTGGCTCGGGATAGGCCCATGAGCCGACCGACGTCTTGAACAGCTCCATCGCCGTGCCGACGACATGGAAGGCAAGAATGACCCTAGCCTCGCTCCATGTTTCCAACCGGAAGGCCAGCATGGCGATCTGGATGCCGAGCGCCGCCAAGGTCAGCGCATCGTAGCGGGCGATGGGGGCGTGTTCAGGCCAGAACACTCGTGTGCCCAGCAGCAGGGCCAGCATCAGTCCGCCGAACAGACAGGCCCAGCCTTGCTTGAAACCGAACAGCAGGAATTCGTAGAGCCAGCTGCGCCACCCCGGCGGCGGAGCATAAGCCTCCACGGCCAGCCGGACGCGCTGGAACCGTGTGTGGGGGTGCACAGGGGTGTTCAGTCTTGCGGCATCACCGGCGCCGGGGGCTGGGCAACCCATTGTTCCAGCGCGGGATCGATATGGGCCCAATCCGGCGCGCTGTTGGTCCAGATCGCCGCCGAGGGCTTCAGGCCATGGCCGTCGGCAAGAAAGCCCAGACGGAAGGTCTGCAAATGCATCCGCGCCGAACTGGTGGCATAGACCGGCGTGCCGCATTGCGCACAGAAATGCTTGGTCAGCGTGTTGCCGCTGGCGGCAGTGTGACCATGGCTGCCAAGTTCGCCTTCAACCACCACCGCCTCAACCGGGAAGATGGCATTGTTGGTGGGGCCTCCGCCCGAAATCCGCTGGCAATCCCGGCACCAGCACTGGCGAACGGTGACAGGCTCCGCTGAGATGGTTGCTGTCACCGCGCCGCACGCGCATTGCCCTTGATATGCCATGATAAACCCTGCCGTACCGAGTGATCCGGCAGGCAGTGTGATCGGTCAGGCCTTTCAGGTCAACGCTTCATCGCACTCTGCCGCGCCTCAGCAGATTGACGCCGCCCAGCAGGATCACCGCGCCGATCAGCGAGACGCTGAAGCTGGACACCGTCAGCCCGGAGTTGTTGATGTTCCCGCGCGAGAAAATCAGCCCGCCGATAAAGGCCCCAGCGATGCCGACGACGAAATTGACCAGCAATCCGCCATCATCGCCCATGATCAAACCGGCCAGCCAGCCCACCACGACGCCGATAAGTATCCACATCAGAATGCTCATGGAACGCGATCTCCATTATGCTTGCACCTGATGGTGAATGCCTGGGTAAGGGGCTTGTTCCTTGGAAGGTTTGAAAGGATGAAAGCAGGGGGCTATCACCAACTCATGCCTGCGGCGCTACACAAGGCCGAACCCGAAGCACTACGCAGACATGAATGGGAGCGCGAGGGTGTAACACCCTCGCATTTCTCTTTTCTTCCTGACCAAAGCCGCAATCAGGCGTCGATCAGATCCGGGTCCAGTTCACCCGCCCGGTTCTGGATGAACATAAAGCGATGCTCCGGGTTACGGCCCATCAGACGGTCCACCAGATCCTTGACCTGAGCCCGCGCCTCATACTCTGGTGGCAGGGTGATACGGACAAGGCTGCGCTTGGCCGGGTCCATCGTGGTTTCGCGCAATTGCTGGGGGTTCATCTCGCCCAGACCCTTGAAGCGCCCGACCTCAACCTTCTTGCCCTTGAACTTGGTCTTCTCCAGTTCGGCGCGATGGGCGTCATCGCGGGCATAGGCGCTCTCCTTGCCGGCGGTCAGTCGGTAGAGCGGGGGCTGGGCCAGATAGAGATGGCCCTGCTTCACCACTTCCGGCATTTCCTGGAAGAAGAAGGTCATCAGCAGGGTGGCGATATGCGCGCCATCGACATCGGCGTCGGTCATGATGACGATGCGGTCATAGCGCAGATTGTCGGGGTTGCAGTCCTTGCGCAGGCCACAGCCCAGCGCCAGCGACAGATCCGCGATTTCCTGATTGGCGCGGATCTTGTCCAGCGTGGCGCTGGCGACGTTCAGGATCTTGCCACGAATGGGCAAAATCGCCTGTGTCTTGCGATCACGCGCCTGCTTGGCGCTGCCGCCTGCCGAGTCGCCCTCCACGATGAACAGTTCGGTCTCGCCGCTGCCTTCGCCGCTGCAATCGGTCAGCTTGCCGGGCAGGCGCAGCTTGCGGGCGTTGGTGGCGGTCTTGCGCTTGACCTCACGCTCGGCCTTGCGGCGCAGGCGCTCGTCCATCTTCTCCATCACATAACCGAGCAGCGCCTTGCCGCGCTCCATATTGTCGGTGAGGTAATGGTCGAAATGGTCGCGGATGGCGTTTTCCACCATGCGCGCGGCCTCGGGGCTGGTGAGGCGGTCCTTGGTCTGGCTCTGGAACTGCGGGTCGCGGATAAAGACCGAAAGCATCGCCTCGCAGCCCGTGACGATATCCTCGGGCGCGATGTCCTTGGCCTTCTTCACGCCCGTCAGCTCGCCGAAGGCGCGGATGCCCTTGGTCAGCGCGGCGCGCAGGCCCTGTTCATGCGTGCCGCCATCGGGGGTGGGGATGGTGTTGCAGTAATAGGAATAGGCCCCTTCCGACCACACCGGCCAGGCGATCGCCCATTCCACACGCCCGTTCATCTCGCCCGGGAAATCCTGCGATCCGGCAAAGGGCTGGGTGGTGACGCATTCGCGCCCGGCCACCTGCTCGGCCAGATGGTCGGCCAGACCGCCGGGAAACTGGAAGATGGCCTCGGCAGGCACATCCTCGCTGGTGAGCGCGGGCGCGCATTTCCAGCGGATTTCAACGCCAGCAAAGAGATAGGCCTTGGACCGTACCAGCTTGAACAGCCGCGCGGGCTTGAATTTGGCATCCGCCCCGAAAATTTCCGGGTCCGGCGTGAAGGATACGCTGGTCCCGCGCCGGTTGGGTGCCGCGCCGATCTTCTGCAGCGGCCCCTGCGTGATACCGCGCGAAAATTCCTGAGCGAACAATTCCTTGTTCCGGGCCACTTCCACGCGGGTCAGCGTGGAAAGCGCGTTCACCACGCTGATGCCCACGCCATGCAGACCGCCGCTGGTGGCATAGGCCTTGCCCGAAAACTTGCCGCCGGAATGCAGCGTGGAGAGGATCACCTCCAGCGCCGACTTGCCCGGAAACTTGGGATGTTCATCCACCGGGATGCCGCGACCATTGTCGATGATGGTCAGGCGGCCAGGCGTGCCCGGCGCTTCTTCCAGCACGAATTCGATACGGTTGGCATAGCCTGCCACCGCCTCGTCCATCGCATTGTCCAGCACTTCGGCGGCGAGGTGATGCAGTGCGCGCTCATCCGTGCCGCCGATGTACATGCCGGGGCGGCGGCGGACGGGCTCAAGCCCCTCCAGCACCTCGATGGCGCTGCCGTCATAGGTCTCGCCGCTGGGGCCGATGGGGGCTTCGAAGAGATCGTCGGGCGTGCTGTCTGACATGGATGCGAACATAACGCGCACGAAGCCGTGCGCGCAAGGTGCAAACCGCCTTTTTCCTCAGTCGTCGAAACGCGCCGGGGCCGGGCTGACGACCGGCACGGTGTTGCTGGTCGTGCTGCCGGGAACCGCCTTGATTTCCCGCACTTCCAGCGAGCGCTCGATGACATTGTTGGCGTTGAAGCGGAAGATGCCGTCGGTGCCCGCAAAGCCGCCCTTGTCGTACAGACGCTGGGTGGGGAAGGGACGGCCCGGCTGCCATTCGCGCGCGATGCGCAGGGTCAACAACACGCTGTCGTAACCCATGGTGGCGATGCGATAGGGCGCCTCGCCATAGCGGGTGCGGTAGCGGTCCGAGAACTGGCGGAAATGCGTGTCCGAAAGGGCGGCATAGAGCGAGCCGCGCAGCGCAGGGGTTCGGGCCAGCAGGGCCTCGCCACTCCACAATTCGGTGCCGAGGATGCGCATCGTGGGTTTGCCGGCTTTCAGCAAGGGCGCGGCCTGAGCCGCCGCGCGGGCCGTATCGCCCACCAGCACCGCGTCGAATGTGCCATGGGCCTTGAGCTTGCGCACGGCAGCAGAGATGGAGGCGGGATCGCGACCATAGGTCTCGATCCCCACCAGCTGACCGCCGCTGTTTCGCACGGCATTCACCATGGCGGTGGAGGCCCGCTCGCCATAAACGCCCAGCGGGACCAGAGCGGCAAAGCGCGTCACGCCCAGCCCCTTGGCATAGCGCACCACGCGGGTGATCGACTGGGCGGGGATGGTGCCCATGATGAAGGTGTCACCACCCGCCACGGTATAGTCGTTGGAGAAGGACACCACCGGCACATGCGAGGCGCGCGTCACCTGAGCTACCGCGGCGGCATCCTCGCCCAGCAGGGGCCCAAGGATCAGGCGGTTGCCATCGGCCAAGGCTTTGGAAGCGGCGGCTGCGGCGCCTGCCGAAGTATCATAGGTGGTGATGCGCAGGTTGCTGGCATTCATGTCCAGCAGCGCCATGGTCGAGGCATTGGCCAAAGCCTGACCCGCCGCGGCATTGGGGCCGTTCTGAGGCACCAGCAGCGCGACACGGTGCCGGTCGGTATCGGTCGGCAGGTTGGCGGGCGGCGGGGCCTGGGTCTGCGCGGGCGGCGGCGGCGGGGCCTTGGGGCCCTTGGGAATGACGGTACAGGCGGCCAGCGTGGCGGAAAGGCCGATGGCCATAGCGCGGCGGGTCCAGCTTGCGGCGGCGGTACGATTGGAATTCTGCGTCATCTGCGCCCCAATGTTGAACATCGCTTGTCCTTCCCCATGCCCATGGTCCATGGGGGGCGCCATGGATCAGCGCCTTACCCCCGGCCTCTATATTGTGGCCACGCCCATTGGCAATCTCGGCGATATCACCATGCGCGGTGTGGAGATACTGCGTGGCGTGTCAGCGGTGGCCTGTGAGGATACTCGGATAACCGGGCGGCTGATGCAACACCTTGGTTTGAAACAGCGCCTGATCCGTTACGACGATCATGCCGATGAAAATGCTCGCGAAAAGCTGCTGGCGCTGATGAGCGCGGAGCCCGTGGCGCTGGTGTCCGACGCGGGCACGCCGCTGGTCTCCGATCCGGGCTATCGTCTGGTGCGCGAGGCGCGCGAGCGGGGCATTGCCGTCACCAGCCTGCCGGGGCCATGCGCGGCGATCATGGGGGTGACGCTGTCGGGGCTGCCTTCGGACCGGTTCCTGTTTGCCGGTTTCCTGCCGTCGAAGGACAAGGCGCGGGGCGATGCGCTGGCGGAGCTGGCTGCCGTGCCCGCGACGTTGATTTTTTACGAGACCTCTCCGCGCCTGATCGATTCGCTGACCGCCATCGCGCAGGTGCTGCCGGGCCGCGAGGTGGCCGTGGCCCGCGAACTGACCAAGATGTTCGAGGAATGCCGCAGCGGCCAGCCTGAAGAGCTTATCGCCCATTACACCGCCCATCCGCCCAAGGGCGAGATCGTGCTGCTGATCGGCCCCCCGGTGGCGAAGCAGGCGACCATGGAGGATGCTGAAGCCATGCTGCGCGCCGAATTGCAGCATGCCAAGGCCAGTCAGGCCGCCGCCGCCGTGGCCAAGGCCACCGGGCTGGACCGCAAGGACCTCTACGCGCTGGCGATGCGTCTGAAATGAGTGATTGGCGCGGCCAGGCCAGTCGCATCGCCGCCGAGGCGCGCGGTCGCAACGGCGAGGATGAGGCAGCGCTGTTTCTGGAAGGCCTTGGTTTCGAAATTGTCGCCCGCCGCGTGAAGACCCCACGCGGCGAAGTCGATGTGATCGCCCGGCGCGAAGGGCTGACCGTGTTCGCCGAAGTCAAATGGCGTGCCAAGGCGGCAGCCCATGTCGATGCCATCGACCAGAAGCGTCTCACCCGCGTCGCCATGGCCGCCGAACTGCTGGCCCCGCGCTTCGTACCCGATGGCGCGGATATGCGGATCGACGTCATCCTCCTTGCGCCGGGCCATGATCCATACCACATCCCCAACGCGTGGATGCCGTAAGCGCATCTGTCTGATTTTCAGGAGTACCTCATGAGTTTGCGCGTCGCTGTCCAGATGGACCCGCTCTCCGGCATCAACATCGCGGGCGATTCCACCTTTGCCCTGATGCTCTCGGCGCAGGCGCGCGGGATTTCGATGTGGTACTATGATGTTGGCTCGCTGGCGTGGGACTCGCTGGGCGATGGCCCGGCCAAGGTGACGGCTTGGGCCGCGCCCGTCACGGTGCAGCGCCCCGCCGAAAAGGGCGAGAGCCACTACGCGCTTGGCGAGTTCCAGACGCTGGACCTGGCCGAGGATGTCGATGTGGTGCTGATGCGCCAGGATCCACCCTTCGATCTGGGTTACATCACCGGCGCGCATATCCTTGAAAAGCTCAAGGGCCGCACGCTGGTCGTCAACGATCCCGAGCAGGTGCGCAACGCGCCCGAAAAAGTTTTCGTTCTCGATTTCGCGCAGTTCATGCCGCCCACGCTGGTCGCCCGCCGCATCGAGGATGTGCGCAGCTTCCAGCAGCGCCTTGTCGCCAAGGGCTACTCCGGCGATCTGGTCATCAAGCCCCTCCACGGCAATGGCGGCAAAGCGGTGTTCCGCGTGCCCGCCAGCGGCGACAACCTTGGCGCGCTGGTCGAGGTCTTCAGCCAGATGTGGCCCGAGCCCTATATGGTCCAGCCCTTCCTTCCCGATGTGGCCAAGGGCGACAAGCGCATCGTGCTGGTGGACGGCGTGGTGGCCGGCGCCATCAACCGCCGCCCGGGCGCTGGCGAGTTCCGCAGCAATCTGGCCGTGGGCGGCAGCGCCGAGGCCACGCAACTGACCGAGCGCGAACAGGAAATCTGTCGCGTCCTCGGCCCGGAGCTGAAAAAGCGCGGCCTCACCTTTGTGGGCATCGATGTGATCGGCGGCGAGTGGCTGACGGAGATCAACGTCACCTCGCCCACCGGGATCGTCGCGATCGAGCGTTTCGATGGCGTGGATGTCGCCGGGCTGATCTGGGATGCGATCGAGGTTCGGGTTGCAGAGATGAAGAAGGCTTAAGAGATAAAGCAGGGGGCCATCGCCCCCTGCACCCCCATTACTGCATTGACCTGCGCATCGCATCCGCGCTGCGCCAAAGCGGCGAAGCCGCAATCATTGATGCCTGCGGCGCTGAGACCTTGCTCTGCGGCTGAACCCGAGGCGCTACGTAGACATGAATGGGAGCGCGAGGGTGTAACACCCTCGCATGTCCTCTTCCTTCTTATCCCTGTTCCCTTGGATGCGCCGCCCGATAGGCATCCAGCAAAACAGCCGCATCCACCTTGGTGTAGATCTGGGTGGAGGACAGGCTGGCATGCCCCAGCAACTCCTGCAAAGAGCGCAGATCAGCCCCTGCGCTCAGCAGATGGGTTGCGAAGGAATGGCGCAAGGCGTGAGGCGTCGCTGTATCCGGCAGGCCCAATGCCCCCCGCGCCCGGCGGACGGCTTTTTGCACCAATGCCTGATTGAGCGCCCCGCCTCGCGCTCCGAAGAACAGCGGGCCGTCGCGGGTGATCGGCCATGGGCAGGCCTTGACGTAATCGGCCACCGCCTGCGCCACGATGGGCAGGATCGGCACGAGGCGTTGCTTGCTGCCCTTGCCCGTGACCAGCAGGGCCTCGCCTATCGGCAGAACACCGCCCGTGAGCGACAACGCTTCCGCGATGCGCAGCCCTGCGCCGTAGAGCAACATCAGTACGGCTCTGTCCCGGGCGCCGATCCATGGGGCGGTGGCGTCTTCCTCGACGAGGTCGGCGAGGTTGATGGCCTCGTCAGGGGTGACAGGGCGCGGCAGGCCTTTTTTGATCCGGGGGCCGCGCAAGCGGGGCGGGGCGGGGGTCGGGTCTCCGGCCTGCTGGCGCGCGAAGGTGAGGAAGGCGCGCAACGCGGAGAGTTCGCGCGCCGCCGAGGCATTGCCCAGCCCATCGGCGCGGCGGTCGGCCAGATGGGCGCGGAGGTTTGAGGCTTCGATTTCCGCCAGAGTAGCCCAGTCCTCGGCGCCCGTGGCGTGAACCAGTCGGGAAGCGGTGGCGGTGTAGGCGCGGACGGTGTGCGGGCTACGGCGGCGATTCTGGGCAAGATGGGCGGTCCATGCGGCCAGCAGATCGGCGCGGCGGGCGAGGGACTGCTCCGGTTCCTCGCTCACACCACCAGTTCCGTGGGGACGAGTTCGCCGATCAGCGCATTCAGCACCAGCATCCCCGGTTCGGTGACGCCGATGCGGGGGCCTTCATTCCAGACCAGCCCTTGCCTTTCGTACAACGCGAGGCGGGCGGGGGCGGCCAGTTCGTCGGGCGAGAGGCCAAACCGCGTGGAAAGCGCCGCCAGATCGACGCCCTCGGCCAGACGCAGGCCCATCAGCATGGCCTCGGCGGCCTGTTCGCGGATGGAGAGCTGGCGGGCTTCCTGAATGCCATCGCCCTGGGCCTCGATGGCCGAAAGCCAGTTTTCGGGCTTCTTGTGACGCGTGGTGGCGACATGGCCAGCAGGGGGGGCGTGCCGGCGGCCATGCGCTCCGGGGCCGATCCCGGCGTAATCCTGATAGCGCCAATAGACGAGGTTGTGGCGGCTCTGCTGGCCGGGGCGGGCGTGGTTGCTCACCTCATAGGCGGGCAGGCCATGCACCGCCGTGATCTGGCGGGTGAGGGTGAAGAGATCGGCTGCCGGATCGTCCTCCAGCGGGGCGAAGGCGCCGTCGCGGACGAGGCGCTCGAAGCGGGTGCCGGGCTCGATGGTCAGCTGGTAGAGCGAGAGGTGATCGGTGCCGAAGGAGAGGGCGCGGGTCAGCTCCGCTTCCCATTCGGCCATGCTCTGGTTCGGGCGGGCGTAGATCAGATCGAAGCTGGTGCGGGTGAAATGGCGCTGGGCAACATCCAGCGCCGCCAAAGCCTCATCCACGCCATGCAGGCGGCCCAGGAATTTCAGCGCCTTGTCATCCAGCGCCTGCACGCCCAGCGAGACGCGATTGACCCCTGCGCTGGCCAGGGCCGCGAAGTTCGCCGCCTCCACGCTGGAGGGGTTGGCTTCCAGCGTGATCTCGATGCCGGGGTCGAAGCCCCAAAGCTGTTCCGCGCGTTCCAGCAGAGCCGCCACCAGTGCGGGCGGCATCAAAGAAGGTGTGCCGCCACCGAAGAAGATGCTGGTCAGCGTCTCGCCGCCGGCGAGTCCAGCCTCGCGCTCCATATCGGCCAGCAGGGCACGCTGCCACAGCGCGTGGTCAACCCCGTCGCGGACATGGCTGTTGAAGTCGCAATAGGGGCATTTCTTGAGGCAGAAGGGCCAATGGATGTAAAGTGCGCGCGCCATGGCCCCCCACTATCACCCAAACTGGTCGGCCACCAGCTTGGCGAAAGCGTCGGAGCGGTGACTGATGCGGTTCTTCTCGACCGCGTCGAGTTCGGCAAAGGTCTGCTCATGACCCAGCGGCACGAAGACCGGATCGAAGCCGAAGCCCGCCTTGCCGCGCGGCGGCCAGACCAGCTTGCCATCGGCGCGGCCCTCATAGACGGCATGGACGCCATCGGGCCAGGTGATCGCCAGCACGCAGGCGAAATGGGCGGCGCGGCCCACATCGGGGCCCTGCTCGCACAGCAGGCCTTCCACCTTGCCCATGGCCATGAACCAGTCGCGGCCCTCGGGGCCTTCATACCAGTGGCGCTCGGCCCAGTCGGCGGTGTAGACGCCGGGGCGACCGCCCAAGGCTTCCACGCAGAGACCCGAATCGTCGGCCAGCGCGGGCAGGCCCGATTTCTGCGTGGCGTAACGGGCCTTGAGCAGCGCGTTGTCGATAAAGTTGTCGTGGATTTCCTCGGGCTCGTCGAGATCGAGGTCTCCGGCGGAGATGCATTCCACGCCGTAAGGGGCCAGCAGCGCGGCAATCTCGTGCAGCTTGCCCGGATTATGCGTGGCGATCACCAGCTGACCTTGCAATCTCGACATGCATCTCTCCCGCAGGTTTTATTCTGTAAGAACGGCGGGACAGCGCCC
>NZ_BCZE01000012.1 GCF_001598555.1 Novosphingobium rosa NBRC 15208
CGGGACAGCGCCCGCCGTTCAGGGGCCAGTTCGTCAGGCGACTGCTTCAGCCTGAGCGGCGAAGATGCGGTCGCAGCCGATGCGGGCCAGACGCAGCAGGCGCAGCAGGCCTTCCTCGTCATAGGTCGCGCCCTCGGCGGTGGCCTGCACCTCGGCGATATGGCCGCCCTCGATCAGCACGAAATTGGCGTCGGCGTCGGCGCTGCTGTCCTCGATGTAATCGAGATCGAGGACCGGCGTGCCCTTGGTGATGCCGCAGGAGACAGCGGCAACCTTGCGGGTCAGCGGATCCTCGGTGATGAGGCCCTTGGCCATCAGGCCCTGAACGGCCAGACGCAGCGCCACCCAGGCGCCGCTGATCGCCGCCGTGCGCGTGCCGCCATCGGCCTGAAGCACGTCGCAATCGAGGGTGATCTGGCGCTCGCCAAGCTTCTTGAGATCGGTGACGGCGCGCAGCGAGCGGCCGATCAGGCGCTGGATTTCCTGCGTGCGCCCGCTCTGCTTGCCCTTGGCGGCTTCACGCTGGCCGCGCGTGTGGGTGGCGCGGGGCAGCATCGAATATTCCGCCGTCACCCAGCCTTCGCCCTTGCCGCGCAGGAAGGGGGGCACGCGCTCTTCCACGCTGGCAGTGACCAGCACGCGGGTGTCGCCGAAGCTGACCAGCACGCTGCCTTCGGCATGCTTGGTGAAGTTGGTGACGATCTCGATGCTGCGCATTTCGTCTGCGGCGCGGCCGGATGGGCGCATAGGGTTTGGTCCTTATGAAGCAATTTGGCGCGGCTCTAATACCCGCGCCCGGAAATGGCCAGCCCTGCCGTTGCAAAGAAGGCCTCTGTACCCCATGAAAGATGCATCATGCACAGCCTGCCCGTCACCGAACTGACCACCCGCGCCCGCGAGATCTTTCGCCGGGTGGTTGAAGGCTATCTGACGACCGGCCAGCCCGTGGGGTCGCGCACGCTGGCGGGCGGGGGCGAGCTGAACCTGTCGCCCGCCTCGATCCGCAGCGTGCTGGCCGATCTGGAAGGGCAGGGGCTTTTGAGCCAGCCCCATACCAGCGCGGGCCGCATGCCGACGGAAGTGGGCCTGCGTCTGTTCGTCGATGGCATGATGCAGATGTCCCAGCCTACGCGCGAAGAACGCGAAGCCATTGAGCGCAGCCTGACCGAGCCCGGCCCTATCGAGGCCGCTCTGGCCGCCACCAGCGCGGCTCTCTCCGATCTTTCGGCCTGCGCGGGCGTGGTGATGATGCCTGCGCATGAGCCTTTGCTGGCGCAAGTGACCTTGGTGCCGCTCTCGCCCGGGCGGGCGCTGGCGGTGCTGGTGGGGCAGGATGGCGGGATCGAGAACCGCATCGTCGATCTGCCCCCCGGCCTGCCGCCCGGCGCTCTGGAGGAAGCCTCCAACTACATCACCGCCCATCTGGCCGGGCGCACGCTGGGTGAGGCGGCGCGGCTGATGCAGACGCAGATCGCCTCGGGCCAGAGCGCGCTCGATGCCGCCAGCGCCGATCTGGTCAACCGGGGCCTTGCCGTCTGGAGTCAGGATGCGCAGCGCCGCCCGGTGCTGATCGTGCGCGGGCAGGCCAATCTTCTGGACGACAATGCGCTGGGCGATCTGGAACGCGTTCGCTCGCTGATCGACGATCTGGAGAGCAAGCAATCCGTCGCCCAGATGCTCGATCTGGCCCGCGAGGCCGAATCGACCCGTATTTTCATCGGCGCGGAGAACCGGCTTTTCGCGCTGTCCGGCTCATCGGTGATCGCCTCGCCCTATCGTGATCGCGAGGGCAGGGTGGTTGGCGTGGTGGGCGTGATCGGGCCGACTCGGTTGAATTATGCGCGAGTCGTCCCCATGGTGGATTTCACCGCCCAGAGTCTGGGCCGACTGATCCGATAAATGAAGGCAATGATATGAATGAGGACATCTTCCAGGCCGCCAGCGAATCCGGCAAGGACGCAGGCGTGGAGGGCGCTGCCCCCGGCGTGACCGCCGAGCAGGACAGCCGAATCGCGACGCTGGAAAACGATCTGGAAGCGGCCAAGCAGGAGGTGCTCTACGCCCGCGCCGAAACGCAGAACGTGCGCCGCCGTCTGGAAAAGGACATCGCCGACGCCCGCGCCTATGCCAGCACCAGCTTTGCCCGCGATATTCTGAGCGTCGCCGACAATCTGTCGCGCGCGCTTGATTCGATCTCGCAGGATCTGCGTGACGACGAGAAGCTCAAGCCGCTGGTGGCGGGCATCGAAGCCACCACGCGTGAACTGGACAAGGTGTTCAACCAGAATTCCATCCAGAAGGTGGCCGCGCAGGGCCTGCCGCTCGACCCGAACCAGCATCAGGCGATGATCGAAATTCCTCACGCCGACGCCGAGCCCGGCACGATCATCCAGGTTCTGCAGCACGGCTACACCATCAAGGACCGCCTGCTGCGCCCGGCGATGGTCGCCGTGGCCAAGAAGCCCGACTAAAAGGCCCATAGAGAGCCCCGGCGCGGGTGGAACATCCCGCGCCGCCGGTCATATCCCCATCATAGGATGGAGGATATCATGACCAGAACTCTCATGTTGTCGATGATCGCTGGCGCGGCGCTTGCCCTTGGCGGCTGTGCTCATAACTATGGCGGCGAAGGCGCGCTTGGTGGCGCGGGCGCGGGTGCGGTGATCTCGGGCGTGGCGGGCGGCAATGTCGTCACCGGCGCGGCAATTGGCGCGGCCGCGGGCGCTTTGATCGGTTCGACCGTGCATAAGAACGATGGTTATTGCTATCGCCATGACCGCGAAGGCAATGAGCATCGCGTGGATTGTTAAGGGGTTGAAGGGGTAGCAGCAGGGGGCCATCGCCCCCTGCACCCCCGTTACGTCTTCCGACGCTAGGGCAGTGGTTCCGAAATGGAGCGCCCTACCTCTCCACCTGCGCAGCGCAAAGCGCCGCAGGCTTTATGCATCATGATCGATGATCTATGCGGGCGGATTGCCTACGGCGCGGCGGCCTTGCGCAAGGCCGAACCCTATGCGCCACATAGACATTCATGGGAGCGCGAGGGTGTAACACCCTCGCATTGCCCCTTTTTCTTACATCTTCATTCCGGCCATATCGCCGTGATCCATGTCATGCCCGCCCCCGGCTGCTTCCACCTTGAGTGTGCCGACCAGCCTGCGGCCATCCTCCAGCACCAGCTTGAAGCCCAGCGTGTCACCAACCTTCACGGACTTGCGCAGGCCGAAGACCATCACATGCCGCCCACCGGGCGCGAAATCGGCGCTGTCGCCCGGGTCCAGCTTCAGGCGGGGCAGGGGGGCCATGGCGGTGCCCTTGGTCTCGTGCATCTCGGCCGTCTTGGCTGAGGGCAGCACGATGCCGGTGATCGTCACCGGAGCGGGCCCGGTGTTGCGCCAGTTGAAGTAGGCGGCAGCCGGGTGGCCCGGGATCACAGGCAGCACAAGCCGACCCGAAGGCGCGGCATTCTCGGCTGCGGAGGCGGCGGCAGAGGGCGTTGCAACCGCGCTTTCGCTGGCTGCGGCGGAGGAGGGAACCTCTTCGCCCTTGTGGCAGGCGGCAAGGCTCGCCAGCGCGAGCAAGGGGAGGGTAAAGCGCGCGATAAACATCTTCAGCAAATCTCCTGACCGCTCTTTGCTAGACGGTGACAGGCCCCGCGCCAAGCGCCGGTAACCAATTCATGGAGCAAATAGCTGGCAGTCATGACCGATTAGCTTCCCAAAAGGCCTTGTCGGCCCGTGAACCGCTCCTATATGCCTTTTCGTCAAAGAGCCGCCAAACCGGTCTGCCGCGCATGCGGGGGCCTTTGGACAGGCGGTGTCACACAGCGACATGAGGACGGAAGAACTATGGGTAAAGTGATCGGTATCGACCTGGGCACCACCAACAGCTGCGTTGCTGTGATGGATGGCGGCAAGCCCAAGGTCATCGAAAATTCGGAAGGGGCGCGCACCACGCCTTCGATCGTCGCCTTCACCAAGGATGGTGAGCGCCTGATCGGCCAGCCGGCCAAGCGCCAGGCGGTGACCAACCCCGACAACACCATCTTCGCTGTGAAGCGTCTGATCGGTCGCCGTTACGACGATCCGATGACGCAGAAGGACATGGCGCTGGTTCCCTACAAGATCGCCAAGGGGAAGAATGGCGATGCGTGGGTCGAAGCCGGCGGCACCGACTATTCGCCGTCGCAGGTGTCTGCCTTCACTCTGCAGAAGATGAAGGAAACCGCCGAGAGCTATCTGGGCGAGACCGTCACGCAGGCTGTCATCACCGTGCCGGCCTATTTCAATGACGCTCAGCGTCAGGCCACCAAGGACGCCGGCCAGATCGCCGGTCTGGAAGTGCTGCGCATCATCAACGAGCCGACGGCGGCCGCGCTGGCCTATGGTCTGGACAAGAACGATGGCAAGACCATCGCTGTCTACGATCTTGGCGGCGGCACCTTCGACGTGTCGATTCTGGAAATCGGCGATGGCGTCTTCGAGGTGAAGTCGACCAACGGCGACACCTTCCTGGGCGGTGAAGATTTCGACAGCAAGCTGGTCGAGCATCTGGCCGACAAGTTCAAGGCCAAGGAAGGTCTGGACCTCAAGACCGACCGTCTGGCCCTGCAGCGCCTGAAGGAAGCCGCTGAAAAGGCCAAGATCGAGCTGTCGTCCGCGCAGACCACCGAGATCAACCTGCCCTTCATCACCGCCCGTATGGAAGGTGGCGCCACCACCCCGCTCCATCTGGTGGAGACGCTGAGCCGTTCGGAACTGGAGCGTCTGGTCGGCGATCTGATCCAGCGCACGCTGGAGCCTTGCCGCAAGGCGATGAAGGATGCCGGTCTCTCGATCAGCCAGATCGACGACGTTGTGCTCGTGGGCGGCATGACCCGCATGCCCAAGGTGCGCGATGCGGTGAAGGACTTCTTCGGCAAGGAGCCCCACACGGGCGTCAACCCTGACGAAGTCGTGGCCATGGGCGCCGCCATTCAGGCCGGTGTGCTTCAGGGCGACGTGAAGGACGTTCTGCTGCTCGACGTGACCCCGCTGTCGCTGGGCATCGAGACGCTGGGCGGCGTGTTCACCCGCATGATCGACCGCAACACCACGATCCCCACCAAGAAGAGCCAGGTCTACTCGACTGCCGATGACAATCAGCAGGCCGTGACCATCCGCGTCTTCCAGGGCGAGCGTGAAATGGCGGCGGACAACAAGATCCTGGGCCAGTTCGATCTGGTCGGCATTCCCCCGGCCCGCCGCGGTGTGCCCCAGATCGAGGTGACCTTCGACATCGACGCCAACGGTCTGGTGAACGTGTCGGCCAAGGACAAGGGCACCGGCAAGGAGCAGCAGATCCGCATTCAGGCGTCGGGCGGTCTTTCGGACTCCGACATCGACCAGATGGTCAAGGATGCCGAGAAGTTCGCCGAAGAGGACAAGAAGCGTCGTGAGGCCGCCGAGGCCAAGAACAACGCCGAAAGCCTCGTCCATGCCACCGAGCAGCAGATCGCTGAAAACGGTGACAAGGTCGATCCGGCGCTGAAGGCCGAGATCGAGGCCGCCATCGCCGAGGCCAAGACGGCCATCGAGGGCGGTGAGCCCGCCGAGATGACCGCCAAGACCCAGGCCCTGACCGAAAAGGCCATGAAGCTGGGCCAGGCGATCTATGAGAAGGAGCAGGCCTCTGCTGCCGCGCCGGGTGGCGCGGGCGCTCAGGCCCATGACGATGGCGTGGTCGATGCCGAGTTCTCGGAAGTTGACGAGAACAAGGGTTGATCTGATCGCCTGACGTGAAAAGCGGGCCCGCCACGCCGGTCAAGTGGCGTGGCGGGCCTGTTTGTATGTATTTTCGGTGAGGCAGCCCTGTTGCCGATATCCGCGCTGAACTGATCCCGAAGGAAAGCCCATGTCGACGCAGGTCGATTATTACGAATTGCTGGAAGTCACCCGCGAAGCCGATGATGCGACGCTCAAGACGTCGTACCGCAAGCTGGCGATGAAGTTCCACCCGGACCGCAACCCGGGCTGCAAGGACTCCGAGGCCAAGTTCAAGGAGATCAGCGAGGCTTACGACTGCCTGAAAGACCCCCAGAAGCGCGCCGCCTATGACCGCTTCGGCCATGCCGCCTTTCAGAACGGCGGACCCGGCGGTGGTGGCTTTGGCGGTCAGGGCGCCGAATTCGGCGACATCGGCGATATTTTCGAGACGATCTTCGGCAGCGCCTTTGGCGGCGGCGGTGGACGCCAGCAGGCGCGTCGCGGCGCCGATCTGCGCTACGATCTGGAAATCGGCCTCGACGAGGCTTTCCACGGCAAGGATGTCGAGATCGACATCGAGGTCTCCACCACCTGCGAACCCTGCCACGGCAAGGGCGCGGAACCGGGTACCGGCGCGCGCCGCTGCAACCTGTGCGGCGGCCACGGCAAGGTCCGCGCCAATCAGGGCTTCTTCATGGTGGAGCGCACCTGCCCCACCTGTCACGGTCGCGGCGAGGTGATCGAGAAGCCTTGCCGGGCCTGCGGCGGCGAGGGTCGCGTCGACCAGAAGCAGAAGCTGGAGGTCTCGATTCCGGCGGGCGTCGACACCGGCACGCGCATCCGCCTCACCGGCAAGGGCGAGGCCGGGCCTTTCGGCTCGCCTCCGGGCGACCTCTACATTTTCCTCCATGTGAAGCGCCACAGGGTCTTCGAGCGCGACGGCACCACGCTGCTGACCCGCGCGCCGATCAGCTTCACCACCGCCGCGCTGGGCGGCTCGATCGAGATTCCCGGCCTCGACGGCAAGGTGCATGAGATCGAGATCCCGGCGGGCATCCAGTCGGGCAAGCAGCTGCGCAAGCGCGGGGCGGGCATGCCGGTGGTGAATGGTCGCGGCATCGGCGATCTGGTGGTGGAAGTGGCGGTGGAAACGCCGACCCGGCTTTCGGCCCGCCAGAAGGAATTGCTGCGCGAATTCCAGGGCACCGAGACGGGCGATGAATGCCCCGAGGTGAAGGGTTTCTTCAACCGCATCAAGGATGCATGGAACGATATGCGCGAGTAGCGCTCAAGGTGTGATTGAGGCATCACGCCTTGAGCGCTGATTCTTGATGGTCGCATCGTTGTTGCGAAAAACCGGTTCCCACTTTTTCGCACGATGCTCCAGGTCGCGCTTGCGTTCCTCATTCGTTCCAATTACGCAGGCCTTATGGCCAAACCCAAACGTCGCTTCGTCTGTTCTTCCTGTGGCAGTGTCACCAACCGCTGGCAGGGGCAATGCGTCGATTGCGGCGAGTGGAACACGCTGACCGAGGAGGCCCCGGCCACGGTCTTCTCGGCCAAACATGACCTTTCCAGCGGCGGAAGGGCGATCAGCTTCGAGCCGTTGGATATGCCGGGCAAGGCGCTGGTGCGCCGCTCGACCGGTATCGATGAATTCGACCGCGCGCTGGGTGGCGGTCTGGTGCCGGGCAGCGCGATCCTGATGGGCGGCGACCCCGGCATCGGAAAATCCACGCTGCTGCTTCAGGCCAGCGCCAAGGTGGCGCAAGCGGGCGGCCTTGCCGTCTATATCAGCGGTGAGGAAGCCACCGGCCAGATCCGTCTGCGCGCCGAAAGGCTTGGCGTGGCGGCCGCGCCGATCAAGCTGGCGGCCAGCACTTCGGTGCGCGATATTCTCACCACCTTGGGCGATATGGATGCGCCCGCGCTGCTGGTGATCGATTCGATCCAGTGCATGCATTCCGACCAGATCGAGGGCGCGCCGGGCACGGTCTCTCAGGTGCGTGGCTGTGCCTTCGAATTGATCCGCTACGCCAAGGAGAATGGCGCGGCGCTGGTGCTGGTGGGCCATGTCACCAAGGATGGCAGCATCGCGGGCCCCCGCGTGCTGGAGCATATGGTCGATGTGGTCATGGCCTTCGAGGGCGAGCGCAGTCACCAGTACCGCATCCTGCGCAATCTGAAGAACCGCTTCGGCCCGGTTGACGAGATCGGCGTCTTCGCCATGGAAGGCCATGGGCTGGCGGAGGTGGGCAACCCTTCGCTGCTGTTCCTCTCGGGCCGTGAGAACACCATTGCGGGCAGCGCCGTCTTCCCGGCGATGGAGGGCACGCGCCCGGTGCTGGTGGAAATCCAGGCGCTGATCGTGCGGCTGCAATCGGGCGCCACACCCCGCCGCGCGGTGGTGGGCTGGGACAATGGGCGCCTTGCCATGCTGCTGGCGGTGCTGGAGGCGCGCTGCGGG
The DNA here is from genome assembly GCF_001598555.1 of Novosphingobium rosa NBRC 15208. GTDB lineage: Bacteria > Pseudomonadota > Alphaproteobacteria > Sphingomonadales > Sphingomonadaceae > Novosphingobium > Novosphingobium rosa. The sequence continues at coordinate 8,212 of NZ_BCZE01000012.1, forward strand.
CTCAATTTCTCCAGCGCGGAAGTCTATCTCAATGTGGCGGGAGGCTACAGACTTGCCGATCCCGCCGCCGATCTGGCGGTTGCTGCCGCGCTGGTCTCGGCGCTTTCGGAAAAGCCTCTGCCGCGAGAGGCCGTTTGGTTCGGCGAAGTCTCGCTGGCGGGAGAAATCCGCCCTGTCGCCCATGCCGGTTTGCGGCTGCGCGAATCGGCCAAACTGGGCTTTGCCCATGCCTTCGGGCCGGAGGATAAGGCGCTCTCGGGCAAGAATGGGGCGGCCAAGGAAGCGGGCGGACGTCATACCAGTGTACAACTGCTGCCAAATCTCGTTGACCGCATCCTTGGGGGCGAATAGTCCGGTCCCATATGACCGGCTTTGACGTAACTGTTTTCGTGGTGGTGGGCGCCGCTGCCTCGCTCGGCTTTCTGCGCGGTTTCGTGCAGGAGGCCATTTCGCTGTGCGCCTTTATCGTCGCCATGATGGCGGTGCATCTGTTGCAGGCACCGCTGGCCAAGGCGCTGGTGCCGCATATCGGATCGGAATCCGGGGCCGATGTTGCCGCCTTCCTGTTCCTGCTGCTGGTGCCTTATTTCCTTGTGCGCTTTTTGGCCCGCTATCTGGGCGGGGCGGCGCGCAATTCGATTCTCGGGCCTGTCGATCGCGTGCTGGGCTTCGGCTTTGGCGCGGTGAAGGGTACGCTGATCGTGGTGGCGGGTTTCTCGCTGATCGTGCTGTTCTATGACACGGTCTGGGGCGTGGGCGGGCGGCCCGAGTGGATCACCAGGAGCCGCACTTATCCTTTCGTCAACGCCAGCAGCAGCGCGTTGCTCAAGATCGTGTCGGAGCGCCGCAAGGCGGCTGCAGACGCCGCCGATGCCGACAGTTCGGCCAGCAATGACGATGATGCGCCCAAGCGCCATGTCACGCCGCATCGCCGCGCTCACCGCAAGGCCGATTGAGCCTTGGCTTCAGGCTCGGTTCTCTATTCGCCCGATGTGCTGGCGATGGCGCTGGATCTGGCGCGCTGGCCGATGGCAGGCGATCTGCCGCTGATCGGCGAGGCACGCTCTGCCTCTTGCGGCAGCAGGATGAGGGTGGGCATCGAACTGAACGAACAAGGCGCAATCAGCCGCATCGGCGTTGCGGCGCAGGCTTGCGCGATCGGGCAGGCTGCCGCCAGCTTGATGGCCCGCGCGGCGCAGGGGCGCAATCAGCAGGATTTTGCCAAAACCGAGGCCGAGATCGTGGCCTGGCTTGGCGGGGATGACGCCTTGCCGGATTGGCCGGGGCTTGAAGCGCTGGCGGCGGTGCGGGATTATCCCGGTCGGCATGGTGCTTTCCTGCTGGGCTGGCGCGCCGTGTTGCAGGCGATGGCGACACAGGACTTGCGTGCGCCCCGCGCCGATGTCTGAGGTTTGAGATGACAGTTCCGTTCCCCGCTCCCCCCTTGCGCCTGACCCTCGATGACGAGGCGCTGGCGCATAACTGGCAGGCGCTGGATGCTCTGTCCGGTGCGGCCAAGGCCGGGGCGGCGGTGAAGGCGGACGCCTATGGCTTGGGCGCGCGCCGGGTGGTGCCGCTGCTGGCCCGCACAGGTTGTGCGGATTTCTTCGTCGCCCATTGGGCTGAGGCCGCCGATCTGGTCGATCTGGTCGATCCGCGCAGCATGGCCGTGCTGCATGGGCCGTTGAGCGACGCCGATGTAACCTTTGCCAAGGCGACGGGCGTGAGGCCGGTGCTCAATTCGCTCGATCAGGCGCGGCGCTGGCGTGAAGCGGGCGGCGGTCTGTGCGATGTGATGGTCGATACCGGCATGAACCGGCTCGGGCTGGCGACCGGCGATTTGGGGCAGCTGGCCGGGCTGGAGGTGGATGTGCTGCACTCCCATCTGGCCAGCGCCGATGAGGACAGCGCGCTGAACGCGCTGCAACTTCAGCGTTGGCAGGCCTCGCTTGGCGCCTTGCCGCATCGGCGTGCGGCACTGGCCAACAGCGCGGGCATTGCCCTGGGCGCGGCCTATCATGGCGATCTGACGCGTCCGGGGCTGGCGCTGTATGGCGGCATTGCGCGCCCGGAACTGGCCGATGTGATCCGCCCGGTGGTGCGGCCTCAGGTCGCTTTGCTGCAAGTGAGGCAGATCGCGCCCGGCGAGACCGTTGGCTACAACGCCACCTTCACCGCGTCCGGCCCGATGCGCCTTGGCACCGTGGCGCTGGGCTATGCCGATGGCTATCTGCGTTGCTGGTCGGGGCAGGGGATGCTGCGCTCCGGTGATGGTGTTGAGGTGCCGGTGCTGGGCCGCGTCTCGATGGATCTGACCATCGTCGATCTCACCCGGGCCCCCCATCTGGCCGAGGGCGATTGGCTGGATGTGGTCTATGATCTGCCGCGCGCGGCTGCCCAAACAGGCTTGTCGCAATACGAGCTGTTAACCGGATTGGGCCGTCGTTTCGCACGTGCGGGCTAAACTTGCGTTTTGCTCTGCTGCTGCGCAGCAATCTGTTGCGTCCATGGTCTTTTGAGTGCAAACTGCCGTTCAGAAACGGGAGTAGGACAGACTGATGGCTGACAATGCGGGCTCCAAGGACAACACCGTCATCATCAAGAAATACGCCAACCGCAGGCTGTATAACACCCAGTCGTCGAGCTACATCACGCTCGACCATCTGGCGAAGATGACGCGTGAGGGGATCGAGTTCCGCGTGCTGGACGCCAAGTCCGGCTCGGACATCACCCATCAGATCCTCACCCAGATCATCATGGAGGAAGAGGCCAGCGGCGAGCAGATGCTGCCGGTCAATTTCCTGCGCCAGCTGATCGGCATGTATGGCAATTCGATGCAGGCGCTGATCCCGCATTATCTCGAAGCCAGCATGGACCAGTTCCGCGCCAACCAGCTCAAGCTGCGCAAGGCTTTCGAGGACAGCATCGAGACCAATCCGCTCGCCCGGCTGACGCAGCAGAACATCGCCATGTTCCAGGCCGCCGCCGCCGCCTTTATGCCCGGCGCGGAAGGTGGGGCTGTCTCGCCCAAGGATGAGGCGCCCGCTGCTGCTGGCGAGCCTGAAAAGACTGGCGAGACCCGCAACGAACTCGATGCCCTGCGTGAGCAGATGCTGGCCATGCAGAAGAAGCTGGATCAGCTGGGCAAGTAAGGCTGATCAGGGGAAGGAAGCGGTTTTTTCCTTCCCTCTTTGCTACACAGGGGTTTGAACTTGGAGCTTCGCCCGGCTAAGGCCGCGCGCATGACACAGAACGCTCCCAACCCCAAGATCCGCCACGCGCTGACCGTCAAGCGCGCCGATGATTTCGCGCAATGGTATCAGCATGTCGTCTCCGAAGGCGAAATGGCCGAGGAATCGGGCGTGCGCGGCTGCATGGTCATCAAGCCATGGGGCTACGGCATCTGGGAGCGGATCCAGAAGCTGATGGACGCGCGCATCAAGGAAGCGGGCGTCGACAATTGCTATTTCCCGCTGTTCATTCCGCTCAGCTACTTCTCCAAGGAGGCCGACCATGTGGAGGGCTTCGCCAAGGAGATGGCGGTCGTCACCCATCACCGCCTGATCGGTGACGGCAAGGGCGGGCTGATCCCCGATCCCGAGGCCAAGCTGGAAGAGCCGCTGATCGTGCGCCCCACCAGCGAGACGGTGATTGGCGCCGCAATGAGCCGCTGGGTGCAGAGCTGGCGCGACCTGCCGCTGATGGTCAACCAGTGGGCCAATGTGGTGCGCTGGGAAATGCGCACCCGCATGTTCCTGCGCACCAGTGAGTTCCTCTGGCAGGAGGGCCACACCGCCCATGCCGATCGCAACGATGCGATGACGGAAACGCTGCGCGCTCTGGAAATGTACCGCGAGTTTGCCGAAAACGTGCTGGCCATGCCGGTCGTGGCCGGTGAGAAGCCCGAGAATGAGCGCTTCCCCGGCGCCGTCGCCACCTATTCCATCGAGGCGATGATGCAGGATGGCAAGGCGCTGCAGGCGGGCACCAGCCATTATCTCGGCACCGGCTTCGCCGAAGCCGCCGGCATCCGCTACCAGTCGAAGGAAGGCGCTCAGGAGCTGGCGCATACCACCAGCTGGGGCGTTTCCACCCGCATGATCGGTGGCGTCATCATGACCCATGGCGACGATGATGGTCTGCGCGTGCCGCCCGCCATCGCGCCGCATCAGATCATCATCCTGCCCATGCTGCGCGAGGACGATGGCGATGAGGCCCTGCTGGCCTATTGCGAGGAAATCCGCCGCGAACTGGCCAAGCTGTCCGCACTGGGCGAGTCCGTTCGCGTGCTGCTCGACAAGCGTGCGGGCAAGGCCACGCAGAAGCGCTGGGCCTGGGTCAAGAAGGGCGCGCCGATCATTCTGGAAATCGGCGGTCGCGACGCTGCTGGCGGCATGGTTTCGGCGGTGCGTCGTGACCGGCTGTGGAAGGATGATGGCAAGGTCAATTTCGTCGGCCAGACGCGCGATGCGTTTATCGCCGCTGCCGTTTCCGAGCTGGAAAGCGTCCAGTCCAGCCTGCATGCCGAGGCCACGCAGCGCCGCGATGCCAACATCACCACTGGCATCACCTCGCTCGATGCGCTGGCGACATTCTTCGCTGAGGATCAGCGCTATCCGGGCTGGGTCGAGCTGAACTGGTCGCGCCCCACCGGCGCCGCGCTGGAGAAGGTGGTCGAGCAGCTCAAGGCGCTCAAGCTGACGATCCGCAACACCGCGCTGAATGCCGCGCCCGCCGAAGGGCAGTGCCCCTTCACCGGCGAGCCCGCTGTCGAGCGGATTTACGTGGCGCGCGCTTACTAAGACAAAAAGCCCGGCATGGTGGGGAAGATCACCATGTCGGGCTTTTTGGGCCGGGCTTTCTTGCGCCGGCAACTGTTCCGGCGGCTCAGCCTGCCGTAAAGGCGGCGAAGCTTTCCGCCATACGTGCGCGATCCGGCGCCTGACCGGTGAACAGGCCAAAGGCGTCCGCTGCCTGGCCCACAGCCATGCCCTGACCCGTCAGCGTACGGCAACCCAGAGCGCGGGCTGCCGCCAGCAGCGGCGTTTCCAGTGGGAAATAGATGATCTCGGCCACCCAATGGTGAGGCTGAAGCGCGGCCGCATCGATCGGCGTGCCGGGGAACTTGGCCATGCCGATGGGCGTGGCGTTGAGAATGCCATCGACCTTGCCCGCCGCCTGCACGGTATTCTGCACAACGGAGACCCGATCCGCGCCATAGGTGGCGGCCAGTTGATAGCGCAGGGCCTCAACGCGCACCGCATCGGTGTCGTACAGGCTCAGATGCTGCACGCCGATGGTCGAGAGCAAGGCATGAGCGGTGGCCGATCCCGCGCCGCCGCAGCCCAGCTGAAGCACATGGCCCAGAGCCACGCCGGGCAGCCCATCGAGGAAACCCTGCGCAAAGCCCGAAACATCGGTGTTATGACCGATGCGCTTGCCATCCTGAAACACCACGGTGTTGACCGCGCCAATCGCGCGGGCGCCTTCTGACAGATCATCCAGCAGCGGCATCACCGCCTGCTTGAAAGGGAACGTGATGTTCAGCCCGGCAAAGCCCGAGGTCTGCACCGCATCGAGAAGTTGGGGCAGATCCTTGTCCTCCCAGCCGCGATGGGTGAAATCGAACAAAGTGTAGAGCAGGCGCAGCCCCTGCGCATCGCCCTCCTGCTCATGCATCCAGGGCGTGCGGCTCTCCAGAATGCCGCGTCCGACCAGACCGACCATAATGCGGAGATCGCGTTGCGAGGCAGAGGAAGACAGAACCATATCGGAGGCACACTTTCGAAAAAACCGCTCCGGGCACAAGCTCCCGGAGCGGCCGAGGGTGGACTTAAAACTTGGCGCGAATGCCCAGATTGACGACGCGCCCGATGGGATTGCCGTTCAGCGCGTCGTAACCCACCGCGCCATTGGTGGTGTAGGTGTTGACGAAAGGCGGCATCTTGTTGGCCAGATTGGTGACATCGACATAGAAGGTCGCATCGCGCAGGGCGGGCAGCTTGTCGAGCTTGTAGCTGACATGCAGGTCCACCGTGCCGAAAGCACTGATCTTGTCGCCGCCGCCGGTGGGCACGCCATTGGTGCGGGTGACGGGGTTCACCGCCGAGCTGCCCCAATAGGTGTAGCCGCCCAGATAGTTGTAGAACACATCAGCGCTGAACGGACCCTTGTCATAGCCGAGATTGAAGCGACCCTCGAACTTGACGGACGGGAAGGTGGTGTTGAACCCCGATGTGCCCAGCACGCTGAACTTGGTGCCATTGTCACCGAAATACTGGTCGAACTTCACCTTGCGGGTGAAGGAGGCGCCCAGGTTGAACTTGCCGAAGGAGGTGTCGAAGCGGTAGCTGCCCGAAACGTCCAGACCGGCCACATCCAGGTTCAGCACATTGGCCTGCTGGTAGTTGTAGATGTAATAGGCCGTCTGGCTGATCGCGCCGGTCTGGGGCAGGCCCGCGCCCGCCGTGGCGACCTGACCCGCCGTGGCGCCGGCAGGATAGATCTGCATCAGATAGGCCAGATCCGCCGAGCCCAGCGCCAGCGCGGGCTGGGGCGCGGTGATGCCGCCCTTCAGCTTGTTGCTCCAGTAGGTGACCGAGAGGCGCAGGCCGGGCACCTGCACCGGGGTCAGATCGACGCCGATGCTCCATGCCTCGCCCTTCTGGGCCTTCAGCTTGCCATTACCGCCGCTGACCTGCACGCCATAGACGCCGCCCAGATTGCAGGCCGTGGCCGAGCAGACCGCGCCCGGCAGATTGGCCGCCGTGGGGAAGCTGGCGAGGCTGACCACCGGAGCACCGCCCGGCAGCGCCGAGCCCAGCACGCCAGCAAAGCCCGATTCACCCGTCAGGCCCGCAGCGTTCGAGCCGATCGAGGTGAGGGCGGGGGCCACGAAGCTGCGCGCCCAGTTGGCGCGGAACTTGATGCCGCGTACCGGTTCGAAATTGGCGGCGATCTTGGGGTTGGTGGTGTTGCCGAAGTCATTGTAATGGTCGAAACGGCCCGAGATGTTGAGGTCGAGCGATTTGACGAAGCCATCCTTGATGATCGGCACGTAAAGTTCGGCATAGGCCGAGGCGACATTGCGCTTGTAATCGATCGAGAGATATTGCGAGTTCTGGCTGGCGACGCCCAGATTGTTGGGGCGCACGATGTCCTGATGCAGGCCATAGCCGGTCAGCTCGCCGCCCACGGCCAGCTTGACCGCCCCGGCGTGGGGGATGTCGAACAGCTCGCCGCTGACCTTCAGATAGGCGTTGCGCATGGTCTGATGCGCGGATTGCAGCTGGTTGTTGTCGATCAGCGCGGCCCGGGTGGCGGCAGAGGTGCCATTGCCCCAGAAGTCGATGGCGTTGGCGGTGGTCAGCGTCTGACTGACCGATTGCGTCACGCCATTGATCGAGGCCGAGGTGAAGCCATTGGCCGCCAGATTGAAGGCCGAGGTGTTGAGCTGGCCCTGATTGACCTGCTGCGAATTGTCCCGCCCATAGATACCGCCGACATTGATCGACCATGCCGAGGTCAGATCATAGGTGGCGTCGAGATGCATGTAGATGTCTTCGGCGCTGCCGGTGATGGTCGCGCCTGGGCCGAACATCTGATCGGCATCCCAGTTGGCCGTGTAGGAGGTCGGCGTGGTGCCGCCCAGATTGAAGGCCTGGAAATAGGGATTGATCGAGCGGCCCGCGAGCGGCGTCGAACCATTGCCATAGATGGTGGCCGAGGCGCTGCCGCGCGTGACATTCTGCACATTCTTGCGGTTGGCGTAGATGAAATCGGCCGAGAGATGCAGCTTGTCGCCCACATCCTGCATCACCTGCGCATAGACGTTATGGCGCTTTTCAGACGGCAGAATGTCCCAGGTGCTGGTGGGGTCGCAGTTGCTGGCGGTGTAGCTGCCATAGCTGTAATAGGTGGCGCCGCCGCTGGTCAGGCTGGGCGGAGCGCAGCGGCTGGTGACGAAATTGCTGCCGCCCAGACCCGTGAGGTTGCCACTGCGCGAGAAGCTGCGCGACGAAGCCGCCAGATTGGAGCGGTTGGAATAGTTGTAGGCCAGCAGGAAAGAGCCCGTGTCCCAGGTCTTGCCGCCCAGAACGCCCGCGTTGAAGGTCTTGTAATTGCTGGCGAAGCCCTTCTGGACGTTCACTTCCAGCCCGTTGAACTTCTTGCGGGTGATGAAGTTGATCACGCCTGCGACCGCGTCCGAACCATAGACCGAGGAAGCACCGTCAGCCAGCACCTCGACGCGTTCCAGCGCGATGGGGGCGATGATGTTGGGATCGGCCAGCACATGGTTGATGCCGCTGGTGGGAATGCGGTGGCCGTTCATCAGGATCAGCGTGGAGTTGGAGGCCGAAGCGCCCAGACCATGAATGGTCGGCGCATTGGTGCCCGAGCCGTCCGCCGAGCCGAAAGCCCCCTGGCCGGGGGCCTGCAGGCCCACAACGGCGGGCACGGATTTGAGCACCTGCTGCACCGTCTGCGCGCCGGAGCTTTCCAGCTCGGCCCGGCCCACGGTGGTGAGGTTGGAGCCGACCGGGGCCACGCCCTTCAGGCTGGAGCCGGTGACGATGATGTCCGCAGCGCCGGTGGTTTCGGATGCTTTTGCGGCTGTGTCGCTTTGTGCCTGTGCGGTGCTCGCCATGGCCACCCCTGCCGCCAGAATCGACATCTGGACGACGAAACGCGTCTTACCTTTCATGATTTCCCCCGTTGTGAATCCCAAGATTCTTATCATCATGGCTTGCTGCCATTTATGAACTAACCAGTTACATACAATATTGGGTGCGTCAAACCTTTTGTCGGATCGCTATGCAGATATTTGACGATATGGTTCGTTATGATACGCGGCCTTCTCCGCCCGCCCATGGCGGAGAAGGCGCTGATCGACGGGTGCGTGGATCAGTCGATGGTGACGCGCTCAACCGGGCCCAGCACGAAGAGATAGGCCAGCGTGCCGATCACCCCCAGCGCGCCGATATAGGCCAGCGCGAAATAGAAGCTGCCCGTCGCCCCCACCACGAAGCCCACCACCAACGGGGTGACGATCCCCGCCAGATTGGTGAAGAAGTTGAACAGGCCGCCGGTCAGCCCCATCATCTGGCGCGGCGCCACATCCGAAAGCAACGTCCAGCCGAGGCCGGCCAGTCCCTGTCCGAAAAAGGCGACGGACATCACCGCGATCACCGCATTGTTGCTCTGCAGGAAGTTGGCCGCGACCATGCTGGAGCACAGCAGCAGGCCGGTGATGATCGGCAGCTTGCGCCCGATGGTGGGCGATCCGGTGAAGCGGATCAGCCAATCCGACCACCAGCCGCCCAGCAGCACGCCCAGCGAGGCGCCGATATAGGGCAGCGAGACCAGCCAGCCGGACTTGATGAAGGTCATCCCGCGCTCATCCGCCAGATAGGAGGGGAACCAGGTAAGGAAGAACACCAGCGTTGAATTGGAGCAGAACTGCCCGATCGAGGCGCCCGCGATCTGCCGCTTCGAGATCAGCTGCCCCACGCGGGCCCAGCTGAAATCGAGGTTCTGCGTCTTGCCGGCAAAGCCACCGCCCGCCTCGATCAGCGCGAGTTCGGCGCTGTTGGCGCCGCTTTCGGCGGGCTCGCGGTAAAGGCGGTAGAAGATCACCGAGAAGACGATGCCCAGTGCACCCACTGCAAAGAACAGCGAGCGCCAGCCGTAATGCGCCAGCATCCAGCCCAGAACCGGGATCAGCAGGCCAAGCCCGACATATTCGCCCACGGTGTAGACGCCGGTGGCCTTGGCGCGCTCCTGCTGGGGAAACCAGGTGGAGAGCACGCGGCTGTTGGCGGGGAAGCAGGGCGCTTCGGCCAGACCCAGCGCGAGGCGGGCCGAAACCAGCCCGGCCACGCCGGTCATGAAACCATGCAGCGCGGTCATCGCCGACCACAGACCCAGCGAGAGCGTGTAGGTAAGACGGGTGCCCAGCTTGTCGATCACATAGCCGCCGGGGATCTGGGCGATGGCATAGGTCCATGAAAAGGCCGAGAAGATCAGCCCCATCACCTCGGGCGAGATATGCAGTTCGGCGACCAGCGCAGGCTTGGCGACGCCCATCACCGAACGGTCGAGATAGTTGATCAGCGTGGCCAGAGAGATCAGGGTCAGGATGATCAGGCGCTTGCGGCTCGGCTTCATGCTGCGCGTCCTCCATGGGGGAGGGCGGGGTCGTCATGATGCTCCGGCGCGCCGGACATAACTCGGTTCGATCCGGAGCGGATCACGCTTGCGCCGATCATGCGGCCTCTCTCCATAGTCTTCGAGGACGCCATAACGGGCGGCCTTCATCGTGAAGGCCTTTATGAACGAACTAGTCCATAAAACAAAGATAAATGTGGGCATCGCGCGTGATTCTTTTCTCAAATCCATGAAAGACAAGCATAGTCTTCCATCCTTGCGCTTCGTCTGGCTGGCGAAACCGGCTGTGTTCCACGCTTCTCGCGCGGCGTGATGAGGCCGGGGAAGGGGGAGGATTCGTGTCGGAAAAGCTTATCCGCGTGCGGGTTGCGGCGCTTCGTCCGCGGCGTAGTTCCGGGCGAGATAATCCACGATCACGTCATAATTCTCATCGCTGACCTGCGCGCCCTTGTTGATCATCTGATCGACCACATCGCCCCATTGCCGTCGGTTGAGGCGCTTGGCGGTGAACATGGCGGCAGGGTGGCACACAGTGCATGTGGCCTGTACCGCCTCGGCCCCGGCGCCCGGCGCCAGCTTGACGGGGGCCGGGGGCGGGGCCTCATTCCGGGCGTGGATCGCGCTGGCGCACAGCAGGCCAGCGGCGATCAGGATAGGCGGCATTCTGGTCATGGTCTTCCCGGTCTGCCGCCGTGCCCATCCCGTTGGGGCGGGGGTGACGAACCCTGGCCTACCGCTTGGCGACCCAGGCCAGCACGCATTCGATGATCTGCTCGCGCCGCTTGGCGCGGACGGCGGGCAGGGTCAGATCGATGTCGAAATTGTGCCGGAAGGTGAAGCGGTTTGAGACATTGTAGAAGCTCAGCGCGCTGATCGTCATATGCAGATCGACCGGATCGAGGCCCGAGCGGAACAGGCCTTGCTGCTCGCCCTTGTCCAGAATAGCGCGCAGCGATTCGATCACGGTCCGGTTGCGCGCCTTGATCGACACCATATTGGCGATGTGTTCGCCATTATGGACGTTCTCATTCATCACCAGCCGGACGAATTCCGGATGCTCGAAGTGATAGTCGAAGTTGTGGCCGATGATGGCGCGCAGGGCCTGATCGGGTGGCAGCTGTTCGAAATGGGCGGCCTGTTCCTGCGTGCGGATGCGATCATAGGCGCGCTCCAGAACGGCTTCGTAGAGCCCTTCCTTGCCGCCGAAATGGTAATAGATCATCCGCTTGGAGGTGGCGGTCTTTTCCGCGATCTCGTCGATGCGCGCGCCGGCCAGCCCTTTTTCGGCAAATTCGGCATAGGCGACTTCAAGGATGTTTTCACGCGTTTCCAGCGCGTTGATCTGTCGCTTGGAAAGAGTTTGCGTGTTCTCGGTCACCGCTCGCCTTACTCCTGCCCCTTATCATGCCACCATGGCGTTGAGGGCTTGCTGCATGCCTATCTTCCGCCATGGGCCTTGTCAGCAAGTTTCAACATCATGGCGCAATGGAGGCAGGTGATTCTCACCAGCTGGACTCTCATTCAGGGGTGAAACGGATGCAATTCACCGCATATGCAATCGATCCGGCCTCATAAACGTCACAACTCGTCGGAACATGGGTTTCCCCTCCTCATTAGCAACTCCACGTTGCCCTTCCCCCCACAAGAGGAGATTATTGTGAAACTGTTCAAGGCAATCCTGAGCCCCGTCGCGGTCATGGCTTTTGTGCCCGCCGCTCTCGCGCAAGGCGCCTCCGCGACAGCCCCTTCCGCCACGCCTCCCGCTGCAGCGGCGCCTTCGGCCGCTACGCCTCCTGCCGCCGCTGCGCCGGCTGCCGGCGGCGCCTTCACCGACGATGATGTCCAGAAGTACGCCACCGCGCTGGTCGCGGTGAACAAGGTGCAGACCGACACTACCGTGCCCGACGCCGACAAGCAGGCCAAGATGGCCGCTGCCGTGCAGTCGTCGGGCGTCGACATTCAGAAGTTCAACGCCATCACCCAGACGATGCAGACCGACAAGGCGCTGCAGCAGCGCATTCAGGTCGCTGCGGCCAACGTGCCCAAGTAAGGCGACCGGGCCGCTTCCACCCAAGGGAGTGGCCACTCCGAGATTTCGCGCGATTGCGCGGGAATACTGCCTTGAGCGCGCCCGAAGAGCCATTGGCCCTTCGGGCGCGTTTTCGCATGAGGCTTATGCCGGGGCCGTGTGCGGGCAGGCTTAAATTTTATTCACGCACTAGATAGTTCACTGAAAGGGCGCTATCGGGCGCGCATGATACAACGCCCTGGCCTTTTTACAGGCCTGCGGTTGCGCATGGGCCTGTTCCTGCCCCCGAAGACATTGTATGGTTCCGAAGGCATGTTCAGGCCCGTCGCTTGCGTTGTTACTCTAATGAGGACAGCACCATCATGACCGAGCGCCCCCCCAGCCTCAGCACCACCATCCATCCGCTTTTGCGCGTCGCCCTGATCCTGCTGGGCGGCCTGTTCACTCTGGCCGGTCTCTATCTGGCAGTGGGAGGGGGCATGCTGATCGCGCGGGGCGGCAGCTGGTATTACCTGCTGGCGGGCCTCGCCATGATGGCCTCGGGCATCCAGATCGCTCGCATCCGCTTTGTCGGCGTGGCGATCTTCGCTGTCACCGCCTTGGCGACTGTTCTGTGGGCCCTGTGGGAATCCGGTCTCAATTTCTGGGCGCTGGAAGTTCGGCTTTTCACCTTCACCATGGCGGGCATGGTGCTGGCGCTCTTCGTGCCTGCGCTGCGCAGAGCGGGGGGCAAGCTGCCTTGCCGTCGCTTGGCCTTTGGCGTGGCCGGGCTGTTGCTGCTGGTGAATGGCGGCATCGCCTATGGCATGTTGGTGCCCCATGGCATCGACGGTCAGGCCGTTCCGGCGGAGGGGCAGTCCACGGCTCCCGGCGATAAGGACTGGACCAACTATGGCGGCAATGCCGAGGCCCAGCGCTTCGGCGCCCAGACCCAGATCGACGCGGGCAATGTGAAAAACCTCACCGTCGCCTGGACCTTCCACACCGGCGACACCCCTGTCAGCCCCGGCGGCGGCGGCGCCGAGGATCAGCAGACCCCGCTGCAGATCGGCAATGCGCTTTATCTCTGCACGCCGCATAACACGGTGATTTCGGTGGATGCGGCGACAGGCAAGGAAAACTGGCGCCATGCTTTCCCCACGGACACCAAGACCTGGGTCCGCTGCCGCGGCCTTGCCTATTTCGACAGCGCCAAGCCGCTGATCCAGCCTTCCGCGCCGCTCAGTTCGCCGGTCACGCCTGTGGCGCTGCCTGCCAACGCGCCCTGTCGCCGCCGGATTTTCATGAACACCATCGATGCGGTGCTGGTGGCGCTGGACGCCGACAATGGCCAGCTTTGCGCCGATTTCGGTGACCATGGCACAGTGGATCTGAAAGCCGGTCTGGGCGACGCGAAAAGCCCGCTCTATCAGCTGACCTCGCCGCCCACGCTGGCAGGCACGACCGTGGTCGTGGGCGGGCGCGTGGCGGATAACGTTGCGCTCGATATGCCCGGCGGTGTGATGCGCGGCTTCGATGTCATCACCGGCAAGATGAAATGGGCCTTCGATCCGGGCAATCCGACCGATCATGCCGCGCCCGCCACGGGCAAGACCTATGTCCGCTCGACCCCCAATGTCTGGGCGCCGATGACCTATGATGCACTCACCAACAGCGTGATCATGCCGGTGGGCAGCGCCGCCATCGACCTGTGGGGCGTGCCGCGCACCAGGGAAGATGAGACCTATGGCGCCTCGATCCTGGCCGTGGATGCCACCACAGGGCGCGAACGCTGGCACTATCAGACCGTCCATCACGATCTGTGGGACTATGACGTGCCGATGCAGCCCACCCTGTTCGATTTCACCAAGCCGGACGGCGGCAAGGTGCCTGCTCTGGTGATCGGCACCAAGATGGGCCAGCTTTTCGTGCTGGACCGCCTGACCGGCAAGCCGCTGACGCAGGTCACCAATATTCCCGTCAAGCCCGGCCCGATCCCCGGCGAGCATTATCCCACCACCCAGCCGCTCTCGACCGGCATGCCGCAGATCGGCGCGCCCGTGCTGCGTGAGAGCAATATGTGGGGCATGACGCCCTTCGACCAGCTCGCCTGCCGCATCACTTTCCGGGGCATGCGCTATGATGGGCTGTTCACCTCGCCGGGCACGGATTATTCGCTGAGTTTCCCCGGCTCGCTGGGGGGCATGAACTGGGGCGGTCTGTCGTTCGATCCCACGCGTTCGCTGCTGTTTGTCAATGATATGCGGCTGGGGCTGTGGGTGCATATGATGCCTCAGGCCAAGAAGGCCAAGGAATCCAACGGCAATGAAAGCGTCAATGCCGGCATGGGCGCCGTGCCGCTGATGGGTACGCCCTATTCGGTGCTGAAGAACCGCTTCTTCTCGCCGCTGGGCATTCCCTGTCAGGAGCCGCCCTATGGCTCGCTGACCGCTGTCGACATGAAGACGCAGAAGATCGCCTGGCAGGTGCCGCTGGGCACGGTTGAGGACACGCGCCTTTTCGGCATCCGCATGAGCGTGCCGATGCCCGTGGGCATGCCTACCATTGGCGGGTCGCTGGCGACGCAGGGCGGTCTGGTGTTCTTCGCCGCCACGCAGGATTATTATCTGCGCGCCTTCGATCAGCGCAGCGGCAAGGTGGTGTGGAAAGCGCGCCTGCCGGTGGGCAGTCAGGGCACGCCGATCAGCTACATCGCGCCGCAGAACGGCAAGCAATATGTGGTGATCTCGGCAGGCGGGGCGCGTGACTCCACGGATCGCGGCGATACGGTGATCGCCTACGCCCTGCCGACCAAAAGCTGAGGCCGGGATCAGCCGGGCGCTTGCGTGGCGTTGAAGGACGCCACCAGATCACGCGCCCGGCTGAGTTCCACCTTATCCGGCTCGCCAGAGAGGGAGGCCAAAACGGCTTCCAACTGGCGGGCTGCTTCCTCGGGGCGGCCTTGACTGGCGTATTGCGAGGCCAGCACGATGGCGGTTCGCAGCATCCATGCTTCGGCGCCTTGTTCCTGACTGAGGGCCAAGGCCTGTTCCAGAAAGGGAATCGCCGCCTGGCCTGAAGCCTCGGCGATCTGGCCTTTCATGCCGAGCAGTTCGGGCAGGGCAAAACCCTCGCCGATGCTGGTGCAGCGCGTGATGGTGGCGTCGATCAGCGCTTCGGCTTCCCGCCAGCGCTTGTCCAGCAGCAGGCCGCGCGCCTGAACAATCGAGAAATTGGTGGTCAGCAATTCGTAGCGCGCCGCGCGGAGCTGGGCGAGGCTTTGCTCCACTGCGTCGATGGCGCTCCCGCCTTTGTGCCGGCGGATGGACAGATCGGCGCGAAACCCCTCGGCAGCGATGATATAAGGCCCAAGCGCATGGGTCTGGGCGCATTCGGCAAAACTGGCCAAAGCTTCTTCCGCCGCATCCAGATCATCGCGCCAGAGATGCAGCGCGAACTGCCAGATCAGCGCAATGCACAAGGTCACCGGCTGATCGAGCCTTGTCGCCAGATCGACCGCATGCTGGCTCATGGCGATGGCGCGTTCCGCATGACCCGACAGCCACAGGCTGCGCGCCAGAGCGATGGTCGAGCGGTTGCGATGATCGAAGCCGTAATAGAGCATGCGGTTGCGGCTCAGCACGGGGCATACGGCCAGTGAAAGCTGTAAATCCTTGCGCGCCTGCCGCTGATCGCCCGCGAGATAATGCGAGATGCCCGACAGCGAGCGGGCCACGCCGATCGCCTCGGCCTCCTCCATGGTGTCGGCGATGGCGACGGCGCGGCTGGCATGCTCCATGGTGATGGCGCAATCGCCGATCCGCTCGTGATAGATATGCAGGCGGCCAAGCATGCGCAGCTGGCCCCAAGGATCATCCAGCGCGGTTGCCACCTCAAGCGCGCGAGACAGGGCTTGCCCCGCGGCGCGCGTGCTGCCCCGGCTGAACATCAGCGCCAGACCCAAAGCGCCCTGCAGCTCCATTTCGAGCGCGGTGCCGCGCTGGGGCTCCTCGATCTCGTCCAGAGCGCGGGCGCACCAACCCTGACATTCCGCATAATGCGAAAGGTTGAGGAAGATCACCGTGCTGGCGGCGGCCAGACGCACGCCGGTCCGGCGGCTGCCTTCGGAGCCGAAACTCCAGTCCAGAGCGCTGCGGATGTTGCCCAATTGCTGACGCAGCGGACGCGGGTCTTGCAGCACATCCTCATCCTGAGCGGCGATGGCCTCCAGCTCGGCGAGAAAATAGGCAGCGTGGCGGCGCGCGGTGGCGTTGAAGGCTTCATCGCCGCGCAGCTGCAGCTTTTGCCGGGCGTAAGCGCGGGTCATTTCCAGCAGGCGATAGCTGCCGGCGCCACGCGCGCGATCTGGCGCGATCAGCGATTTGGCCACCAGTTCATCCAGCGCGGCCACAACCGTGTCGCTGCCCAGAGCAGCATCGGCCACCACCTCCAGCGCGGCATCGACCGAAAAGGGGCCGACAAAGACGCAGAGCCGTTCCAGCACGATCCGCTCGGCCTGGGTGAGCAGATCGTAGCTCCAGTCGAGCATGGCCTGAAGCGTCTGCTGGCGCGGCAGAGCGGTGCGGCGACCGGCCCAGCCAAGGCTGAAGCGTTCCTCCAGCTGCCGTGCGGCGGCGTGCAGCCCATGGGTGGCGATGCGCCCGGCGGCCAGTTCGAGCGCCAGCGCCATCCCGTCCAGACGGCGGCAGATCCCGGCCATCAGGCGGGCGCCGTCATCGTCGATGACCAGCGTGCTGTCCGCGGCGCAGGCACGCTCGCGCAGCAATTGCACCGCCGGGGAGGACAGGATCTCTTCGGTGCTCAGGGCGGGATCATCCGCGGGGCAGACCAAGGCATCGAGGCGGTGGATATGCTCGCCGCGCACCCGCAATGGCTCGCGTGAGGTGGCGAGGATGCGAAGGTGCGGCGCGGCCTCGATCAGGCGTTCGACCAGCAGGGCGATCTGCTCGATCAGATGTTCGCAATTGTCGAGCAGCAGCAGGAACGGGTGGCCCCGCAGATGGCCCAGAATGGCCGCCAGCGGGTCGGTGCCCTGCACGGCCAGCCCCATGCCGCCCGCCAGCATGCCGGGCACCAGATCGGGGTTCTCCAGCATGCTGAAATCGATGAAGGCGGTCTGCTGCTGGAAGTCCTCGGCCAGCAGATGCCCCATCTCGACCGCCAGCGACGTCTTGCCCACGCCGCCCGGCCCAACGATGGTGAAGAGCGGCGTCTGGGCAAGGCGCTGCCGCAACAGATCGATATCCCGTTCGCGCCCGATCAGCAGGGGCAGGCGTTGGGGCAGGTTCAACGGTGATGTTGCGGGCTCCACCGGCGCCGTGGCGGCAGCAACCGGCGACGGCGCCGGCCCATGCGTCTCCACCTTGGCCACGAAGGCATAGCCCACGCCCACCTGCGTGGCGATATAGCGCGCGCCATCCCTGCCATCGCCCAGCAGCTTGCGCAGCCCGGCCATATGAAAGCGCAGGCTGCCATCCTCGACCACCACATCGCTCCACACGCGCTTGAGCAGATCGCGCTTGGACAGCACCCGCCCGGGCTGTTCGGTCAGCACGACCAGCAGGTCGAGCGAGCGCCCGCCGATCTCGACGGGCACGCCATCCATCGTCAGCAACCGCTCACCGGGGAAGAGCGCGAAGGGGCCGAAGGAGATGCCTTCGCGGGCCGGAGTTTCGGTATCGGCCATGATTATGCGTCGTTCCCCTGCGGTTGTTAACGCGGGGGTCTAGCATGATCTTTCGCTGTTCTGCCAGATGCATGCCTTAGCCGAAGGTGAAGACATAGGCGTGGATGCCGGGCTTCTCGAAGCTGATCGAGACGGTGTGATCGGCAATGGCTCCGTTCTGGCGAACCAATTGATACAGGCGGTCTTGGCGTACTTCGCCCCAGCCATTGGCGTCGATATCGGCGCCATGGTCGGCACCGGGAGCCTTGCCATCGATGGTGACGCGGAAGCGCACGGGACGGCCATCCGCCGCGCCACCCAGCACCAGATGAGCATCGCGCGCATGGAAGCGGTAGCGCAGCAAGGCGGCGGGGCTGGCGGGCGTGATGTATTCCGAGCCGATGGTCCAGCTTCCGGTCAGATCCCAGGTGCCGCGCCGCTCCAGACCGGCGGCTGGTTCGTAAGGCTTGACCCGGTTGCGCGCCGGGCCGCCCGGAGAGCGGAAGCCCTCGGCCTTGTCATAGCCCAGATAGGCCTCGGGCGAGCCCAGTTGCGCCCAGTCCGCCTCGGCCTCGATGCCCTTGCCGGTGATGGGCGGTGTGGGCACGCCGGACACATCCTGCCCCGCCTCGGTCAGCAGCTTGCGGATCAGGGCCTCGCTCTGGGCATAGTTGCCCTCGCCGATGTGGTAGCCCTGCATATGGCCCCTGGCATCGATGACATAGAGGCTGGGCCAGCCCTCATTGGCGAATTGCTGCCAGGTGGCGTAGCTGTTGTCCTGCAGGTTCGGGTAGGTCACGCCCAGTTGCCGGAAGGCGAGGCGGGCCTTGGCCGCGTCATGCTCGAACTGGAATTCGGGGGCGTGGACGCCCACCACCACCAGGCCCTTGTCCTTGTAGCGTTCGTTCCACGCCTTCAGATAGGGCAGGGCGCGCAGCGAGTTGATGCAGGAGTAAGTCCAGAAATTGACCACCACCACCTTGCCGCGCAGGCTGCGCGCGCCGCCCGGCACAGCGGTGAGCCATGGCCCGGCATCGCTGAGCACATCGATGGGGCGGGCGGTGGCGCCGATGGGCACGGGGCTGGCGTAAGCGGGTGTCAAAGCTTCGACGCAGCAGGCCGCGGTGATCAGGCCACCGGTGATGAGGGCGCTGGCGATAAAGCCTAGGGAGCGGGGCTGGGCCATGATGTGTCTCCGAAACAGGCAAGCGATTGATCCGCCTGCCTTGCCTGCATCCTGTGGGCCCTTTCGCCGCGATCCGCCCGTTAGGTGGCGCCCGGCGGTGTTAGCGTGCGAAAGGGCCGCCTTGCTCAGCTAACACCAACTCACTCCACCTAACGGGCGTCTTTCGGAGGCTTGTCTATGCTGGCCGTCATCCAATCGAGGAGACGAACAGTGGGGAATGAGTTGAACCTTTCACGCCGCCAATTCGCCGTCGGCGCCAGTCTGGCCAGCGCTTTGAGCGCCCTGCCGGGCCTTGCCGACGCCGCGACCGGCAGCACGGCGATCCGCCCTTTCAAGGTGGCGATCCCTCAGGCCGAGATCACCGCGATGAAGCGGCGCATCGCCGAAACCCGCTGGGCCGATCCGGAGCCTGCCGCCGATGACAGCCAAGGCGTGCGCCGCGAGATCCTGCAACCGCTGATGGCCTATTGGGCGGGCGCTTATGACTGGCGCAAGGTGGAGGCGCAATTGAACGCCCTGCCGATGTTCATGACGCAGATCGACGGGCTGGACATCCATTTCATCCATGTCCGCTCGCGCCACGAAAAGGCCATGCCGCTGATCCTGACCCATGGCTGGCCAGGTTCTGTGCTGGAGTTCATGAAGGTGATCGGCCCGCTGACAGACCCTGTCGCTCATGGCGGCAAGGCCGAGGATGCCTTCCATGTCGTGATCCCCTCCATCCCCGGTTTCGGCTTTTCGGAGAAGCCCAAGGTTGTGGGCTGGGGATCGGACCATATCGGGCGGGCATGGTCCACGCTGATGTTGCGGCTGGGTTATGACCGGTTCGTCAGCCAGGGCGGCGATTGCGGCTCGGTGATTTCGCAGCGCATGGCTCTGCAGCATGTGCCGGGGCTGCTGGGCATTCACCTCAACATGCCCGCCGTGGTGCCTGCCGAGATCGCCCATATCCTTGCCGCTGGCGATGCGGCTCCGGCTGATCTTTCGCCCAGGGAACGCGGGGCTTTCGATCAGCTCGCCGCCTTCTATCGTGACAATTCCGCCTATGCCGCGATGATGAACACGCGGCCCCAGACCATCGGCTATGCGCTGGTGGACTCGCCCGTCGGCATGGCGGCGTGGATGTATGAGAAGATCGCGCAATGGACCTATAGCAACGGCCAACCGGAAAAGGTGCTGGGCCGCGATGCGATCCTCGATGATATCTCGCTCTACTGGCTAACCAAAACCGGCGCCTCCGCCGCGCGGATCTATTGGGAAGACCATACCAACAATTTCAACGCGCGCGGCATCATCGACCTGCCCGTCGCGGTCAGCGTCTTCCCCGGCGAGATCTTCCGCGCCCCCAAGAGCTGGGCCGAGCGCTGCTACAAGAACCTCACCTACTTCAACGAAGCCACCGACGGCGGCCATTTCGCCGCCTGGGAGCAACCCGCGCTTTTCGCTCAGGAAGTGCGCAACGCTTTCCGCCCCCTGCGTTGAACCCCATTTTCAGGAGAAAAACCATGTCCGATACCAAGACGCTTTACACCGCCAATGTGCATGTCACCGGCGCCCGCGAGGGCCATGCCAGGAGCGACGATGGCCGCCTGGACATCAGGCTGTCCACCCCCGGCGGCCCCGGCGCGGGCACCAACCCGGAGCAGCTTTTCGCCGCGGGCTGGTCGGCCTGCTTCGAGGGCGCGATGGGGCTGGCCGCCAAGGCCAAGGGCGTGACCCTGCCCGAAACCCTCGCCATCGATGCGAAGGTCGAGTTGCGCCATGGCGATGACGGCTTCTCGCTGGCCGCCCGCCTGACGGTTCATGTGCCCGGCCTTGCCGAGGAACTGGCCCGCCAGATCATCGAGGCCGCCCACCGCACCTGCCCCTATTCCAGGGCGATCAAGGGCAACATCGACGCCATCGTCACGCTGGCCTGAAAGGATTTCCGATGAAGAAGTTGATGATGCGCGGCGGGCTGATGCTCGCCGCCGGGATGATGGCCTCGGTTGCGCAGGCTCAGGCCGTGAAGCCCACCGTGGTTCTGGTGCATGGCGCCTTCGCCGATAGCGCGAGCTGGAACGGCGTGATCGCCGTGCTGGAGCATGATGGCTACCGCGTGATCGCCGCCCCCGACAACCTGCGCGGCGTGCGCGCCGATGCCGATGTCGTGGCCGATGTGGTGAAAAGCGTTTCCGGCCCGGTGGTGCTGGTCGGCCATTCCTACGGCGGATCGGTCATCAGCGAGGCCGCCGAGGGCGCTGGCAATGTGAAAGCGTTGGTCTATGTCTCCGCCTTCGCCCCCGAGGCGGGCGAGACCGCCATCGGCCTCACCGGCAAGTTCCCGGGCAGCACGCTGGCGCCCACGCTGGCGCCTCCGGTGAAACTGAGCAGCGGCGGCAACGACCTTTATATCCAGCAGGACCTCTTCCCCGCCCAATTCGCCGCCGATGTGCCGCTGGCCTCCGCCCGCCTGATGGCAGCAGGCCAGCGCCCCATTGCCGAAGCTGCCTTGGGCGAGCCCGAAACCGCCCCGGCCTGGAAGCACACGCCTTCGTGGTTCATCTACGGCGACGCCGATCGCAACATCCCGCCCGCCGCCATGGCTTTCATGGCCGAGCGCGCCCACTCCCGCCAGACAGTGGTGGTGAAGGGCGCATCGCATGTGGTGATGGTCTCCCACGCCATGGAGGTCGCCGGGCTGATCGAGAAGGCGGCCAGGGCGGACTGACCAAGACAGCATGTGCGGTGCCGGCGATCCCCCGGCGCCCACGCTCATGCCCGGTAGCGCATATGCGTTGCCGGGCTTGAGTTTGTTTGGAGGTTGGGAAGGGAGAGGACGTAGAAAATGCGAGAGGCTTTGTTGGTCGCATTCCTCAAGAGGAATGCTCGGGGCCTTCGCGCTCCCATAACGTCTTCCGACAAGGGGGGCAGTGGTGCCCGATTGTGGTGCGCAACCTCTCCACCTGCTGAAGGCAAGGCGCCCCATGCAAAGAAGCGACTAGGCCGCCGGTCTTAAAACTGAGCGCAAGGCCGAACCCGATGCGCAACGCCGACAAAACCCGGGAGCGCGAGGGTGTAACACCCTCGCATTGTCTCTTTTCTTCCAAAACAGAAAAACCCGGCAACGCCAAAGCGCTGCCGGGTCCAAACACCTAACGCCCAAACAGATCACGGCGCCCAGGCGGTGAAAACCAGATCCTCGCTCTTTTCCAGCTTGTTGTGGCAGGTAAAGCAGGACTGCATCAGCTTCACGTCCTGATTGGCCACACCTTTCTCGAACTGGCCATAACCCCAGCCTCCGCTGGCGGCGAAGCGCCTGGAGTCCTTCACGCTGACCTGAACATTGGTCGGCTGGCCCGCGACGAAGGACTGGGGCGCGGGGAACACCGCATCATTGCGCGGCGAGGACTGATAGCGCCACGCCAGACGCACGATCACCGCCCCATCGGGGAAGGGCCGCTTGCCGCTGCGATAGGCCTTCACGGCGATATCATTGCCCAGAATGGCGCGGATATCGTTGTTCTTGCCATTCTCCTGAGCCACGCTGATCAGCGTCCAGTGGCGGTAATCCCTGGGCAGGGTCACGCCGTAAACGGGGGAGGCCTCCACCCGCTCGCGCCCTGTGGCGGAGACGGTGGAGGCCCCGAGGATCAGCACGGATAGCGCCAGAAGGCCCTTGCGCATCATGCGGCCCTCCCGCTGATGTCCAACACGGCTTGAGCGAAGGCTTGCGGCGCTTCTTGCGGCAAATTGTGGCCGATGCCGCCGGTGATGGTGCGGTGTTCGTAGGCGGCGGCGAATTTGGCGCGATAGGCCTCGGGCGCGGGGTGCGGAGCGCCGTTGCGGTCGCCTTCCATGGTGATGGCGGGGATCGTCACCGGCGGGGCGGCGGCGAGTTTGGCCTCCATGGCGTCATACTGGCTCTCGCCTTGCGCCAGGCCCAGGCGCCAGCGGTAGTTGTGGATCACGATGGCAACATGGTCCGGGTTGGTGAAGGATGCCGCCGAACGATCATAGGTGGCATCGTCGAAGGCCCATGCGGGCGAGGCCTGATGCCAGATCTGCCTGTTGAAGGCCTTGGTGTTGGCGGCGTAGCCCAGTTGGCCGCGCTCGGTGGCGAAGTAGAACTGATACCACCATTGCAGCTCGGCGGCGGGGGGCAGCGGTTTGGCGTTGGCGGCCTGACTGCCGATCAGATAGCCGCTGACCGAAACCAGCGCGCGGCAGCGTTCGGGCCAGAGGACGGCCATGATGTCGGCGGTGCGCGCGCCCCAGTCGAAGCCCGCGACCACGGCTTTGGCGATGCCCAAAGCGTCCATCAGCGCGATGCCGTCGGCGGCCAGAGCGGCCTGCTGGGCATTGCGCATCGTGGCTCCCGAGCGGAACAGCGTGGAGCCATGGCCGCGCAGATGGGGCACGATCACGCGGTGGCCCTTGGCGGCCAGCAGGGGGGCGACCTCGGCAAAGGCGTGGATGTCATAGGGCCAGCCATGGAACAGCAGAACCGGCGCGCCCGAGGCGGGGCCATACTCCAGATAGCCGATGTTCAGCACGCCGGCGTCGATCTGCTTGATGGCGGGGACGGCAGCGGCGGCGCGGGCGGGGATGGCTCCAGCTGCCAGTGTGGTGGTTGCGGCGGCGGCGATCCCGGCAAAGCGCAGAAAATCGCGGCGGGGCAGGTCGGCGATCCCAAGAGGCTTGTTCGACATGGTGGTCTCCCTTCGGTGGGTGTTGGGTATGCCCCCTTGATAGCGCGTTCTTCGGGCGGCGGGTGTTAGGCCCTGTGATGCGGTGTGAGGCGCTGCGCTGAAAGCAGCGCCTCACACCATGCGTTACAGGGTTCAACCCATCACGGCCTTGGGTTCGAGGAAGGCCTCCAGCCCGAAGGTGCCACCCTCGCGCCCGATGCCCGATTGCTTGAAGCCGCCAAAGGGCGCGCTCATTTCCATGGGCGCGGCGTTGATGATCACGCGGCCGGCGACAAGCTGGTCGGCCACGGCGCGGGCGCGGGTTTCATCTCGTCCGGCGACATAGGCGTGCAGGCCGTAGTCGGTGTCATTGGCGAGAGCGATCGCCTGTTCCTCGCTGTCATAAGGGATGATCGCGAGGACGGGGCCGAAGATTTCCTCGCGCGCGATGGTCATATCGTTGCGCACATCGGTGAAGATCGTGGGCTTGACGAACCAGCCATCCGCCGCGCCTTCGGGCCGCCCCTCGCCGCCGGAGAGCAGGCGGGCGCCTTCCTCCAGTCCCTTGGCGATATAGGACTGCACGCGCTCCCACTGGCGGGCGCTGACCATGGGGCCGATCACCGTGGTCGGATCGCGCGGATCGCCCGAGGGGAAGCTGGTGATGGCGTCGCGGATGCCCGCCTCGAACGCGGCCAGACGGCTGGTGGGCACCAGAATGCGCGATCCCGCGATGCAGGCCTGACCGCTGTTGAGGAACCCGGCATTCAGCGCAAAGGGAATGGCCTGAGCAAAATCGGCATCCTCCAGCACCACCATCGGCGATTTGCCGCCCAGCTCCAGCGTCACCCGCTTGAAGCTCTCGGCCCCGGCACGCAGGATCGCGCGGCCCGTGGCGGTGGAGCCAGTGAAGGAGAGCTTCGCCACATCGCGATGTGCGGCGATCTCCGCGCCGACGACATCACCGCGCCCGGTCACGATGTTGAACACGCCAGCCGGGACGCCTGCCTCATGCAAGGCCTCGGTGACGATCTGCGTCTGGATGGCGCTCATCTCGCTGGGCTTGATCACGCAGGTCGAGCCCGAGGCGATCACCATCGCCAGCTTGCCCGCGATAAAACCGGCATTGGCGTTCCACGGCGTGATGATTCCCACCACGCCCAGCGGCTCCATGGTGACGCGGGCCGTGCCGATCTCGCGTTTGAAATCATAGGTTTCCAGCATTTGCGCGGCCATCCGGAACGCGCCCAAGGCGTAATCCGCCATCCACGCCGAGCGGGACATGGGGGCGCCATATTCCTCGATCACCGCCTCGATCAGATCGGCGCGGCGGACCTCCAGCGCATCGGCCAGACGGTGAAGCAGGGCGATGCGCTCCGCCTTGGTGCTGCGCGAGAAGCTGGCGAATGCGCGTTTGGCCGCCGCGATGGCATTGCGGGCGTCCACCTCATCGGCAAGGCGCACCTGACCGATCACCTGAGCGGTGGCGGGGTTGTGGAGGTCGAACAGTTCCGCGCCATGCGGGGTGACGAAGGCGCCATCGATATAGATTTGGTCGATCAGGGTCATGAGAGGTCTCCTGTTGAGGTGACCTTGATTTAGGCCTCTGGCATTGCATCGATAAGCCGGATAGATTTGCACAAGATGATGCAGGATTTGGGATAATGGCCACCAAGACCGGTTTGACCGAATATGAGGCCGTCAGCGCCGTCGCCAGGCTGGGCAGCTTTCGCGCGGCGGCGACGGAACTGGGTATGTCCACCTCGGCGCTCAGCCATGCGGTGGCGGCGCTGGAGGCGCGGCTTGGCGTGCGGCTGTTCAACCGCACCACGCGCAGCGTCTCGCCCACCGATGCCGGAGAGCAGTTTATCGCCCGCATCACCCCCGCTCTGGCGGCGATCGGCGGTGCGATCGAAGGCATCAACAGCCATCGCGACACGCCTGCCGGAACGCTGAAAATCAACACCTCGGCTGGCGCGGCGCGGATGATCCTGACGCCGATCATTCTGGAATACCTCCGCCGCTATCCCGATATGCAGGTCACGCTCGTGACCGAAGGGCGGCTGGTCGATATCGTCGGGCAGGGGTTCGATGCGGGGGTCCGCATTGCCGAGGCGGTGCCTCAGGATATGATCGCCGTGCCCATCGGGGGCGATATCCGCATGCTGGTGGTGGCCACGCCCGATTATCTGGCAACCAGAGGTACCCCTCAGGTGCCCGAAGACCTGCTGCGGCACGAATGCATCCGCGCCCGCATGGCCAGCGGCGGCATCTGGCGCTGGGAGTTTGAAAAGCGCGGCGAGAAGGTGGAGGTCGATGTCAAAGGCGCGCTGACGCTCGATGAGATGACGCTGATGCAGGAGGCGGTGCTGGCGGGGGTGGGCCTCGCCTATCTCAGCGAATGGTCGGTGCGCGAGCCTATCGCCGCCGGGCGGCTGGTGCCGGTGCTGGAGGACTGGTGCCCGCCCTATCCCGGCCTGTGTCTCTATTATCCGGGGCGGCGGCATGTGCCCGCCGGGCTGCGGGCGCTGATCGATCTGATCCGGGGCTGGAACCACGCCCAGCGGGGGTGACGTGCATCACCCCCGCCAGACAAGTCTTACTTTTGCGGCGCGGCAGGCTGAGCCGGGGCCTGAGGAGGCGTCTGGGCTGCTTCCTGAGCCTTGCGCATGGCGTCGATCTCGGCGGCGGTCTTGAAATCGACCAGCTCGACCTGGAAGACGAGGTCCGAATTGGCCGGAATAGGCCCGGAGGCCTCGGCGCCATAGCCCATGGCGGCGGGGATGCAGAAACGGGCGATGCTGCCCTTGGTCATCATCTGCAGTCCCTTGGAAAAGCCGGGGACCACGCCATTGACGGGGAAGGGCGAATGCATGTTCTGATCGAAGACTGCCCCGGTCGCGGCCAGATAGCCGACGTAATTGACCAGCACGTAATCGGCTTCAGCAGGCTTGGCGCCTTGCGCCGGGCGCAGGATGGAATAGCCCAGACCTTCAGCCGTTTTGGCCTCGCACAGGCGCTGGGCTGCGGGCAGCACAGGGTTGAGCGGCAGGGGAATGATGGCGGTGCTCGGTTTCACCGCTGCGGCAGCGGCAGGCGCGGCGGCTGCGGCCTTGCGCAGCGGAGCGGCGGCGCTGGCGGGAAACTGGGCCATCAGCAGAGGCAGGGCCAGAAGCGGGATGGCGGGCGACAGGGCGCGGAAAGACAGGTTCATGGCCAAATCTATAGGCAGGATGGCGGCGCCGAGGCAAGCGGGCCCCGCGTGTACTTTGGCAACATGCAGGCCTTTGTCCCCACCTTGCCGGAGCGGGGCGCTGCCGATAGTGTTGCGGCATGAGGGGAAAGCTCTTTCATAGCCGGGGCGGCGCGATGGCGTTGGCGGCGCTCTGCGGGTTCTGGGCGCAGAGCGCTTGCGCGGCCCATTGGGTGATGACCGGCAGGATGGGTCAGGGCGATCAGGCGCGCGTGGCCGGGATCGACCGCGATTCCGTGATCGCTGCTCAAGGTGGCATCCTTCACGCCACCATGCTTTCGATTGAGGTCATGCCGCCGGGTTCCCGCAAGGTGCTTGCCGAGCTTGAGCTGGATTGTCCTCGCCTTCGCTTGCGCGCGGCCAGCATGACGATCTGGCGGGAGAGCGGTGCACGCGCGAGGATCCTTTCCGGGCAAGGCGATGATTGGCAAGCGCCCAAAACCTCCGATGACAGGGCGCTGATGGTTGCGGCCTGCACGCGCGATTTTTCCGGCCTGACCGATGCTGGCGACCAAAGCCCCGATGCCTATGCCGCAGCCTTGCTGGGTACGCCGCCGGACTTCGGTTCATGACCGCAAAGGCGGCCATGGTGCGCGGCATCGTCCGTACGGCGGATATTGGCGCCACCTTCGTCTTCGCCGCAGAGGGCGCCTTGGCAGGCGTGGCGGCGGGGCTCGATCCCGTTGGGCTGCTGGTGGTTGCCTTTCTCACCGGGCTGGGCGGCGGGCTCTTGAGGGATTTGCTGATCGCTCAAGGGCGTCCCGCTGCGGTGGCCGACTGGCACTACAGCCTTGTGGTGATCGCGGCGGCCATGGCGGCATGGTCGTTCCATGGCTCGCTCGGCAAGGGGGCCTTGCCGCTGGTGGTGGCGCTCGATGCGGCGGGCCTGTCGCTGGCGGCGGTGGCGGGCACGCAAAAGGCGCTGGAGTATAAGGTCCATCCCATCCCGACGATCTTTCTTGGCACGCTGAGCGGCGTGGGCGGCGGGGCGATGCGCGATCTGGTGCTCAATGAGGTGCCGCGCGTGCTGCGCACCGATATTTATGCCGTGGCGGCGATGGTCGGTGCTCTGATCGTGGTGTGCGGGCGGTTAACCAGACTTGATCCGCGTCTGGTGGCCGTGGCGGGCGGTTGCGCCTGTTTCGCGTTGCGCATGGCCGCCGTGCATTTCGGCTGGAATCTGCCGACGGCCTTGGCGCATTAATTCATCCGCGCCAGTTCATCCTCTGTGGCGGGTTTCCACCAGATCGAGTTCGCGCGTCAGCTTGCGGGCGATCTCGCTGCCGATGCGGCGTTCGCGCAGCAAGTCGTGCATCAGCTGGCGCTGCGCCTTCACCGCCACCAGATGCAGCGTGCTGACCAGCCGGGCCCGGTTGCGCAGGGTCTGGGGGTTTTCTTCGCGCAGGCCCTCGATCCGCTCGCGATAAGCGTCCATCACTTGCCCGCCGACCTCGGCATAGAGATCGGCCTGAGAGCCGGTGTCGCTCCAGTCCTTCTGCTGCTGCTCGACGGCGCGGATGGCGGCTTCGGCCAGCGCGATGCGGGCGCTGTCCTCCTCGGCCTGCTCGGAGGGTTCGGGGGGCAGGTCCAGCCCCTTGAGCAGCACCGGCAGCGCCACGCTGGCCACCAGCATCGAAAGCAGGATGACCCCGGCGGAAAGGAAGATCGCCAGATCGCGGGCCGGGAAAGGGGTTCCATCGTGCAGGGTCAGCGGCAAGGTCATCACGCCCGCCAGCGTGATCGCGCCGCGCACCCCCGCAAAGGACATGGCGAGGATCAGCCTGATCTGCGGCTTGGGGGCGCTCACCCCCTGCCGCCGCCGCTTGAGCAGCGTGAGCTTGAGCGATACCATCACCCACAGCAGCCGCAGCCCGGCCAGCGCCGC
Organism: Novosphingobium rosa NBRC 15208; assembly: GCF_001598555.1. Classification (GTDB taxonomy): domain Bacteria; phylum Pseudomonadota; class Alphaproteobacteria; order Sphingomonadales; family Sphingomonadaceae; genus Novosphingobium; species Novosphingobium rosa. The sequence continues at coordinate 37,067 of NZ_BCZE01000012.1, forward strand.
CACGATGATGATGGTGTAAAGCCCCAGCCACCACGGATTGTCATGGCCGGTGATCGCCACCGTATGGCGCGCATCGCCAAGGATGGCGGGCAGTTGCTCGCCCAGCAGCACGAAGATCACGCCGTTGAGCGTGAACTGGATCATGTCCCATACCGAATTGCGGCGCATGCGCGTGGCGGCCATGGCCTGCCGCGAAATTTCGGCGAAAGTCATCGTCACCCCGGCACTGACCGCCGCCAGAATGCCCGAGGCATGGAGATGCTCGGCCAGCTGATAGGCGCCGAAGGGGATCAGCAGGCTGACGAGGATCTGAGCGCCGATGTCCTCACCCCAGCGGCGGGTGAAGCGGCTCATCGCGAAGGAGACGCCCAGCGTCACCGCCACGCCCGCCGCCAGACCGATGCCTGCCGTCCACAGGAAACTGAGGATCGCGCTGCTGGCCGAAAAGCTGCCCGTCAGCGCGGCGGCGACGGCAAAGCGCAGGCAGACCAGACCCGAGGCGTCGTTGAGCAGCGATTCCCCCTCCAGAATATGCATCAGCCGCCGGGGAAAGGGCACGCGCGCGGCAATGGCCGAGACCGCGATGGGGTCCGTGGGTGAAATCACCGCTGCCAGCGCCAGCCCCACCGCCAGCGGCATGGCCGGGATCAGCCAATGGGCCAGAAAGCCCACGCCCAGCACCGTCATCAGCACCAGCCCGAAGGCCAGTTCGGTGACGGTGGCCACATCCTTGAACAAAGCATCCTTGGGAATGCGCCAGCCATCGAGAAACAGCAGCGGTGGCAGGAACAGCAGCAGGAAAAGATCGGGATCAAGCTCGACGCGATGCGAGGCGGAAAGGCCGATCACCGCCCCCAGCAGGATCTGCACCAGAGGCGTTGGCACGGAAACCGGCAACATGCGCGAAACCGCGCCGCTCACCACCACGGCGAGCAGGAAAAACAATACGATCGATACAATTTCCAAACTCTGTCTCCACGCGCAGCGCTCCTACCTTAGGGGCAGGCCAAGGCTGGTTGCAAGGCTCGGCAGGCGTCAGTTTCGGCCTTCAGCGCGCCTTTGAGACATAAGTTCGGCGATAGCGGGGCTCGGCACGATGTTGACCGGCGCGATCTGCTCGGTGCGGCGGCGCGAGAGCGCCTCGGGCATTTCGCGGCGAATGTAATCCATCATGCCTTCGCGCAGGCCGCAGCGCAGATCGAACAGGGTCGGGCCATCCTTGGCGCTCATCAGCAGGCGGATTTCCAGAACCATCTCCTTGCAGTCGGTCACCTGAAGCACCTGAGCGCGCCGGTCCCACAGGCGGTGCGCCTCGATCTGGCGCGTGTATTCGGCGCGTAGTTTGGCGACATCGATGGTGTGATCGACATAGAGCATGACCGTCCCCAGCAGCTGGGACGTGGTCTTGGTCCAGTTCTGGAAGGTTTCCTCCAGAAAGCGGTTGGTGGGCACCACCAGCCTGCGCTGGTCCCACAACACCACCACCACATAGGTCGTGCGAATTTCCTCGATCCGGCCCCATTCGCCATCGAGGATCACCACATCGTCGATGGAGATCGGCTCGGTCAACGCCATCTGGAAGCCCGCGATCAGCGCCTTGAGCGCGGGCTGGGCCGCCGCGCCCACCGCCAGCGCCGCCAGACCCGCCGAAGCCATCAGCGTGGCGCCCACCTTCGCCACCCCCGGCACCGAGAAGAGCATCAGCGCCACCACCAGAAAGACGATGACGAAGGTGATGATCCGCCCGAAGATGCCCAGCCTTGTGCGCCGCCGCCGTGCCTGCCGGTTGTCCTCCACGGTGATGTCGGCGTGGAGCGTCATCGCCTCGACCAGCGCGTTGAGGATGGCGATGGCGATCCAGCCGGTCAGCAGCGGCATGACGAAGCCGGAAATGCTGTCCCAGAAATCCTTGAGCGCCGGGGCCTGCCGCGCGGCCAGCACGATGCCCAGCGCCACAAAGGCCCAGCGCGTGGGCCGCCTGATATGCCTGACGATGATATCGTCCGACTTGCTGGCGGTGCGCGATGTGATCCGCTGCAGCACGCGGAAACTGATCCGGTGGATCGCCAGAGCAACCAGCGCCCCCGCGCTTCCCGCCACCAGCGCGAGAAAGCCTTGCCGCATCCATTCGGGAAAGCCGTTCAGCATATGGATAAGGTTATCGATCATGCCCCACAAACGTTGCTGCGGCGCAGCAGTTTCCGCCAAACGACCGGATGATGCAGAAAGCTGATGAAATGCAAGGGCATGAAGCCTTTGTCGCCGGTCGACCGGGGCGCGCTGGCTAGGCAAATGCCCGTAGCGATGTAAAATCTTGTGTTATTTAAAAAATCTTTACCAGAGCGCCCCGATGGGGATGCGGAACTGTTTGTAATCCGTGAGTTATCCCTTTCATGCGCCTCCTCATGTGTCTGACGCAACAGCATAATCTCTGGCTGGTGGGTTTGGCCGCCATTCTCTGTCTCGTCGGCTCGATCATCACCTTCGGCCTGTTCCGCCGCCTGCGCTATGCCGAGCGCAGCGCTGCTCCGGCCTGGATCTTCATGGGGGGCGTGGCGACGGGGGCCACGATCTGGTGCACCCATTTCGTGGCGATGATGGCCTATCGCCCCGGCGCTTCGGTGGCTTACGAGCCGTTGCTGACCGGCCTGTCGCTGGTGCTGGCCATTCTGGGCAGCGGGCTGGCGCTGTCGATCGCCGCGCGTGAGGGGCGCCGGTCGGGCGAACTGGGCGGGGCGATCTTCGGTCTGGCCGTCACGATCATGCATTACACCGGCATGGCGGCCTTCGCCGTGCGCGGCGTGGTGCGGTGGGATAACGCGGCCATTGCCGGATCGGTGCTGGGGGCGGTGGTGCTGGGCATGCTGGCCTTCCGTCAGGCCCGCGACGCCGGGCGTGACAGGCCGCTGCATGGCGCGGTGGCGCTGATGGTGGCCAGCATCGTGGTGCTGCATTTCACCGGCATGGCGGCGATGACCATCGTGCCTTTCGCGCCACTGGGCGGGCAGCTTGACGGCAATGACGCGACCGTGGTGATGGCCTTCGCCACCGCCGGGATCGGCCTGCTGATCCTTGGCACCGGCGTGTCCAGCCATGCGCTGGATCTGCAGGCGCGCGCCGAGGCAAGGCGCGGTCTCGATGAACTGCTCGAAGGCAGCGTCGATGGCATGGTGGTGGTGCGTGAGGGGGTGATCCTGGCCGCCAATGCCGGTTTTGCCGCTCTGGCCGGCGTGCCTCAGGAGGTGATGATCGGCAATCCGCTGGAAAACTGGCTGCCCGATCTCGACACGGCCTCCGTCAGCAGCCTGACCCAGCTCACCATGGGCAGCGCGCATCAGATCGACATTCCCGTCGAGGTGGCGCTGCGCCGTGACGAAAGGCGCAAGCCCGCCCATCTGATCTATGCCGTGCGCGATCTGCGCGCCCGTCTGGCGCAGGAGAAGCGGATCGCCCATCTGGCGCGCAATGACAGCCTGACCGGCCTGCCCAACCGCGCCTCCTTCCTCGACTGGTTGGCGCGCCAGACCGCGCCGGGCAGCGCTCAGGGCAATCTGGCGCTGCTTTCGATCGACCTCGACCGCTTCAAGGAGGTGAACGATACCCATGGCCACGCCGTGGGCGACCGCCTGCTGATGCATATCGCCGCGCGGATGAAGGCCACCTTGCGCCCCGGCGAATTCGTGGCGCGTCTGGGCGGCGATGAATTTATCGCCCTGATGCCCTTGCCGGAGCACGATGCCGTCCTTGGTCTGGTCGATCGCCTGCGTGAGGCGGTGATCACCCCCATGGACATCGACGATGGCAAGATCTCCTGCGGTTTGAGCGTCGGCGTGGCGATCTGGCCTCAGGATGCCGAAGAGGTCTCGACGCTGATCAACAACGCCGATCTGGCGATGTATCGCGCGAAATCCTCGATCTCCACCGATGTCTGCTTCTATGAGGAGGAGATGGACAAGGCCGTGCGTGACCGGCGCCGGATGGTGAAGGAACTGCGCGAGGCGCTCGACAATGAGGAATTCAGCCTGCACTGGCAGGTTCAGGCCGCGGTCCGCACCGGTGAGATCACCGGTTACGAGGCGCTGCTGCGCTGGAACCGGCCCGATGGCACCTCGGTCTCTCCGAATGAATTCATCCCGTTGGCCGAGCAATGCGGTCTGATTCTGCCGCTGGGCGAATGGGTGCTGCGCACCGCTTGCCGCGAGGCCGCCGGCTGGAGCGAGAAGCACAAGATCGCGGTGAACCTCTCGCCGGTGCAGCTGGCGCATGTCGATCTGCCGGGCTTCGTGCTTCAGGTGTTGCTGGAAAGCGGGCTGTCGCCCTCACGGCTGGAGCTGGAGATCACCGAAACCGCGATGATCACCGATCTGGAGCGCACCACCCATATCCTGCGGCAGCTCAAGGGGCTGGGGATCGGCGTGGCGATGGATGATTTCGGCACGGGCTATTCCTCGCTGTCCACGCTGCGGGCCTTTCCCTTCGACAAGATCAAGCTGGATCGCTCCTTTATGACCGAGCTGGATCAGGAACCGCAATCGGCGGCCATCGTGCGGGCCGTGCTGGCGCTGGGCGAAAGCCTGAGCATTCCCGTGCTGGCCGAGGGCGTGGAAACCGTGGAGCAACTGAACTTTCTGCGTGAGCAGGGCTGTCAGGAAGCGCAGGGCTACCTGCTGGGCCGCCCCACGCGCATCACCGAAAACCTCGCCGAGAACGGCAACCGGCTGGCATGGATCGAACAGGCGCTTCCCGAACAGGGGCAACGGCCCCGCACGGCGTAATGATTTGAAAGCTGAGCGACGCCCGCGTTATTTTTGCGGAAACAGCCGGTTCCAGCGTGCATCCAGCGTGGCTTGCGCATGGTCGGCCTTGACCCGCGACACCAGCGAAACGCCGCGCAGCGTCACGCTGTGGCCGCCCAGCCAGCGACCGGCGATGCTGTAGCCGATGTCGTAAATCGCCACATCCTCATGCGGCTCGCCATCGACCAGAAAATGGGTGGTGATGGCGACCGGCAGGCGTTCGTCGCCACGGCTGTCGTCGGGCATATTGGCTTGCCCGCGCGCTGTCTTGAGCGCGCTTTCGAACCATGTCGCCTCGATGCGTGGCTCGCCGGTGGTCTGGGCCGGAGAAGCACCCAGCGCGGTGGGGAAAGCGATCTCCTGGCTCTGCACCGACTGGTCGGGCGAGCCGGGCTTCAGCACCAGTTCGCTCTTGCCCGAATTGATGGCGACCAGCAGCAGCGTGCCCGCCCGCGCCGAGGCCTTGGCGGCATCGGCATGCTTGACGGCATCGCTGTCGTGGCGCTCGCTCCAGTTGTTCCACAGGGTGAGTGCCGAGATGATCACCGCCACAACGGCCAGCACTTCGCCCAGCGTGATCCAGCGGCGCCGGATCGCGGCGGCTTCGGCGGCGCGCACTTCGGCCTTGGCCTCTGCCTTGGCGTGGGGACGGTTTTCGGATGACGAGTCGGAGCGGGGTTGGTCAGTCACGGCGCCGTGAAATCACGCGGCGCGTTTGCCGTCAAGCGCGCGTCATGCTCAGCCGAAGGAAACGCGGGGCAGGGGTGTGATCGCCGCGCTTTCCACCCGGTTGCGGCCCCGTGCCTTGGCCTCGTATAGCGCGCGATCCGCCGCGGCGAGCAGGGTGCCCAGATCGTCTTCGGCGCTGGTCTCGCAGTGTTTCTGGCCAATCGCCATTTCGGCCAGACCGATGCTGACCGTGGCGTTCACCGCAATGCCATGGGCGGTCACCGTCGTATGGCCGCCGAAATGCTGCACCACGGCCTGACCGATGCGGCGCGCCTGCATGATGTCGCAATCGGGCAGCAGGGCGGCGAATTCCTCGCCGCCGATGCGGGCCAGAACCGCTTCGGGGCCAAGCTGCTTGCGGGCGATGCGGGCGAAGCTGCGGAGCACTTCGTCGCCGGTGGCGTGGCCATGCCGGTCGTTGATCGCCTTGAAATGGTCCATGTCGAAGGCCAGCAGCGAGAGCGAGCGATGCGCGCCGCCCAGCAGCCGTGCGCCCTGCTCGAAAAACCACCGGCGGTTGCCAAGGCCGGTCAGGTAATCGGTCAGCGAGGCGCGGAGCAGCCGGTCATGGGCTTCCTCGCGGATCAGGGTCAGCAGCGCCATGGGCAGCACCACCGAATAAAGCACGCCGCCATACATCGTCACCGCACTGGCCATCGCCATAAAGCCGGGGCCAAAGGCCTGAGCCAAAAAAGGCAACAGCAGCGCCCGCCCGGCATAGAGCAGCGCATAGCTGGCGGTGGTGGCCACGATCACCCGCCGCGCCCGCAGATGCTTGAGCGGGCGGCAGAGCATGATCTCCCGCGTGGTGGCGGCGCTGACCAGAGCGATGGGCCCGGCCGAGACATAATCCCACACCATCCCCTGCCAGCGCGTTCCCGCCACGCACCACATGACTGCAATGCCGGCCAGCAGGGCGCCGGAGGCGATGCGATGCCGCCGCCCGTTCAGCGTGGCAATGCCCTCGAGAATCAGCAGATAGCCGCTCATGATGATCAGATTGCTGGTGGCCGCGCCGTAGATGCCCGGAAGCATCTGGCGATGCGTTGCGGCAAGGCAGCCTGCGGCCAGGGCCGTGTAGCCCGCGGTCCAGAAGGCCAGAGCGCCGCTGCGTTCGGGGCGAATTTTGCGTTCCCACAAGGTCATGGCCGCACTGACCAGCAGCGTGCCGATGACAAGGAGATAGAGCGTGGTGAGGTCGACGTGCATTGCCTGGGCCGTTGGGGGATGGCGTGTAAGCCATACCTTGGCGCAGAGAATGAAATTAAGCGTTAAATTCCGCGAGCTTTTACCGTCCGCGCGAAAACGGACCGCCGAAAGCCTCTGGCCTTACGGAAAGTTCAGGCTTTGAGAGCGTTCGATGCGCGATCGCCACGACGCGCCGGGCGCCGTGGCGATCGCTGTCAATCGAAGCGCTTAATGGCCCGACTGGCTGGAAGAGGCGTGATGCTCGGTCTTGGTGACCGTGGTATGCACGGCGGCGCCGGGCGCGGGCTTGGCGGCGGGGGCGGTCACATGCTTCTTCACATGCACCACCTTCACCTTGTTGGTCGAGACATTGCCGGGAACCTCGGTGCTGGTGCGCGTGCTGTGCTGCTCCTGCGTCTCATGGGTGACCTGGGCCGAGGCAGGCGCGGCCATGCCAGCGGCGGCCAGAGCCAGACCGGTGAGAGCCGTGGCGGTGAGCTTGCGATCAATCCTCATGAAATGTCCTTTCGGCTGGAGGTGTCGCTATGAAAGAGCCGATCGGGTTAATTGATCCATCAGGCAGGAGTTTTGAAGAAAGGAGAAGATGCGAGGGTCCAAGGCGAGCGCTTGTCGCGAGCGACAAGCTGGGGCACCCTCGCGCTCCCTTTACTTGTCGGCGTGGGCGCCAGGGGTTCGGCGGCGAATTCGATCGCAGCGCCGCAGGCTGCAAAAAAAGATGGCATAGCCTGTCGCCCTAGACTGCCTGCCTGCGGCGCATTGGTGAAGAGGACAAGCGATCCGCCAGGGCGCCACTGCCGTTTCGTCGGAAGACGTTATGGGAGCGCGAGGGGGTAACCCCCTCGCACCTTCTTTTTATCCCCTTTGCAGCCCTCAAGCCGCTTCATCGCGGAATTCGATCGGGCAGGCGCCTGTCGCGCAATCCAGATGCTCGCGCGCCACATCCTCCGACAGGCTGCTGCGCTGGATCGCACGGGCGATGCGTTCGAACTCGGCCTTGGCGACGGGTTCCTCGGGCAGATATTCGTAGGCCGTCAGATCGTCGGACTGAGGCATCACCGAGCAGGCGCGGACATGGGGCTGGTGCTGGCGCAGCATGGCCTGAAACAGCGGGAAGCTGGTCTGGCCGGGGCGGTATTTCAGCGTGTAGCTGATCTGGTTGCCATAGGCGGGCGTGGATTTGCTGCCCTTTTGCCAGTCCTGGCCGGTGAAGCCTTCCAGCCAGAAGGCCTCGCCCAGTTGCAGCCAAAGGAACTGGTCCTCCATGCTGGCCTCACTGGCGGTGACGAGGTGCGGTTCGATCCCGGCCAGCGTGGTGATCAGCGGGGCCGTCGGGAAGCCGACGATGGTGTGGCCCTTGTAGACCTCCAGCTTGCGGACAGGATAGCCGGCCTTGGCGTAATCCTCGACCAGCGGATCGTCGTCGCGATATTGCACCCAGCGCAGGTAGCGCAGCATGGAGGGCAGGTGCCAGCCCTCGGTCAGGCCGAACAGCTTGGAGACCGAGCCGGAGGGCTTGATGGTGGTCATGGTGTGCGGCACGCCGACGCCCAGGGTTTCGGCATAATCAACCGCCTCGGCATGAACCGCGCGCGACAGCGAGCCAAGGCTCTCCCAAAAAGCCGCCGCACGGATGGCGGGCGAGGCTTCGGCCAGATCGCTTTGCGCGGTTTGCCGGTAACTGTCGAAATCCGGGGCGATCAGATCGCGGAAGCCCACCTGGAAGAACTTCCATGCGAACTCATGCACGCCCGTCAGCCCCACGCCGATACGGTTGGTGCGGCGCACCTCGGCGGCATAGAGGCTGTCCATCAGATTGACGCGCATCAGCGCCCGCGTGGCGGCGCGCACGGCCTGATGGGCTTCCTCCAGCGTGTCGCAATGGAAGGGGGTGACGTCGGCGATGACACAGAAGGCGCCCAGCACACTGAGCACGATCTCGCCGCAGGGGTTGACGATATAGCCGTTGCTTTTGCTCGCCGTGATGCGGGCGAGGCGGGCCAGATAAAGCCGCGTCTCATCCTGCACGCTGTAGCGGTCAGAACCGACGAAATCGCCGCTGCGGAATACGGCGGCATCCAGCCCGGCATCGTTTTTCACCAACTGGTCTTCGTTGATGAAGCCCGGCTCGCCGGTGCCGTCGCCATAGGCGCATTGCGCCGCGCGGCTGAAGACATGGCGGGCATGGCGGCTGCGCTGGCTGTTGTAATCCGGGTCATCGGCGGGCAGTTCCACCCGCCGCCAGAAATCGGCGTCGACCGTGATGCTGTTGTTGCTGGACCACAGGAAGGCCATCGGCGGGAAGGGGCTGCTTTCGCGCAGCGCCACGACCTCTTCCATCGAAAGACCATCATATTCGATGGGCCGCTTCACCTCGATAAAGTCCACCGCCTCCAGATCGGACCAGTGCTTGGTGGACATGCGCGCGGCGCGGCGGGCGCCGCCCACCAGCACCGGCTCGGCCAGATAATGGTCGATGTAGAGCGTCTGGCGCCAGGGCGAGAGGCCCGCGCCCTTGATCTTGGCGATCTTCTCGAAGGCGTTCATCAGCGGCACCGGGCCGGAGGAGGGGCGGCCCTGCATGCCCATGATCGGCTCGCCGCGACCGCGCACGGCCGAGAAATCCAACACCAGCAGGCTGTCGCGGAAGACCTTCTGATAGGTCATGATTTCCAGCTGCTCGACGGCCTGCGCCCAGCCCTCGCGCGTGTCGGGCACATTGAACCACACCACATTGGCGCCCTTGCCGTAGAGATGCCGGGCATCGCGCACCGAGGTGTGCTGGGAGGGATCGAAATCGGGATGGGCATCATCCAGTACCACGCGGATGGTGGGCATATTGTCCCAATTGGTGAGCATCAGATCGTCGTCATAGCAGCGGCCCACGCCCGATCCGTTAAGCAGCAGATAGAACAGCGCGAAGGAGGTCGCCGCGGTGCTGCAGTTGGTGAAGACCTCCTGCGGGCGGTTGATCTGGTTTTCATCGCCCTGCTGCAGGTGTCGGCCCGACATCAGCACGGCGCCCTTGGCGATCAGATCGCGCAGGCCTGCCGCTTCGGCATCCCGCGTGGCGGCATCCGCCTGCACCAGCGCCAGCAGCGAGGCATTGCCATGGGCGACGCGCCCGGCCAGCTCTCCCCAGCTTTCCCACCGCGTGGGCGGCACCATGCCGCGATGCGCCGCATCCGGGCTGAGACTGGCGGTAAAGCCACTGTTGCCCAGCGCCACCAGCCATGCCTTGAGGTCGGGATCCTTCGGGTTCAGCGCGATCTCAGGATCGAGCAGGCTTGCGGCCTCATCGGTGAGAATGCGGCGCAGATAGGTCCGCTCGGCCACCGCGACACCCATGCCCGGATCCAGCGGACGAAAGCTTGAGGCCGGGCTTGGGCGCATGGGGTATCTCCATCGATGGGGCAGTGGGGGCCGATCATTCAGAGCGGAGTATCTATATATGGATTGATGCTGCGAAATTCTACACAACATATTGATATATTCCTGATCCGAAACCCGGCGAAGCAAAAGTCGTCAGGGGCCGGAGCCATGGCGATGCATTCCCGTTGGCAGATAGCCATTGATCCGGCAGATAAGCAGGGTTAGCGCGCAACGCCCCCCAACAATCCGGATCATGATTTTGGCCGAAGCATCTCCCGATCGCAAAGCATGGTTGAACGAAACGCTGCGCAAGCGGATCGTCAGCATGGAACTGGCCCCCGGCGCGGTGGTCGACGAGGTTTCGATCAGCGAGGAGTTCGGCCTGTCGCGCCCGCCGGTGCGCGAATTGATGCGCCAGCTGGCGGCGGAAGGCTATCTGGAGCTGGAGCCCAACCGGCCCGCCCGTGTGTCCGCCATGAATTACCAGAGCCTGCGCGGCTTCTTTCTGGCCGCGCCGCTGATCTATGTCGCCACCACCCAGCTCGCGGCGGCCAATGCGACAACACAGGAGATCGCGCAGCTCAAGCAGATCCAGCGCGATTTCCGTCAGGCCATCGTCGAGCAGGATGTGGCCAATCGCGTCGTCCACAATGACCGGTTCCATCTCCAGATCGGCAGCATGGCGCACAATGACTATCTGATGCCCAGCCTGCGACGGCTGCTGATCGATCATGCCCGCCTTGGCATGACCTTCTATCGCCATTCTCCTTCGCCCGAGATGCAGGGCGTGCAGGATGAGGCGGTGGATCAGCACGACCGGATCATCGCCGCAATCGAACGCCGCGATGCTCAGGAAGCCGGAGAGCTGGTGCGCGCCCATTGGGAGCTCTCCCGGCGCCGCATGGCCGATTATGCGCTGCCCGAAGGGCTCGACATCGCCCTGACCTGACCGGAGACGGGACCGGCTTGCCGCCACGCCCCTGTCCGGAAGGCCGTTCGTTCAATAGGTCGGTCGCACGCCTTTGACCACAGGCGCGGCCGGCGCCTGTGGCGCGGCTTGCGCATCAAGCAGGAAGGACAGGCCGGGCGTGTTCAGTTTCTCGACGGTGGCGTGATCGTCGATGATGGTGCGGCGCTCGTCTTTGGGATCGAACCTGACCAGGCGGATCGCCCCACCGGCCGCAACGCCCGTGCGGGCATAGCTGACGACCAGATTCTGCAGATCTTCCGAGAGTTTGCGGTCTCCCGCGCCCCAGTCGCGGGTTTTGCGGAAGACGTTGAAGGCCTCATAGGTGCCCAGCACATAGGGCACGTCGCCCATGTGATAGGCGCCTGCCGTGGCGGGGTCGAAATCGGAGAAGATCACGCCCGGCGTGAAGGGCTGAACCTTGGTGAACAGGTAGAGGTAGGCGGGTTGTTTCCCATGCGTGGCTTGCAGTCTGGCCCAACTGTAGGCGCCAAGGCCAAAGCCGCTGTCTTGCCCGATCCGCTCGGCTTGAGCCGCGGCAGAGGCATCGTCGCGCGCCGGCCAGAGTTTCAGGAATTGCGCTGCCTTTTCGCCATAGGCGGTTTGGGCGGCCTGCCGATAGGCGTTGAGGCTGCGGGCGGCGCGGATCGGCACGTTGGTGCCAAGGTCATTGGCCATCGCTCCTGTGATGACCGGCACATCGCTTTGCTGACCGGCCTCGAAGATATGCTGCACCGTATCGGGCAGATACCAGCCGTCGATGTTGGGGCCGATGCGGATGCCGCTCTGTTGGGCGGCGGCCATGATCTTGTCGAAGGAGATCTGGCGCATGGCCGCGATATCGGCGGCTTTCAGGGTCTGCTGGAAGGTCTGGCCGGTGCTTTCGGCCTGCGCCAGACTCGCCCCCATGGCATCGACAGGCCCGCCGCGCGTGGCCGAACCGCTCAGCCCCAGCACGCGGGTGAACAGCCCCTTGGCCAGCGGGCTGGCCTGCAGATTGTTGATCGAGATCGAGCCTGCCGATTGCCCCACCAGCGTCACATTGTCCGGATCGCCGCCGAAGGAGGCGATGTTGCGCTTCACCCATTGCAGCGCCGCGACCTGATCGAGAAAGCCCCAATTGCCGCTGGCATGATGCCCGCTTTCAGCGGTCAGCGCGGGATGGGCCATAAAGCCCAGCACGCCCAGACGATAGTTGGGCGCAACATAGATCACGCCCTTGTGAGCCAAAGGCGCGCCCGAATAGATCGGGCTGGAGGCCGAGCCCACGGTGAAGGCCCCGCCATAGATCCACACCACCACCGGCAGTTTGGTGCCCGGCCTGGCCTGAGCAGGCGCCCAGAGGTTGAGATAGAGGCAATCCTCCGAAACGCTTTCCTCACCGAAATAATGGTTGATGCTGGCCGAGCGCATCCCCTGCGGACATTGCGGTTTGAAGGCATCAGCATGGTAAACGCCCTGCCATGCCGCCACGGCTTGCGGGGCGCGCCAGCGGTTCTCGCGCACCGGCGGCGCGGCGAAGGGGACACCCAGATAGGCCTTCACCGCGCCGTCGATCATCGTGCCGGAGACCGCTCCGCTGTCGATGCTGACAGGATCGCCTGCCGCCGCCACCGCTGCCCCGGCATGAGCCTGAAGCGCCGGAACCAAAGACCCGCAAGCCAGCATGACGGCTGCGAAACGGCGTTTTGCGGAAAATCTCATGCAGTGATCCTTGAAAGGGTGATCGGGGCGCGGTGAGGGAGGCGTCAGTCTCGCGGGCCCTTGCCGCTGATCATGCCCGGCGCGCCCATGCCGCCACCGCCGGGCAGGGCTGCTGCCCCGGGCTTGTTGGCGGCCAGCCATGCCATCGCCCTGGTGTTGAAGGGTTCGAACTGCGTCTTGGCGGCAAAGCGCATGAACCCATCATTCTTCACCGACCATGCCGGCCAGCGCAGCGCCGGTGTCGAGGGATCGCGGTCGGCGGCAAAGGCCACCAGAGCATCGGACATGGTGCTTGCCAGAGTGCGGTCGGTCGCGGTCCAGTCACGGGTGTGGCGGATGGCGTTGAAGACATCCAGATTGTCGAACCAGTAGATGATGTCGGCATTGTGATAGGCGCCGATGGTGGCCGGATCCTGATCGCCCACCCGCACGCCCGGGGCATAGGGATGCTTGCGGTCATACATCGAGATATAGACCGGCGACTTGTTGTATTTCGCCTGAATCACGCCGCATTGGCGCGAGTTGTAGGCAATGGCGGCTTCCCGCGCGATCTTGGCGGCGGTGGGCGCAACGTCGGCATCGCTCCTCACCGGATAGAGCTTGAGGAAAGCATCGGCCTTCTCCCCGTAATATGTGCGGGCGAGGTCGCGATACTGCTCCACCGTATGGGCGGTGTAGAACAGGCCTGCGGATTCTCCGCTGTTGAAATTGGCCAGCACGGGCACGTCGCTCATGGCGTGGCTGCTGGCGGCCTCGGGCTTTTCCTGGGTGAAAAAGTAGCCGTCGAGGACCGGCGTTGCCTTGACGCCGCCGGTGTTGCTGTAGCCGACCTGCGTTTCGGCCTGCAGGCGGATCAACTGGTCGGCGGCGATGTAGCGCAGATCCTCAAGGGAATTGGCGCCAAGCCGCTTCTGGATCTCCAGCCCGACTTTCTCGCCATCGGCCAAACTCGGCAGAGTGCCGGTGCCGATGCTGCAGGTCGAGGACATGAAGGCCCCCGAAAACAGCCCTTTTGACAGCGGGCTATGCATCTGCGCGCTGACCGATCCCGCCCCCGCCGACTGGCCCGCGATGGTGATCCGCTCCGCGTCTCCACCAAAGCGAGCGATGTTGTCATGCACCCAGCGCAGGGCGAAACTCTGGTCGAGATAGCCGTAATTGCCGGAGTGGCCGCCCTGCTCCTTCGTCAGTTCCGGATGGGCCATCCAGCCCAGAATGCCCAGACGATAGGCGATCGTCACATAGACCACGCCCTTTTTCGCCAGATCGGCGCCATCATACATCGGGCTGCCCGCCGAGCCGATGGTCGATCCGCCGCCATAGATGAAGACCACCACCGGGTGCTTTTCGGCGGGCTTGCTGCCGGGTGGTGCCCAGATGTTGAGATAGAGGCAGTTTTCGGAGGTCGGTTCCTCGCCGAAGTAATTGTTGATGTCATGCGGGCGCAGCACCTGCATGCATTCGGGCATCTTGCGGTCGGCGTTGTAGACGCCGTTCCAGCGGATGGGCTGCGGCGGCTGCCAGCGCAGATCGTAAAGCGGCGGTTTGGCGAAGGGGATGCCCAGCCAGGCCTTCACGCCGCCCTCCAGCACCGCGCCCGCCACGGCGCCCGAGGTGGTCTGCACCGGCGAAACAGCTTCCAGCACCTGTGCCTGCAACGAGGTGGAAAAGAGGCAGAGCCATAGGCTCGCCGATGTCGCAAGTCGCTTGCGACGGGTTTGGGTGGTAACCATACGGTTCATCCTCTCTCTCCTGTCACCGGCGCGATTTTTTCTTCGCTCTCAGTGATGATTTATCCGATTTTTGCGCGGATCAAATCTTGAGGGAACTATTTCGTACATTATTTGGCATGTCAACGCACATATCGATTGCAGTCTGGCAGGCCTGCGATCAACTCGGGGAAAACCTCGGAGCCGCAATGGACGGGGCAAGGATGAAAGGTCTAGCGCCGCGCCGATGAGCATCATCGCCACCATCATGAATTCGGCCACCGGCCAACCGATCCAGAAAATGACCTTCGGGCGCATGCCCAAGCCATGGGTCAGCTTCAACCTCGCCAGCGGGGAACTCGTCACCGCCGACCGGGTGCATGTGGGCAAGCCCGCGCCGGGCAAGTTCGTGGCGCCGGTCGAGGTCTGGGTGACGCCGAAGGGCTAAGCCTTCAAACCTTCCAGCAGGGTCTTGAGGGCGCGAAGATCCTTTTCGACCAGCGCGGCATCGCGCTCGAAAGCTGCGTCATCCATGCCGGGCTGGCGGAACAGGGTGAAAACCGCCAGCGTGCCGCTGCCATTGGCGATCATCCGCAGCGGAATGTAGATTTCGGGCTGGCGGGGCAGCGCCACCCAATGGTCCAGAATGCCATAGGGGTTGGGCGGGCTGAACAGCACGCGCGCCTCGCCCTGAGGGGTTTTCGCCACCCACGCGGGCCCCTCCTGATGCAGGGACGAGGCGAAACCGGCAGCCCAGCGGGGGAAGTTCTCTGGCTGCCTGGCGAAGGCATAGGCCTCGTCAAACCCGCAAGCGATGATCACCGAGATCGACCGCGCGGGAAGCGGATCGAACAGCGTCGGATCATGATCGATGGGGGCATGGCGGTTCATGGGGGCTCCATCCTGTGCGTGGCGGCGGACATACAGTTTGCTACGTAAAAGGCTGGGAGGAAAGGCTGTTCCCATGTTTGCCGGATGGGCGATATGGAATGGTCCCCAGATGGGGTGTAGCGCAGGCTGCGCGGAAAATTTGCTTAAAGCCCGGTAACCATGGAACCTTTTGGTGGCCGCGCTGTTTTATGCCGGTGGTTCAGGGAAGACCGGGGATATATGCGCAGAGGCCAGAAAGCCGAAAACCGGATCATTGTGCCCCGGATCGATCGCTTGATCTGTTGACGGTCGATCAATCTTCCTAGCATATCCCGCGCCTGTTGCCCCCCCGGCTCGGCAAAGCCATTGTCCGCCAAGCCTTCCTTCCGAAAGTCTCCATGACAAACAAGCCTGCGCCCGCCAGCCTCAAGCGCAAATCTCTGGCGGACCCTGTCGTGATGACCGGCCTTGTCGCCGTTCTGCTGTTCTTCCTGGTCGTGGGCGGCGTGGCCTGGTACAACATCCGCACGCTGAAGGACGACAATGAGAAGATCATTCACTCGCATGAGGTGATGATCACGCTCGATGAGCTGCTCTCCAGTGTGAAAGACGCCGAGACGGGCCAGCGCGGCTATCTGCTGACCGACAGCGACCGCTATCTGGAGCCTTACAATGCGGCGGTGTTGTCGCTGAAATCGCAGATCGCCGATCTGCAGGATCTGACGCGCGACAACCCCCGCCAGCAGGGCCGGATCGGCGCGCTGAAGGTGCATATCGAGGCCAAGCTGGCCGAATTGCGCGAAACCATCATGCTGCGCCAGACCAGGGGCGAGGAAGCGGCTTTGGCACTCGTGCGTTCGGATCGCGGCAAGGCGGAGATGGACACGATCCGCGCCCAGCTGGCCTTGATGGCTCAGGAAGAGGCGAGCCTGCGCCAGCAGCGCCTCACCGAAATGGAAGCCGCTTATGAGACGGCGCTGGCCAGCGGCATCCTGTCCGGCCTGCTGGGCATGGTGCTGACCTTCGTGGTGGGCCTGCTGGTGGTCCGCGCCACGGCGGCGCGCCAGCGGCAGGATTGGTTGCAATCCGGCCAGATGGGCCTGTCCGCCGCCATGCAGGGCGATCAGCGCACCGAGGAGCTGGGCGAGAACATTCTGCAGTTTCTGGCGCGCTATCTCGATGCCCATGCCGGGGCGCTGTTCGTCCGCTCTGGCGGGGAGTATCGCCGGGTGGCGAGCTATGGCGTCCCCGCCGACGCGCCGCTGCCAGACCGCTTCGGCCCGCGCGAAGGCCTGCTGGGGCAGGCTGCCGCCGAGGGACGGCCCATCGTTATCCGCGATGTGCCCGAGGGCTATCTGACCATCGGTTCGGCGCTGGGGCGTGACCGGCCGCGCGATCTGATCGTGGCGACGGCGGGCTTCGAGGGCGGCGTCAATGCCGTGATCGAGCTGGGCTTCATTCACAAGATGGACGATCTGGCGCTGGCCTTGCTGGACCATGCGGGCGAGGCCATCGGCGTGGCGGTGCGTTCGGCCGATTACCGCAGCGAATTGCAGGATCTGGTCGAGGAAACCCAGCGCCAGTCCGAGGAATTGCAGGTCCAGAGCGAGGAGCTGCGCGTCTCCAACGAGGAGCTGGAAGAGCAGAGCCGCGCGCTGAAGGAGTCGCAGGTGCGGCTGGAGCAGCAACAGGCCGAGCTGGAAACCACCAACGCCCAGCTGGAAGAACAGGCCCAGCAGCTCGAGGTGCAGCGCGACGATCTGGCCCGCACCGCCAGCGCGGTTCAGCTCAAGGCGCGCGAGCTGGAGCAGGCCAGCCAGTACAAGTCCGATTTCCTCGCCAATATGAGCCACGAACTGCGCACGCCGCTCAATTCGCTGCTGATCCTGGCCAAGCTGCTGTCGGACAATCCGCTGGAAAATCTGACCGTCGAGCAGGTGAAGTTTGCCCGTACGATCCAATCCTCGGGCAGCGATTTGCTCAATCTGATCAACGATATCCTTGACCTCTCCAAGATCGAGGCCGGGCATGTCGAGATCCGCCCCGAAGCGGTGGCGGTGGAGCGGCTGGTCAAGGAGGTTCAGCAGACCTTCGATCCCGTTGCCCGCGAACGCAAGCTGGAGTTCGCGGTGGAGGTGGCGCCCGAATGCCCGCCGCTGATCGAGACCGATGCCCACCGCCTGCAGCAGGTGCTCAAGAACCTGCTCTCCAATGCCTTCAAGTTCACCGAGCAGGGCAAGGTGGATCTGACCATCCGTCGTGCAAGTGAGGGGCGTGTGGCTCTGGCCGTGCGCGACACCGGTATCGGCATGACGCCCGAGCAGCAGCAGACCGTCTTCGACGCTTTCCGTCAGGCCGATGGCACGATCAGCCGCAAATACGGCGGCACGGGGCTGGGCCTTTCGATCTCGCGCGAGCTGGCGCGGCTGCTGGGCGGCACGATCAGCCTGCGCAGCGCGCTGGGGCAGGGCAGCACCTTCACGGTCGAACTGCCCGTCACCTATGATCCGGCGGCGGTGGTCGCGCGGCCGGATCGCGCCGCCGCGCCGGCAGTTGAGCCGGTGGTCAGCGAGCCTTCGGCCCAGACACTGACGCCTGTCGCCCTGCCGCGCAAGCTGGAGGATGATCGCGATCATCTCGATGCCGACGCGCCGGAGGCCACGCGCCGCATCCTGCTGGTGATCGAGGATGATGAAACCTTCGCCGGCATCCTGCGCGATCTTTCCCGCGAAATGGGCTTTCAGGCGCTGGTTGCCAGCACGGCGGAGGAAGCGCTGGCGCTGGCGCGGCAACATATGCCCAGCGCCGTGGTGCTGGATGTGGGCCTGCCAGATCAGTCCGGCCTTTCGGTGCTGGATCGCCTGAAGCGCGATGTCGAGACGCGTCATATTCCGATCCATGTCGTCTCGGGCAGCGATCATGCGCAGACGGCGCTTTCGCTGGGCGCGGTGGGCTATATGCTGAAACCCGTGAAGCGCGAGGATCTGGCCGAGGTGCTGCGCCGGCTGGAGGCCAAGCTTTCGCAGCGCATGCATCGCGTGCTGGTCGTCGAGGACGATGCCGTGCAGCGCGATGCTGTCGAGCGTCTGCTGGCCTCTCAGGACGTGGAAACGGTGGCGGCGGGCACGGCTGCCGAGTGTCTTGATCTGCTCAAGGTGCAGACCTTTGACTGCATGGTGCTGGACCTGTCGCTGCCCGATGCCTCGGGCTATTCGCTGCTGGAAACGCTGAGCCGCGAGGAGGCCTATTCCTTCCCGCCGGTGATCGTCTACACCGGGCGCGACCTTTCGATCGACGATGAGCAGAAGCTGCGGCGCTACTCCAAATCGATCATCATCAAGGGCGCCAAATCGCCCGAGCGCCTGCTCGACGAGGTGAGCCTGTTCCTGCATCAGGTCGTCTCGGACCTGTCGGACGAGCAGCAGAAGATGATCCGCAAGGCGGCGCATCGCGACGCCATCCTTGAGGGTCGCCGCATTCTGGTGGTCGAGGACGATATCCGCAACGTCTATGCGCTGACCAACATTCTGGAACCGCGCGGCGCGGTGGTGGAGATCGCGCGCAACGGGCGTGAGGCGCTGGAGGTGCTGGACAAGGCATCTGCGCAGAATGAGATCGCCATCGATCTGGTGCTGATGGATGTGATGATGCCGGTGATGGACGGTCTGGCCGCCACACGCGCCATTCGCAGCAATCCGGCGTGGAAGGCGTTGCCGGTGATCACCCTGACCGCCAAGGCCATGCCAGACGATCAGGAGCGCTGCATCGAGGCGGGGGCCAATGACTATATGGCCAAGCCGCTGGATGTGGACAAGCTGCTGTCACTGGTGCGCGTCTGGATGCCGCGATGAGCGAGGAGCCTGTGAGCGGCGGTCTGCTCAGCGAGCGCGTCGAGGACATAGAGATCCATCTGCTGCTCGAAGGGCTGTACCGGCGCTATCACTATGATTTCCGCAATTACGCGCAGGCTTCGATCAAGCGGCGGCTGAGGCAGGCGCGCGAACAACTGGGTTATCGCAGCATTTCGGACCTTCAGCATGATGTGCTGCATGATCCCGATATGCTGCCGCGCCTGCTCTCCTATCTGACGGTGCAGGTCAGCGAGGTGTTTCGCGATCCCTCCTATTTCAAGGCGATCCGCGAGAAGGTGATCCCGCATCTACGCACCTATCCTTCGTTGCGCATCTGGATCGCGGGCTGCAGCACGGGCGAGGAACTCTATTCCTTCGTCATCCTCTTCCGCGAGGAAGGGCTGGAGCAGCGCACCCTGTTCTATGCCACAGACATCAATCAGGACGCGCTGGCCAAGGCGGAAGCGGGGATCTACGACCTCGAACGCTTCAAGCTGTTCACCGAGAACCACCGCAAATCGGGCGGAAAATCCTCGCTCTCGGACTATTACACCGCCGCCTATGGCAAAGGCGCCTTCGACAAGAGCCTGCGCAACCGCGTGGTCTTTTCCGATCACAGCCTGGTGACGGACGCGGTCTTTGCCGAGATGCATCTGATCTCCTGCCGCAATGTGCTGATCTATTTCGACCGGCCCTTGCAGGATCGCGCGGTGGGTCTGTTCAAGGACTCTCTGGCGCGCAAGGGCTTCCTTGGACTGGGCTCGAAGGAGAGCCTGCGCTTTTCCGAACATGCTGGCAGCTTCAGCGAACTGGCCCCCGGCGACAAGATTTACCAAAGGCTGGATCGGTGAGCGATACGGTGCCTCAGGCTATCGTCATCGGCGCTTCGGCGGGCGCGCTTCAGGCGCTGTCCGCCCTGCTGCCGCTGCTGCCCGCGGACTATCCGCTGCCGATCCTGATCGTGGTGCATATCCGCCCTGATCGTGACAGCGTGCTGGCGCACCTGTTTCAGTCCAAATGCGCGATCCGCGTGCGCGAGGCCGATGACAAGGAACCCATCCAGCCGGGCACCGTCTATTTCGCCCCGCCCGATTACCATTTGCTGGTCGAGCAGGATCACACGCTGTCGCTCTCCAGCGAGGAGCCGGTGTTCTTTTCGCGCCCTTCCATCGATGTGCTGTTTGAAAGCGCCGCCGATGCCTATGGCGAGGCGCTGACCGGCATCGTGCTGACCGGCGCGAATGAGGATGGCGCTGCCGGATTAAAGACCATCGTCGATGCGGGCGGAACGGCCATTGTGCAAGAGCCGCAAGGTGCCTATGCCACGGCCATGCCCGAGGCCGCCATCGCGCGCTGCCCGCAGGCCAAGATAATGACAATCGAGGATATTTCGGCCCATCTGCTTGATCTGGGCCGCAATCATCCGGGAAGGAACAGTCGCTCATGACCCCCGTCAGCTTTCTTCTGGTGGACGATCTGGAGGAAAATCTCCTCTCGCTCGAAGCCCTGCTGCGGCGCGAGGGGCTGGTGCTGCTCAAGGCCCGCTCGGGTGACGAGGCGCTGGAATTGCTCCTGAAGCATGATGTGGCGCTGGCGCTGGTCGATGTGCAGATGCCGGGGCTTTCGGGTTTCGATCTGGCAGAACTGATGCGCGGCAGTGAGCGGACCCGCCATGTGCCGATCATCTTCGTGACGGCAGGCAATGCCGACAGTCAGCGTCGTTTCCGCGGCTATGAGGCGGGTGCGGTGGACTTCATCCACAAGCCCATCGAGCCCGATATCATCCGCAGCAAGGCCGAGGTCTTTTTCGAACTCTACCGCCAGCGCCAGCAGATCGCCGCTCAGCGCGACGAGTTGAAAGCCCGCAGCGCCGCTCTGGAAGAGGCCGACCGCCGCAAGGATGAATTCCTCGCCACGCTGGCCCATGAATTGCGCAACCCGCTGGCGCCCTTGCGCCACGGTCTGGATGTGCTGCGTCGCAATCCCGACAATCAGAGCGCCACGGATATCCGCGCGATGATGGACCGGCAGCTGACGCAGATGGTGCGGCTGATCGACGATCTGCTCGATGTCTCGCGCATCAGCCAGGGCAAGATCGAACTGCGCCGTGAGCGTATTCAGGCCGAAGAGATCGTTCGCCTCGCGCTGGAAGCCAGCCGTCCGCTGATCGAGAGCCATGGCCACAGCCTGTCGGTCGATCTGCTGCCTCAGGGCATCTGGCTCGATGCCGATCTGACGCGCATGGCGCAGGTGCTGGGCAATCTGCTCAACAATGCCGCCAAATACACGCCGACAGGGGGCAAGATCGCGGTTTCCCTGCGCGCGGAGCAAGGCGAGGCGGTGATCGCCGTCAGCGACAATGGCCTCGGCATTCCCGAGACGATGCAGTCACAGATTTTCCAGCTTTTCACCCAGATCGAGGATCACTCGGTTCATGCCAAAGGTGGGCTGGGCATCGGTCTGGCGCTGGCGCGGCAGTTGGTGGAGATGCATGGTGGCTCGATCGAGGCGCGCAGTGGCGGCGCCGGGCAGGGCAGCACCTTCACCATTCGCGCGCCTTTGGTTTCAGCCTTGCCCGGCGCGGCGCCATCCGATCAGGCCGAACAGAGCCCTGCCGAGCGCCCGCTCAAGGTGCTGGTGATCGATGACAACGCCATGATCGCCATGAGCATGGGCTGGATGCTTGAGGAAATGGGACACGATTTTCAGGTGGTCAACGATGGCCGCGAGGCGCTGGAGGCCGCGCGCGATTACAAGCCCGATGCGATCCTGCTCGATATCGGCCTGCCGGTGATGGATGGCTATGAGGTTTGCCGCGCCTTCCGTCAGGACCAGCAATTCCGCGAGACGCTGATCGTGGCGCAGACGGGCTGGGGGCAGGATCGCGACAAGGAGCTGGCGGCTCAGGCCGGGTTTGACCATCATCTGGTCAAGCCCGTGGCCTATGATGCGCTGGAGAAGCTTCTGGTTCAGCACGCCATGCCGCGCCAAGCCCAGCCTTCTTAATGCCCGCCTGACCGTAAGGTCATATCCACCAGCGAGATCACGATCTCGAAGGCGATCAGGGCGATGATGGCCAGCTCCAGCCGATAAGCGCGCTTGTCGCGCACGATATCGAGGAGCACCTCGGCCACATCGCCCAGCGCGACGAACTTGCGCTCCAGCACCTCGTGGCGCTCGTCCAGCTCGTATTCGTCCTCAAGGCGGGCGTAGAGGCGGTCCAGCTCGGGACGGTCCCAGAGCAGGTCGGGCCGGTCATTGGCCTGAGCGCTGCCCATGATGCGATGGCGCGCGGCCAGCGCATTGCCCACCAGCTGCATTGCCTGCTTGATCGGCAGCCGCGCCTGCCCGTTCTCGCGCAAATCACCGACCAGAGGGCTGATCCGGTCGAAGGCACCGGCCACCAGAATTTCGTCGCGTGACAGCATGACGCTGCGCGCCAGCACGATCGCCACCAGCAAAAAGCGCTCCGTGCTGGCGTCGAGCAGCTGGATCTGCCCGTCGGCGGCGATCTTGTCATTACCACCCGGCTTGACGACCAGCGTGGTCATCTCCGTTTCGGGCACCTGCTCCAGATCGATCGTATGGGGCAGCAGCAGGCTGTCGGGATCGCTTTGCGGCCTGTCCTCATCGGTGATCGAGACCACCACGCCATCGCGAAACACGATGGTCAGCCCCTCGCGCGCCGTCCACGGCGGGGACAGCGCCTCTTCGGAGACATGACGCGTATCGATGCGCTCCCCCAGCAAACGGGCGCTGAGCAAAAAGCGCGAGGCTTCGGGAACGTCCCCCAGCAGAACGAAATCAGGAAGGCTGGCGGATTTGGCAAGAGCCATGAACAGATCGCTCCGAGTGGTAAAGGCTCCGCCCTGCCACCGGCAGGTTGCGCTTGCGCGACACTGGCACGCCTAAACTGGCACGCCTGAAATCGGGCGGCGATCAGGCCGTCTGCAGGGCTGGTGAAAGCTTGAGGCAAACCGCTTCCAGCAGCCCCGCCAGTTCCCGGTTGCCCACCACGCGCGCGGCCAGAGCCAGCGGCACCCAGCGCATCCTGCGCGTTTCGCCGGCGGCGACAACCTCCGCCTGCCCCTGAACCCTGAGCAGATGGACCTCCACGCAATAGACCGCATCGATCAGCGGCTTGCGATAGCGGAAGGAGCCGATCACCTCCTGCTCGGCCTCGCCCAGCACGCCGGCTTCCTCGAAAGCCTCACGCCGGGCGGTGTCGCGGGATGTCTCGCCGCTTTCGATATGGCCTTTGGGGAGCCACCATTCGCCCGTGCCCCGGCTGGCGATCAGCAGAACCTCCGCTCCGCCCCCCGCGCCATCCCGCAGGCAGATCGCCGCGGCCTGAGCCACCATGGGTTCCGACTCGGCAGGGGCGGGCTTCATGGTTTTCACAAGGTTTCCCTTCCATGCCGGGGCGTTATGAGAAACTGCATGGACCCGGACCGTAACAGTTTCATGAAACCTTTGCTCCGTCCATGTCCTTGCGCCAGATCATATGCGCCGGGCGCTGAAAGCCTCTTGGCCAATCCGGCAAAGCGAACTATCGCGGACCTGACGGGACCGGTGATCGCCGGTTCCGCCATCCCGCAACGGCGCCCGCAAGGGCTTAATAGGGAACACGGTCAGGATCGCCGGGAGGCGGTCCGGAAACCGGGCTGTCCCTGCAACTGTGAGCGGCGAGCGCTTTGCACTTGTGCCCTGTCGATCAGACACATGTCGATCAGGCAAGGCACGGCCACTGGGTCAGACGCAGAACCATGCGGGGCCCGGGAAGGCTGTGGAAACGCGCTGTGACCCGCAAGCCAGGAGACCTGCCGATGCGGGGTCGCTCTTGCCGCGGCCCAGGGAATGGCCATGGCACGGCTCCACCGTCTGGGCGACACATGGCCGGGCCGCAAGGGCATGACACGAGGGCGTTGCAGGCGCGCGCCCGGTGGCATGCCGACCGCTGGAAGGCGGTGGCACGGATCAGAGTCTCGCCCGCGCCGACGGATATGTATCGTGACAGAGATTGTTGTTCAGGACAGGCCGCAAGCCTCCGCCATCGCCCCTGCGCAAACCCCGCTGCGCAGGAGGATCGGGGCGGTCTACGCCTTGTTGCTGATCGCCAATCTGGGCGTCTGGATCTGGTGCTGGCTGGAGTTGCATCACACGCCCGGCATGCTGGGCACCGCTTTGCTGGCCTACACTCTGGGCCTGCGCCACGCCGTGGACGCGGACCATATCGCGGCCATCGACAACGTCACCCGCAAGCTGATGCAGGATGGGCAGCGCCCTGTCGGCACGGGCTTTTTCTTCGCCATCGGTCATTCGGCGGTGGTGCTGGTGGCCACCTTGCTGATCGCGCTGATGGCAGGCGCGGCCAGCGGGATCGAGGGCTTCAAGGCCACCGGAGGGCTTATCTCCACCTGCGTTTCGGCCTTTTTCCTCTTCACCATCGCGGGGATGAATTTGATGATCCTGCGTTCGGTATACCGGTCTTATCGCCATGTGCTGGCGGGCGGGGCCTATGTGGAAGAGGATCTCGATATGCTGCTGGCCGGGCGTGGCCTCATCGCGCGCCTGCTGCGCCCGCTGTTCCGGCTGGTGACGCAAAGCTGGCATATGGCGCCGCTGGGCTTCCTCTTCGGGCTGGGCTTCGACACGGCCACGGAAGTCGGCCTGCTGGGCCTTTCGGCATCGCAAGCGGCGCAGGGCATGTCCTTTGGCGTGGTGCTGCTGTTTCCCGCGCTGTTCGCGGCGGGCATGGCGCTGATCGACACCACGGACGGCATCATGATGCTGGGCGCCTATGAATGGGCTTTCGTCAAGCCGATGCGCAAGCTCTACTACAATATGACGATCACGCTGGTGGCGGCTCTGGTGGCGATCCTGATCGGCGGGATCGAAACCATGGCGCTGATCGCCGACCATCTGCACCTGACGGGCGGCCTGTGGGATGTGTTCGGCGATCTGGCGGGCAGCTTCAACCTGCTGGGCTTCGCCATCGTGGGCCTGTTTGCGCTGAGCTGGGCGCTGAGCTGGGCGATCTATCGCTACAAGCGGCTCGATGAGGTGGAGGTGGTGAGGGAAACCTGACCCCGCCGCAGCAGATAGATATCCATGATCCATCCGTGGCGCGCGCGTGCTTCCGCCCGCGCCGCCACGATCTGTTCGCCCACATCAGCCAGCGGGCCGGACAGCAGGATCTGGCTGCTCATGCCGACATAGGCGCCCCACCAGATCGAGACACCTTCCGGCGCGAGATGCCGGAACGAACATTCACCATCGAGCATCACCACCGCCGTATCGACCCCGGCAGGCCAGCCTTCCTCGCGCAGCCTGCGCCCGGTGGTGACGATAAAGGGCGCGCCCACCTCATTGAGGGTGATGCCATGGGCGGCGGTCAGCACATTGATCGACATCAGCCCCGGCACGACCTCGACCGCCACATCGGGCAGGCGCCGGGCAATACGCAGGGAACTGTCGTAAAGCGCCGGATCGCCCCAAACCAGCAAGGCCACCTGGCCATCGCTGACATGATCGGCAATGGTCCGCTGCCAAACCCCGGCGATGGCATCATGCCAGTCATCGACACGGCGCAGATAATCGGGCGTGGCGGGATCGCGCACCGGCAGGTCGAATTCCGCGATCCGCGTGGCGGCGTTGGTCAACACCTCCTCGCAGATGGCGCGGCGCAGATCGGCCAGATCGGCCTTGTCGGCGCCCTTGCGGGGGATCAGGATCAGATCGGCGCGGTTGATCGCCTTCACCGCCGCCAGCGTCAGCTGATCGAGCCCACCCGTGCCGATGCCGATCAGAACCAGCTCGATCATGCCGAAGCCTGCGCGATCATATGGAAGAAGCTGCCCGTCGCCAGCCCGCAACGCGACCCGGTTTCCGGCACCGCCGCGCCATTGGCGTCCTCCACATGCGCCAGCGGCTGATCGGGCTGGGTGAGGATGGTGGCGTAATGGAACTCATGCCCGCGCAGATGTGATCCCGCATCATAGCCGGGGATCGGCGCTTCCAGCCGGGCCAGACGATAGCCCAGATGCATCTTGCGCCTGGCGAAGGAGGTCTCCAGCCCCAGCAGCCCCGCCATGCGATGCGCATTGCCCTGAGCGTCCACCAGCACCTGCCCCATCGCCATATAGCCGCCGCACTCGCCATGCACCGGGCGTGTCCGGGCGAAATGGTTCAGGCCGGCGCGAAAGCCCTCCGCTGCGGCCAGCGGTCCGGCATGGAGTTCAGGATAGCCGCCGGGCAGCCAGCAGGCATCGGCGCTGTCATCGGGCGCCTGATCGGCCACTGGCGAGAAAGGCAGGATGTCCGCGCCTGCCGCGCGCCAGCCTTCCAGCAGATGGGGATAGACGAAGGAAAAGGCTTCATCCCAAGCCAGCGCCACGCGCTGCCCCGGCGGCGGTACGGCGACGGGGCGCGCGGCGGCAAACCCGCCCGATGCCAAACGGCGCAGCCGGTCAAGATCAACATGGCTCGCCACGAAGCTGCCAAGAGACGATAAGGTTTCCGCCAGACCTTCATGTTCGCCAGCCTGCACCAGCCCCAGATGACGCTCGGGCAGAGTCAGATCGGAACGGCGGGGCAGGGCGCCCAACACCTCGATCCCCGCGCGGGCCATGCCGTCCCGGATCAGCGCCTCATGCCGGGGGCTGGCCACCTTGTTGAGGATCACGCCTGCCAGACGCACATTCTGCGCCATCCGCGCGAAACCCAGAGCCACCGCCGCCGCCGATTGCGCCTGCCCGGAAACATCCAGCACCAGCACCACCGGCCAGCCTGCCCGCGCCGCGAGTTCAGCACTGGCGCCATTGCCCAGTTCGCCGGCGCTGGCGACGCCATCGAACAACCCCATCGAGCCTTCCGCCAGCACCAGATCGGTCCCCTGCGCAAAGGAGGCAAGCCCAGCCAACCGCGTCTCGCCCATGGCCCAGCTGTCGAGATTGTAGGACGGCCTCCCGGCAGCGGCGGCATGAAAGGCCGGATCGATATAGTCCGGCCCGTTCTTGAAGGGCTGCACCGCCAGTCCGGCAGCACGAAGCGCCGCCAGCAGGCCAAGTGTCACCATCGTCTTGCCCGCGCCCGAAGCCGGGGCGGAAATGACCAGACCCGGTGTCATCATGCGCTCTCGGGAAAGCGGGGGTTGGTGCCGGTGGGGCGATAGCGCCGGTCGTATTCCTTGGCGTAGAGCTGGCTTTCCGCGAAAGTTTCGCTGCCGATTGCGTGGCCGACAAGGATCAGCGCGGTGCGCTCCATGCTGCCGTCCACGGCGCTTTCCAGCGTGGAGAGCGTGGCCCGCACGATCCGCTGATCGGGCCAGCTGGCGCGCCAGACCACGGCGGCGGGGCAGTCCGCGCCATAATGCGGCGTCAGCTCCGCCACCACCTTGTCGAGCAGATGGATCGAGAGATGCAGCGCCAATGTCGCTCCCGTGGCGCCGAAGGCGGCCAGGGTCTCGCCCTCGGGCATTTGCGTGGCGCGGCCCTGGGTGCGTGTCAGCACCAGGGATTGCGCCACGCCGGGCAGGGTGAGTTCGGCCTCAAGCGCGGCGGCGGCGGCGGCGAAGGCGGGCACGCCGGGCGTGACGTCATAGGGAATGCCCAGAGCGCGCAACCGCCGCATCTGCTCGCCCATCGCAGACCAGACCGAAAGATCGCCCGAATGCAGCCGCGCCACATCCTGTCCCGCAGCGTGGGCGGCGGCGATCTCGTCCATGATCTGGTCCAGCGAGAGTGGCGCGGTGTTCACAATCCGCGCGCCTTCGGGGCAATGCGCCAGAACGCCTTCAGGCACCAGCGACCCGGCGTAGAGGCAGACCGGGCATTCGCTGATGAGCTTTGCCGCGCGCAGGGTCAGCAGATCAGGCGCCCCGGGGCCGGCGCCGATGAAGTGGACGGTCATGGAAGGTCTCGCATAAGGTCTCGCGTCAGGTCTTTCAGGGCGATGGCGGCGCTGGCCGATCCATCGGAGGAAATCCGGCGCGTCACCGCAATATGGGCCGGGGCGTCAAGCGCGGCCAGAGCGACGGCCTCGGCCACCGATCCGGTCGCAAAATCGGCGAGGATACGCGAGGATTGCGTGGGGGTGGCGATCCCGGCGATGGCGCTGCGTTCGATGGCGATCAGCGGCAGGCCGATTTCCCGCGCCAGATCGCGCAAAACAAGGCGATCTGCCCGCTCCGCCAAGGTGGCCAGCGCATCGATGCTGTGGTCGCGACACAGCTGCGCCAACACCTCACGCAAGGCGTCGAGCGGCGCATCGGCACGGCAGCCCAGACCCGCGACGCAGGAGATCATCGCACCACGCTCCATTGCACCACGGGCCGGGCAGGCTGCCAGCCGCGCATCGAGCCCAGCGGGGCGGCCTGCGCCAGTTCGATCCGCAGCAGATCGCCGCCAAACCTTGCCTGCAGCCCCAGCAGCAGCAGCTCGCTTTCCAGCGTGACGCTATGGGCCACCAGCCGGGTGCCCGGAGCCATGCATGCCCAGAGGCGATTGACCAGACCCTGATCCATGCCCCCGCCGATAAACACCGCATCGGGCAGGGGCGCATCCGGCAGGTAGGCGTGGCTGGCTTCAACCACGCTAAGACGATGCGCAAGGCCGAAAGCCTGCGCATTGGCGCGGATGTTGGCGGCGCGCTCGGGCTTGCGTTCGACCGTTACGGCATGCCCGCCGGCCAGACACCATTCCACGCTGATCGATCCCGAACCGGCCCCCAGATCCCACAACAGTTCCCCGGTGCGGGGCGCCAGCGCCGAAAGCGCCAAAGCCCGGACGGGGCGCTTGGTGATCTGGCCGTCATGAAGAAACAGATCGTCCGCCAGACCACTGGCGCGCGGCAGGGCGGCGGGGCCTTGAAACGCGATGCCCATCGCCACGGGGGCGTGGATATCGGACATGGTGAAATCACCCGCTCTGGTGGTGCGACACCGTTCCTCGGGGCCGCCCAGAGCCTCCAGAACATGGCACCGGCTGGCGCCAAAGCCGCGCTCCGTCAGCCATGCCGCCAGAGCGCCTGCCGCAGCACCGTCGCGCAGCAGGCAGATCGCCCGCTGGCCATGGCCCATCACCGGCACCAACCGCTCAAAAGGCGCGGCATGCAGGCCGAGGCAGGCGGTATCCTCAAGGGGCCAGCCGAGCCGGGCCGCCGCCCAGCTGAAGGTGGAGGGGGCGGGATAAGCCTGCCATTCATCGGCCTCCAGATGCCGCGTCACGCTGGCGCCGCCGCCAAACCAGAAGGGATCGCCGGAGACCAGCATCGCCACGCTTCGCCCCCGCAAACCCAGCACCGGATCGATGGAGAAGGGCACCGGCCACGCCTGTGCACGGGGATCGCCCGCCAACCCGGCCAGTGCCAGATGGCGCGGCGCGCCAAACACATGATCGGCCCCGGCCAGCGCCTTGCGGCTTGCGGGAGGCAGGCCCTCTGCCCTATCCTCGCCGATGCCGATGATCGACAGCCATGCCTTTTCCCCCTCAGCCACAAGACGCATCCTGCTGCTGGGCGGCACCAGCGAGGCCAGCGCCATGGCGCGGGCTCTGGCCGAAGAGGGCATGGAGGCGGTGTTCTCCTACGCCGGGCGCACGGCCAGCCCGATCACCCAGCCTTTGCCGATGCGTGTCGGCGGTTTTGGCGGGATCGAGGGACTGGCGCAGTACATCCGCGAGCAGGGCATCACCCATGTCGTGGACGCCACCCATCCCTTTGCCGCGCAGATGAGCGCCCATGCGGTGGCCGCTTGTTCTCAGGCCAATGTTGCGCTCGCCGCGCTGGAACGCCAGCCATGGGCGCCGCAGACGGGCGATGACTGGCGCATTGTTCCCGATCTGGCAGCGGCCGTACAGGCCTTGGCCGGCGAACCTGCATGCGTGTTTCTGGCCATCGGCCGGCAAAATCTGGGCCTGTTCGCCGGGCAAAAGCATCATTACCTGCTGCGCCTTGTCGACCCCGCGCCTCAGCCTCTGGCCAATGCCACGGTGGTGGTGGACCGTGGCCCCTTTACCGTCGGGGGCGATCTGGCGCTGCTGCGGCGGCATGCCATCACCCATATCGTCGCCAAGAATGCGGGCGGCAGCGGCGCGAGTGCCAAGCTGGAGGCGGCGCGCCTGTTGGGCCTGCCGGTGATCCTGATCGACCGGCCTTTCATTCCGGATCGGTTGGTGTTCAGCGAGGTGGATCAGGTGATGCGCTGGCTTCATGCCGGCAGCTCCGCGGAACGGGGCGTATAAACCCAGTCGCCCACGCGGCGGGTGGCGCTGTTGCCGAGGATCACCACCGTACGCATATCGGCCATCTCGGGCGTCGCTTCGGCCAAGGTGACGGTGCGGATGGTCTGCTGCGGCGTTGAAACCGCGCGGGCGAAGATGATCAGGCGTTCGGACTCGCATTCCTCGCGCAGGATGTCCAGCACGCGGGCGAATTGATGCGGACGGCTGGCGCTGCGCGGATTGTAGAAGCCCATCGCGAAATCCCCGCGCGCCGCCATGCGCAACCGATGCTCCACCAGAGCGAAGGGTTTCAGATTGTCCGACAGGTTGATGGCGCAGAAATCATGGCCCAGCGGCGCCCCGGCAGCAGCGGCGGCGGCCAGCATGGCGGTGATGCCTGGCAGAATGGCGATCTGCCCCCCCAGATGCCGGGGAGCGCCCTCCAAAGCCTCGAACAGCGCCGAGGCCATGGCGAAAACACCTGGATCGCCCGAGGAGACGATCACGGCCTGCCGCCCCTCTGCCGCCAGTTCCAGCGCATGAGTGGCGCGGGCCAGTTCCTCGCGGTTGTCGCTGGGGTGCAGGGTGAGGCCGTCACGCGGGGCGATCCGCTCCACATAGGGCGTGTAGCCCAGAATATCGGTGGCGCGGGCGAGGGCGTTGGTGACCTCCGGGGTAACCATCGCCTCCTTGCCCGGGCCGAGACCCACCACGGTGACCGATCCCGTCATTCCGCCGCCTCCGGTCGGCGGCCCTGACCGTGGACCAGCACGATGGCGAAGTAGGGGCAGTCGTCGAGATCGGTGTCGGCCAGACGGATCACGCGCTGGCCCGGCATGGTGCCGCGTTCGACCAGCCATGCCTCATCCAGCCGGCCTGCCGCGGCCAGAGCGCGGCGCACCTTGGGCAGGTTGCGTCCGGT
Source organism: Novosphingobium rosa NBRC 15208 (assembly GCF_001598555.1). Taxonomy (GTDB): domain Bacteria; phylum Pseudomonadota; class Alphaproteobacteria; order Sphingomonadales; family Sphingomonadaceae; genus Novosphingobium; species Novosphingobium rosa. The sequence goes on from NZ_BCZE01000012.1 coordinate 68,412, forward strand.
CTTCATAATGGCGAGCGCATGGGCCTTGCGCATATGACCGACCAGATCCTCTTCGGGCAGCGTGCCCATCAGCACGCTCAGCACATCGTCACCCCAGGTGATGGGCACTCCGGTGGCATGCCAGCAGCCGGTCATGCCGGTGATGCCGGGGACGACCTCCACCTCGCACAGACCCTGAAGTCTTGTGTGCAGATGCATGAAAGAGCCGTAGAAAAAGGGATCGCCCTCGCACAGCACAATGACCTCATGGCTGACAGCCAGATCGGCCAGACGGCGGGTCCATTCATCGTAGAAACTGGCGAGGATCGCATTGTAATCGGCGCTGTCGAAAGCGATTTCGGTGGTGACAGGATATTCCATCGCATGCTCGATGGCATCCTCGCGCAGCATGCCCGACACGATGCGCCTTGCCTGCCCGGGGCGCCCGGCCTTGCGGAAATAGGCGACATGGGCAGCCCCCCGCACCAACCTGTCGGCCTTGACGCTCATCAGATCGGGATCGCCGGGGCCCAGCCCCACGCAGATGATCCTGCCCATCATTCCGCCCTGCTGGCCAGAGCGTTGACCGCCGCCACGGTGATCGCCGAGCCGCCGAGGCGCCCGCGCACCACCATGGCTGGGCACGGCAGCGCCTCCATCAGCGCTTCCTTGGATTCCATCGCGCCGACAAAACCCACCGGGCAGCCGATGATGGCGGCGGGGCGAGGGCAGGCGGGGTCTTCCAGCATGTTGAGCAGATGGAACAGCGCCGTCGGCGCATTGCCGATCGCCACCACGCTGCCCGCCAGATGCGGCCTCCACAGCTCCAGCGCGGCGGCGGAGCGGGTGTTGCCCATGGTGCGGGCCAGTTCGGGCACCTGGGGATCGTGCAGGGTGCAGATCACTGCGTTTCCGGCGGGCAGGCGGGCGCGGGTGATCCCTTCGGAGACCATGCGGGCATCGCACAGGATCGGGGCCCCCGCCTCCAGCGCGTCGCGGGCGGCCTGCGCCATGCCTCCGGAAAAGGCGACATGCGCCTCCAGTCCGACCAGACCGGCGGCGTGGATCATCCGCACCACCACCGGCTCCTGAGCGGGGGTAAAGCGGGCCAGATCGGCCTCGGCGCGGATCGTGGCGAAGGACTGGCGGTAGATGGCGGCGCCATCCATTTCATAGGTGTAAGGCATCAGGTCCGGGTCATCAGCAGGGTGGGGTTGGCGAGAAGGTCGGCTTTCGGGTGGCTGGAATGGTTGGCGTCCTGCGCCTTGCAGTCATATCCCAGAGCAAAATCCTCCCCTCGCGCCACCAGCGTGATATCGGCGGCTCCCGGATGCGCACATCCCTTCAAACAGCCCGACACATGAAGCATCCCGCCCGATGGCACAGACGGCGCGAGTTGGCGAGCCAGATCGCGCACCGGACCCAGCGCCTGAGAGCAACCGGGTGCGCCCGTGCAGGCGACCACGCGCAGCAGCGGATCGTCGGGCGCGATGATCAGGCCCGGTAATGCGGGTTGATGATCGCATCCCTCCAGCAGCAGCATCCGCCATGGGGTAAGGCGCAGGGGCGCAAGATTGGCCAGAGCGGCAAGGGTTTCCGCATGGATCTGGCCGAATTCCAGCGCCACCATCCGTCCCTGTGGCGTGAGGCCGGGCGAGGGAGAAAAAGGGGTTGCCGCTTCAAGGGGGCACGCAAAGTTGGCAGGCAGCGCAGCGCCCTGCGCCAGATGCTTGCGCATCCGCCCGCGACCGTCATGAACACCGCCCGACTCCACAAACCAGCGGGCCAGATCGAGGGCTGTCGCGATAGCGTTCCTCATGGTTGCCGGGGCGCTCGATAAAGCGCCATCGGCCAGCACATGATAGCCATGACCGGCCCGCTCGATCCGGATATCGGCGGAGCTGTCACGCAGGACGGGGTTTTCACCCGTATCCAGAGCAAAGCCGAACTTGCCCGGCAGCGGAAGATCGCTGGCGGCCAGCGCCTCGGTCAGGTCGCGCGCCAGTTTCTGCGCGCCGTCATCCTGCCGCCAGAAGGGGGTGACCAGAATGTTGCGGCGGGTCTCGCTGGCTTGATCGGCATCGATCAGGCCGATTTCCGCCAGTCCCCCCACGATGGCCGCGTGATCGGTAATCCCGCGCAGTTGGAGATTGGCGCGCGCGGAAAGGTCGATCAGGCCATTGCCATGGCGCTTCGCCAGATCGGCCAGCCCCCGCGCCTGATCCTGCGACAGCCTCCCGCCATGTGCGCGGACCCGCACCACCAGACCATCGCCGGTTTCCATGGGGCGCAGGGCGCCCGGGCACCAGCCTTTGATCAGCGGCGCGCTCATGGCCGTTCCAGCCGTGCGGCGATGGAGTTGCTGCGCGTGGACCACAGCCCGGCCTCAGCCAGAGCGGCGAAGCGGTTTTTGAGCTGTTCCAGCGCTTGCGGGTTGGCCTGCGCCATGAAATCCGAGACATCCTCCCGGCCCAGCGTGGCTTCGAAACAAAGGTCGAAGAGGTGGGCGGGCACCTGCCGCGTCAGCTGGGCGAAGGCGGCCAGATTGTCCACCGTGGCGGTGATCTCGGCAGCGCCGCGAAAGCCGTGGCGCATCATGCCTTGCGCCCAGCGCGGATTGGCGGCGCGGGCGCGCACCACCCGGGCCACTTCCTCGGCCAGCGTGCGGGCGTGAGGGGTTTGCGGTCTGGTGGCGTCCAGATGATAGAGGGCTGGCGTGGGGCGGTCCAGCGCCTCCATGGCGGCGGCGAAGCCTCCCTCATGGGCGGCGTAGTCGCGGGCCAGCAGCAGGTCGGTTTCGGGCAGGTCCTGAATATGGGCGAAGGCGTCGGCCCCGGCCAGACGCGCTTCCAGAGCGTCACGGTCATGGGTGATGCCGCCTTGAGCATTTAGCGCCCATGCGGAGGCAGCGAGCCATGCCTCCCCGGCGGCATGGCGGGCCTGATCGCCAAGATGCTGCGCCGGGTCTGCCATGGAAAGCCCATAGAGGCCGGGTTTGGGGCCGAAGACGCGGGGCGTGGCGGTGAGGTAGGGGTTCTCCTCCAGCCCCTCATGATCGCGCTCGGCCAAAGCTGAGGCGGCGGCTTCGAAGAGTTGCGCCAGCCCCGGAAACACATCACGGAACAGGCCGGAGACGCGCAGGGTGACATCGATGCGCGGGCGGCCCAGCAGGGCGGGCGGGAGGATTTCGAAGCCGCTGACGCGCTCGCTGTCCACATCCCAGCGTGGGGCGAGGCCCGCCAGATGCAGCGCCATGGCGAATTCCTCGCCTGCCGTGCGCATGGTGGCCGATCCCCACAGGTCGATGACGAGGCCTTTGGGCCAGTCGCCATGGTCTTGCAGGTGGCGGCGCAGCAGTTCCTCGGCCAGCTTGACGCCCTGGGCATGGGCCATGCGGCTGGGCACCGCGCGCGGATCGACGCTGTAGAGGTTGCGCCCGGTGGGCAGCACATCGCCGCGCCCGCGCAGGGGCGATCCGGAAGGGCCCGAGGTCACGCGTTGCCCCGCAAGAGCCGTCAGCAGGCCTGCGTTTTCGCCCGGAGCCTTGCCATAGATATGCAGCCCGTCGCCGAACTGGCTTTCCTTGATGTCGCAGACGAAGCGGTCGATGCGGACCATGGCCTCGGCGGCGCTGGCGTTTTGCGCAAGGCCCAGATCGCTGGTGACGCCGGTGGCTTCGGCCTCGTCGCGAATCTGGGCGATCAGGCGATCGCGCCGGGAGGGATCGAGGCCCTCGGCGGTGGAATATTCGTCCAGCAGGCGCTCGAGGCGCAGCAGGCTCTCGGGCACGGCGCTGGCGGCCATGGGGGGAGGGATATGGCCCAAGGTCAGCGCGCCGATGCGGCGTTTGGCCTGCGCCGCCTCGCCCGGATCGTTGACGATGAAGGGATAGATCACCGGCAGCGGGCCGATCAGCGCTTCGGGCCAGCAGCTTTCCGAGAGGGCGACGGCCTTGCCGGGAAGCCACTCCAGCGTGCCATGCGCGCCGATATGGACCAACGCATCGATGCCCTGCGCACGCAGCCAGAGATAGAAAGCGACATAGGCGTGGCGCGGGATGCGCGAGACATCGTGGTAATCATCGTCACGCTGCGTGGGATCGCCGCGCTCGGGTTGCAGGGCGACAAGGGTCTTGCCGGATCGGATGGCGGTGAAGTTAAAGGCGCCATCGATCAAGGCGGGATCGCTGTCCGGCGGGCCCCACGCCTGCGCCAGATCGGCGCGCAGTGTGGCTGGCAAAGTTTTCAGCGCGGCCTGGTAATCACTCAGCGGCCATGTCAGCCTTTCCGCCTGCAAAGCGGGGGCCAGCGCCCGGGCTGGTGCAACGCCATATCCGGCTTCGCCCAAACTCTCCAGAATAGCTTCCGCGCTGGCCAGCGCATCGAGGCCAACAGCATGCGCCATCTGATCGGCCCGCCCCGGATAAGTCGAGAGGATCAGCGCCAGCTGCCGATCACTGGCGGGTGTGATGGCCAGCCTGTGCCATGCCTGCACCTTGCCGGCGATGGCTTCGATCCGCTCGGGGTGAGGGCGGTGCAGGGTGCGGGCGCATTGCAGATCGGGATCGATCACCCCGGCGGTCTTGAAGCTGGCGACACCGGCCAGCAGCCGTCCATCCACTTCCGGCAGCACGACATGCATCGCCAGATCGGCGGGAGAAAGCCCGCGTTCGGCCTGAGCCCATGCCGCTTCATCGGCGGTGGACAGCGCGATCTGGAACACGGGGCAGCCGGGGCCATCGAGGGGCGACACGCCGCTGTCGTCGCGCCCGGAAAAAGCCGTGGCGTTGACGATGGCCGCGGGGGCGTGACGTTCCAGCGCGGCGGCGATCCATGCCGCTGCGCCGGGGGCTTTCAGGGATGGCGCAAAGAGGCCTATGGCGCGAAAGCCCCGGCGGATCAGGGCCTCGATCAGGGCGTCGATGGGGCCGGTGTCGCCGCTGGTCAGATAGGCGCGGTAGAAGCTGACCACCACCAGCGGCGTCTCACCGGGCGGCGGCGGCGCCATCACGCCGGCGCCGGGGCGATACCAGCCGCAGGATGGAATTTCGGCAGCGCCCTTGATCTCCGGGGCGGGCAGGCCAGCGGCGCGGGCCAGCTCGGTCAGCGCTTTTTGCGCGGCGATGGCCCCGCCTGTCTCGCACAGATCGGACAGGCGCCGCAACACAGGGACAGGCAGGGTTGAGGCCGCATCCAGCGCCGGGTCGGGCCGACCATCGCCCGGTAGCACGGCCAGAGCGATCTTTTCACGCCGCGCCAGATCGCTCAGCTGCGCCAGACCATAGGACCAGTAACCCGTGCCGCCGATCAGGCGCACCAGCACCGCCCTGGCGCCGGACAAGGTTTGCTCGATATAGGTATCGACCGAGAGCGGATGCTTCAGCGCCGCCAGATTGGCGAGGCGCAGTTCGGGCAGCTCCGCGCGCCCCGCATGCCAGCCCGCCGCGAAAGCCCCCAGATCGCTGTCCGAAAAGGACAGGACGATCAGGGGCGCGGGGCTCTGGCCGAGATCGGTGGCGACCTCGACCTCATCCAGCCCCCGGCTTTCGCGGAAGATGACATGCATGGGCTGGCGCTTATGCCGGGGCCAGCACCGTGTCCAGCACGGCGCGGACGGCAGCTGGATCGAGGTGGTCGTGCTCGGCGATCACCACCAGCTGGGTGACGCGCGGGCGCTGGCCCCAGGGCTGGTCATACTGATGGCGCACGCGCTCGCCCACGGCTTGCACCAGCAGACGCATCGGCTTGCCCCGCACCGCCACGAAGCCCTTGACGCGCAGGATCGCCTGCTCGCGGGAGAGGCGTTGGATGGCCTGCGTCAGCGCCTCGGGATCGCTGACTTCGGGCAGGGTGATGATGGTGCTGTCGAAATCCTCGTGCTCGTGCTCGTCCTCGCCATCGTGATGGCTGGGGCGGGCGGCCAGATCGTCCTCGGCGGCGGCGTTGAGGCCAAGGATCACAGCGGGATCGATCACGCCATCGGTGACGGGCAACATCGGCAGCGGGCGCGGGGCCTCGGCGGCGATCACGGCGCGGGCCTGCTCCAGCGTGGCGCTGTCCACCAGATCGGCCTTGGTCAGCAGCACGATATCGGCGCAGGCCAGCTGATCCTCGAAGACTTCCGACAGCGGGGTTTCATGGTCGAGGCTGTCGTCCGCCGCGCGCTGGGCGTCCACCGCCGCCACATCGGGGGCGAAACGGCCCGCTGCCACGGCTTCGGCATCGGCCAGCGCGATGACGCCATCGACAGTGATGCGGCTGCGGATCGCAGGCCAGTCGAAGGCTTTGAGCAACGGCTTGGGCAGGGCGAGGCCGGAGGTCTCGATCAGGATGTGGTCGGGGCGCTGCGGCAGGGCCAGCAGCTTTTCTACGGTCGGGATGAAATCATCGGCCACGGTGCAGCAGATGCAGCCATTGGCCAGTTCGAGGATCGCGCTTTCCGGGCAATTCTCGTCGGCGCAGGCCTTCAGGATCTCGCCATCGACGCCCACCGTGCCGAATTCATTGACCAGCACCGCAAGGCGGCGGCCGCCCGGGTTCTGCAGCAGATGGCGGATCAGCGTGGTCTTGCCCGAGCCCAGAAAGCCGGTGACGATGGTGACGGGAATTTTTTCCAGAGACATGGGGTTAAAGCTCCAGCGGGGGAATGCGGGCAATGGATTGCTTGCGGAAGATGATCGGGCGCTCGCGCCATGGCACGATGCCATCGGCGCTTTGCGCATAGGCGCTGGCGCCGGCAAGGATCTCGGGCACATCGGCGTCGGAGAGGCGGCCATAGACATAGGTCCAGCTGCCGGGACGCGTCAGGGCGATGGAGCAGCCATTGGTGCAGGCCGAAAGGCATTCGGTGGGGCGCACCTCGACCGCGCCATCCGCATTGGCGGCGCTCAAGGCCAGCGCCAGCAGCGCGCCGGGCACGCTCTGGCCCTCCACGGAGGTCTGGCCCGCGCGGCAGGTGGTGCAGACAAAAAGGACGGCATTCTGGCCCACGACGCTTCCATTCCCGTATGCGGGGGCGTCTTTGCACAGACCACCGGGCACCGAACCCCTGGTTCAGCGCCTGATCGACCGGCCACAGCACACCCCGGCTGTCCGTTTTCAACTGCTGGCAGGTCTCCCGGCTGGCGGATCGGGGGCGTGAACCCTGCGTCAGCCTCGCCTTCCCGAGCCTTGCGGCCAGTGGCATCGAAGCTGCCTCATCCGTTGACGGTCGCGGGGGCGGCTGTGTTTGAGGCTTTGGCAAGCCCTGTCACATTCCCTCTTCGCCTCTTGGCAGACAAGCGCCGCCGTAAGGAACCAACGTGGCGGGGATTGCGGGATTGCGGCGGGGCTGTCAAGGAATGCCGCGATCAGGAGAGTAGCATGACCGCCGAAGCCCCGACGAAAACCCCAGATGCCGACTTTGACCGCCACAACGCCAAGATGGCCAAGAAAAAGGCTTCTCGCGACAAGATCATGGCGAGCAAACAGGGCGAAAAGGGTTTGGTGATCGTTCATACCGGCACGGGCAAGGGCAAGTCGTCCTCCGGCTTCGGGATGATCCTGCGCTGCATCGCCCATGGTATGCCGAGCGCCGTGGTGCAGTTTATCAAGGGCGCCTGGGACACCGGTGAGCGGCGGTTGATCGAGCAAAATTTCCCCGATCTCTGCCAGTTTCACGCCATGGGCGAGGGTTTTACCTGGGAAACGCAGGACAAGGCCCGCGATATCGCGGCGGCGCGCAAGGGCTGGGACAAGGCCAAGGAACTGATCCGTAACCCGGAAATCCGCATGGTGCTTCTGGACGAAATCAACATCGCCCTGCGCTATGAATACCTCCCGCTGGAGGAGGTGCTGACCTTCCTGCGCGAGGAAAAGCCCGAGATGACCCATGTGGTGCTGACGGGCCGCAACGCTGCGCCCGAGCTGATCGAGCAGGCCGATCTCGTCACCGAGATGACGCTGATGAAGCATCCCTTCCGCGGCGGCATCAAGGCGCAGGCCGGGGTGGAGTTCTAGACCCTTTATGCCCGCGTTGATGATCCAGGGGACGGGTTCTAATGTCGGCAAATCGCTGCTGGTGGCGGGGCTTTGCCGGGCGGCGCGTCGGCGGGGACTGAGTGTCGCGCCCTTCAAGCCGCAGAACATGTCGAACAATGCGGCTGTTACCGCTGATGGCGGGGAGATCGGGCGGGCTCAGGCCTTGCAGGCGCTGGCCTGCGGTCTGGCGGCGCATACCGATATGAACCCGGTGCTTTTGAAGCCCGAAACCGATGTCGGCAGTCAGGTGGTGGTGCAGGGGCGGCGCATCGCCACGGTGAAGGCGCGGGAGTATGCCGCTCTGAAACCGCAGCTGATGGCCCCGGTGCTGGAAAGTTTTCACCGCCTGAAAGACGCGCATGATCTGGTGATCGTGGAGGGCGCGGGCAGCCCGGCGGAGGTCAATCTGCGCGACGGCGATATCGCCAATATGGGCTTTGCCTGTGCGGCGAATGTGCCGGTGGTGCTTGCGAGCGATATCGACCGGGGCGGGGTGATCGCCCAGATGGTCGGCACGCAGGCGGTGCTCTCGCCCGAGGATGCCGCGATGGTGCGCGGCTTTCTGATCAACAAGTTTCGCGGCGACCCCTCGCTGTTCGACGATGGCTATCGATTGATCGAGGACCGCACCGGCTGGCGCGGTTTTGGGGTGCTGCCATGGTTTGCTCAGGCCCATCTGCTGCCTGCCGAGGATGCGCTTGATCTGGGGCATATCTCGTCCGGAGGGCAGGTGAAGGTGGCGGTGCTGGCGCTCTCGCGCATCGCCAATTTCGATGATCTCGATCCTCTGGCGCAAGAGCCCGACATCGATCTGGTGATGATCCGCCCCGGCGAGGCCATCCCCGGCGATACCAGGCTGGTCATCCTGCCCGGCAGCAAAAGCACGCGCGGCGATCTGGATTTTCTGCGCGCTCAGGGTTGGGATGTCGATCTGGCGGGGCATGTGCGGCGGGGCGGTCATGTGCTGGGGATTTGCGGCGGCTATCAGATGCTGGGCCGCTCGATCAGCGATCCGCAAGGGCTGGAAGGACCGGCGGGAGAGATGCCCGGCCTTGGCCTGCTGAATGTTGCAACGGCCATGCAGGGCGACAAGCGGCTGACGCAGGTTCAGGCGATCCACGCCGCCAGCGGCCTGCCTGTCGAGGGCTACGAAATCCATATCGGCCTCACCGATGGCCCGGATCGCGCCCGCCCCTTCGCCCGGATCGGGGGGCGGCCCGAGGGTGCGATCTCCGAAGATGGCCGCATCATGGGCAGCTACCTGCACGGTCTTTTCGCGCAGGATGCTTTTCGCTCGGGTTTTATCGCGGGCCTTGGCGCGAAGCCGTCAGGCCTTGCCTATGGCGCCACGGTCGAGGCAACCCTCGATGCCCTCGCCGATCATCTCGAAGCCCATGCCGATGTGACCGGCCTGCTGGCGCTGGCTGAATAAAGCTCAGCGCCGCAGCCATGCATGGCTGTGGTTTTCCTGCCAGCCCGCGCGATGCAGCAGCGGCGTATCATCGACAAATTCCGGATGCCCGATGCACAGCCATGCCGAGAAAGCCCAGCCATCGGGCACCTCCAGCAGGCGCTCGATGGCTTCGGGGTCGAGGATCGACACCATGCCCAGCCCCAGATTGTCGGCCCGCGCCGCCAGCCACAGCGTATGGATCGCCATGGCGGTCGAGGCCTGAAGCGTGGCGGGGATGCTGTGGCGGCCCAGCCCATGCCCCTCGGCCGGATCGCTGACGGTGAACACCGCCAGTTGCAGCGGCGCCTTGTCCAGCCCGGCCAGCTTGAGCCGGTTGTACTCCGAAAGGCGCTCACCCTCATAGGCCTGCGCCGCCTCGGCATTGCAGGCGAGGAAATTGTCATGGACGGCCTGACGCAGCCCGGCATCCTCCACGCGGATCACCTGCCATGGTCTGGCATTGCCGACAGATGGCGCCAGATCCATCGCCGCCTGAAGGCGTTCGATCCGGGCTTCATCCAAGGCTGTGTCGCGGAAGTGGCGCACATCGCGTCGCCAGCGCATGATGCGCTCCAGCGTGTTGGCCTCGTCCTGCGTGAAATCCATCAATCCGCTTGCCCAAACGCGGCGGCAAGGCGCCGCCATTCGCTCTCCATGCCCGGCAGACCCAGACGGATCAAGCGGGATGACCATGGAAAGATGCGGCTCCAGATGCGATGATCGGCCAGATGATCCTGAGCGGCGGCGGCACCGGGCGTGTCATAGAGCCGGAAGAGATGGGTGCCCCCCACCAGCGTCCAGCCATGGGTCTGCGTCAGTGCATCGATCCGCCCGACCTCATGAACCAGACGCCGCGTGGTCGCCCGCGCCCATGCGGCGTCCTGAAGCGCGGTGGCGCCGATTTCCAGCGCCGGGCCCGCCACGGGCCAGGGGCCAGCCATGGCGGTCAGCCGGGCGATGATCTGCGCATCGCCCAGTGCAAAGCCCAGCCGCACGCCCGCCAGTCCGTAGAACTTGCCGAAGGAGCGAAGCACCACCAGCCCCGGCTCTCCGGCATGGGGCGCCAGCGACATCTCGGGCAAGGGGTCGGCGAAGCTCTCGTCCACCACCAGCAAGCCGACCTTGTCACGCAGGGCCAGAAGATCGGCAGGCGCGATCAGGCGGCCATCGGGATTGTTGGGATTGACCACGACAGCGATGGCGCCCCCCGCAAGATCCCCCGGATCACTGACCGGCTCCACCATGAAGCCGGCGGCGGTGAAGCAGGCGGCATGCTCATTATAGGTGGGGGAGAGAACGCGCACTGTACCGCCAGCCGCGCCCAGCGCCATTGGCAGCATCTGGATCGCGGCCTGAGCCCCGGCCAGCGCCACCATCGGCGCTGGGGTGCGATAGGCCTGTGCGGCGGCTTTGAGCAGGGCATCGCGTGCGCTGGCGGTGGGCAGGGCTGTCCATGCCTCGGGGGGCAGGGGAGGCACGGGATAGGGCACGCGGTTGATGCCGGTTGACAGGTCGATCCAGTCATCGCCGCCGCGGCTGGCGCGCGCGCGGTCCAGATCGCCGCCATGGTCACGCCGCATAGTTCTGGAACTTCCATAAGGCGATCACACAAGGCGTCGCCGCGCAGAGCGCCGCCAGCCCCACCACGCGGCGATAAAGCTTCAGCCCGGCCAGCAGATTGGCGGGCGCGGGATCGGGAGCTTCTCCATTGAGCCATGGGTCTTCACTCGGCCCCTCGGCATAGAGGCGCGGGCCGGACAGGCGGATGCCCAGGGCTCCGGCAAAGGCGGCCTCGGGCCAACCGGCGTTGGGCGAGCGGTGGTTGCCGGCATCCGACAGCATCACGCGCAGAGCTGTCGCAGGTCGGTTGCTGGCCAGCACATAGAGCAGGCCCGTCAGCCGCGCGGGAATCCAGTTGGCGATATCGTCGATTTTCGCGGCGGTGCGGCCAAAGAACAGATGGCGCGTGGTGCGATAGGCGATCATCGAATCCAGCGTGTTGATCGCCTTATAGGCCGCGATCCCCGGCAGCCCCAGCAGCACACCCCAGAACAGCGGGGCGATCACGCCATCCGACGTGTTCTCCGCCAGACTTTCGGCGGCGGCGCGCGTGATGGCGGGCTTGTCCAGCCTGTCGGGCGAGCGCCCGACGATCATCGAGACCGCCTTGCGCGCGCGGGGCACATCTCCAGCGGCCAGCGGCTCGGCCACGGCGGCGACATGATCGTGCAGGGAGCGCGCCGCCAGCAGCGGCCAGGCCAGAATGCCGCCGACCACAGCACCGGTCCAGTCGCGCACCAGCAGCAGGGAAAGCGCCATCGCCACGCCTCCGGCCAGCAGGATGATGCTCAGGGCCAGCATGGTGCCTTTGGACTGCCGGGTGTCGTCATCCTCGCTTTCGTCGTTCCAGTGCCGGTCGCCCAGAGCGATCAGCTGGCCCAGCCAGCTGACCGGATGGCCGATCAGGCGATAGAGGACCATCGGCCAGCCCAGCATGGCTTCCAGCGTCAGTCCGATCAGCATCTGCGTGGCATGCAGGGCCATCATGGGCAGGCTTTCTGATTGACGTAGCCAATCGCCCATTGCTGGCCGCAGGGGATCAGCCGCGTGATCGACAGAGGATCGATGCTGAACGCCAGAGCAGGCCCCATGGTTCCGCATGCCATGGCCAGAGCGGCGCGGATCGTTCCGGCATGGGCGACGATGGCGCTGCGCCCGGGAAGGGTGGCGATTTCGACGAGGGCGGGGGCGGCGCGGGCGTAAAGGTCGGCAAAGCTCTCGCCTTGCGGCGGGGCAAGCCGGACCAGCTTTTCGGGAGGCAAGGCGCCCTGATCGGGGATTTCGGCAAAGGGCAGGCCTTCCCATGCGCCGAAATCCTGTTCCCACAGGCGGGCATCTTCGGCCATGGCCATGTCCGCCCACAGCGCCTGCGCCGTCTGGCGGCAGCGCAGGGCGGGGCTGGTTATGACCCGATCCACCGGCCCCAAAAAGCCGCGCAAAGCCGCCAGGGCCTGCCCATCGCCCAGATTGGCGGGCACGTCGCGCCGCCCGGCCAGTCGGCCCTCATTCAGGGCCGGGGCATGGCGGATCAGCAGCAGTTCGTGGCGCGGCGCGGATGCCAAAAGGCATATCTCCTCTTGAGTTGGACGTGCTTCTGGTTTCTCTGCGCATGATTCGGCAAGCACTTGATGGAGCAACCCACAGCATGGCGCGGATAATTCTGGTGACCGGCGGTGCCCGCTCCGGCAAGAGCGCCATCGCGGAAGGCCATGCCTTGGGCTTCACCGGTCACGCCACCTATATCGCCACGGCGCAGGCTTTCGACACCGAAATGGAGCAGCGCATAGCTACCCACCAGGCCCGTCGCGGGCCGGAATGGCGCAATCTGCACGCTCCCTTCGATCTGGCGGATGCCTTGCGCGAAAGCGATCATGCCCCCTGTCTGGTCGATTGCCTGACGCTGTGGTTGACCAACATGATGCTGGCCGAACGTGATTGGCGGGAGCAGGGCCTGCCGGAGGCTCTGGCCGCGCGAACCTCGCCCGTGGTACTGGTCACCAATGAGGTTGGCGGCGGCATCGTGCCCGACAATGCGCTGGCGCGCACCTTTCGTGATGAAGCGGGCTTGCTCAACCAGCGCGTCGCGGCCATGGCCGATGAGGTTGTTCTGGCGGTCTGCGGACTGCCCATGAAGGTGAAGTGATGTTTGCCAGTCTTGCCGAAGTTGCCGATTTCGCCCGCAATGCCCCCCGTTTCGATGAGGTTGCCGCGCTGGCCGCCCGCGCCCGGCAGAACAGCCTGACCAAGCCCCCCGGCTCGCTGGGAAGGCTTGAGGAGATCGCCGAATTCATGGCCGGATGGCGCGGCACGCCGCGTCCGGCGATTAACCATGCCCAGGCGCTGGTCTTTGCCGGCAATCATGGGGTCTGCGTCCACGGCGTCAGCCCCTATCCCAGCGAGGTGACCGTGCAGATGGTCGCCAATTTCGAGCATGGCGGGGCGGCGATTAACCAGCTTTGCCGGGCCTCTGGCGCCGATCTTTCGGTGATCGCCCTCGATCTGGACCGCCCGACCGATGATTTCACCCAGGGCCCCGCCATGAGCGAGGCCGACACGCTGTCCGCCATCGCGCGGGGTGCCGAAGCGGTGAACCCCGAAGCGGATATTCTGGTGCTGGGGGAAATGGGCATTGGCAATTCGACCATCGCTGCGGCGCTGGCCTGCTCGCTGTTCGGCGGCGAACCGGCAGCTTGGGTCGGTCCGGGCACGGGTGCTGACAGTGCAGGCATGCAACGCAAGGCTCAGGTGATCGCGCAAGGGCTGGAACGCCATGGCGATGCACAGGGTATGCAGCGTCTGGCCGCCCTTGGCGGGCGCGAGCAGGCGGCAATCTGCGGCGCGGTGCTGGCGGCCCGCGCCAGGCGCATCCCGGTGATCCTCGACGGCTTTATCTGCACGGCGGCGGCGGCGGTGCTGCATGGCGTCTCGCCCGATCTGCTGGACCATTGCCTGATCGGCCATGCCAGCGCCGAGCCGGGCCATCGGCGCCTGCTCTCGGCGCTGAACAAGCGCGCGGTGCTGGAGTTCGATATGCGTCTGGGCGAGGGATCGGGCGCGGCTCTGGCGCTGGGCATCGTGCGTGCGGCCCTGGAGTGCCACAATGGCATGGCCACCTTCGGCGAGGCCGGAGTGAGCGAGGCGTGACCCTTTTGCGCCGCCGCTGCTCCGAAGCGCAGGTGGCGTTGATGCTGCTGACAAGGCTGCCCGCCGGGCGTTTGCGCGGTGAGGTGCCCACGCTGGCTCAGGCGGCATGGGCCTTTCCGCTGGCCGGACTGGCGGTGGGGGCGATTGTCGGCGGCATCTTCACCTTGGGGCAAGCGCTGGGCTGGCCTGCGCCGGTGGCGGCGGGCGTCGCTCTGGTGGCCGGACTGCTGGCCACGGGAGGTCTGCATGAAGACGGGCTGGGCGATGTCGCCGATGGCTTCGGCGGCGGCCAGACCCGTGAACGCAAGCTGGAGATCATGAAGGACAGCCGCCTCGGCAGCTATGGCGCAATGGCTCTGGTGATGGCGCTGGGGTTGCGGTGGTTGCTGCTGGCCCAGCTTGGCGATGTCTGGCGGATTCTTGCGCTGTCGGTGGCCAGTCGTGCTCTGCTGGTGGGCGCCTTGGCGGTGATGCCGGTGGCGCGGGCCGATGGGCTGGGGCGTTCTGCCTCCGGTGTCGGCGTGGTGCGGCTTGGCATGGGATTGGTGCTGGGTGCTTTGGCGCTGGTTTCCGGGCTGGAGTTTGTGCCGGGGTTGATCGTGGGGCTGGTGATGGCCGTTGCGGTGGCGCTGACGGGCCTGATCGCATGGCGCCAGATCGGCGGGCAGACCGGCGATGTGCTGGGCACCATGCAGGTGGTGGGTGAGATCGCAGGCTGGTTGGCCCTGCTGTCGATCCCTGCTTGAACCCTTACTGGCCGTCGGCGCGCAGGGTCAGCACTTCGACGCCTGAGGCAGTCACCGCGACCGTATGCTCGAACTGGGCCGAGAGCTTCTGGTCACGGGTCACCACCGTCCAGCCGTCGTCTTCGGTTTCGACCATGCGACTGCCCTGGTTAACCATCGGCTCGATGGTGAAGACCATGCCTTCCTTCAGCGTTTGCCCCGTGCCCGGGCGGCCGTAATTAAGGATGTTGGGCTCCTCATGCATCTCACGGCCGATGCCGTGGCCGCAATATTCGCGCACCACCGTGTAGCCGTGCTTCTTGGCGTGCCGCTCGATGGCATGGCCGATATCGCCCAGCGTGGCGCCGGGGCGGACCTGACGGATGCCCTGCCACATCGCCTCCTGCGCCACGCGCACCAGACGCCGGGCGGCCGGATTGACCTCCCCTACCATGTAGGTTTTGCTGGAATCGGCGATAAAGCCGTTCTTTTCCAGCGTGATATCGAGGTTGATGATATCGCCGGCGCGGATGATCGTGTCTGTGTCGGGCACGCCATGGCAGACCACATGGTTGATCGAGCAGTTCAGCACATATTTGAAGCCATATTGCCCCTTGCTGGCCGGGCGCGACGCCAGATCGACGGTGATGAAACGCTCGACCAGATCGTTGACCTCCATGGTGGAACGGCCCGCCAGATCCAGCGTATCGAGCATCTCGAAGACGCGGGCCAGCAGACGGCCCGAGATCCGCATCAGCGCCAGTTCCTCCGGGGTTTTAACCATGATCAGGCCGCCATGACAGAAGCGATGGGCGCATCCGGAGAGGGCAGGGTGATCTGCGCCTGTTCCAGCTGGATCTTGACGATTTCCTGAAAGGAGAGGGTGGGGTTGGCTTCGGCCAGCATGCCCATCTTCATCCAGAATTCCGCCTGAGCGTTGATCGAGCGGCACATCACCGCGCTGGCGCGGCGGATGTCCTCGTGAAGCTGGTCGTCGATCTTGACTATGCCCATGGGAGCCTCCGTGTTCCAATATGCGAAACATATACGATTCGTATATTCCGGTCAATCCGGCGAGCCAGCGCATCGACTGGCCGCGCGGCGATTGACAGGCCTGGCGCCTGCCATGAGCTTTTCGTCAAAGGGGATGCCATGATCGACAATGCCCATGCGTCGCGCCCGTCTGCTGTGAGACTCTCCGATCTCACCTTGGGTTCGATCTGCCGGATCGGGATCACGCTGAGCAGTTGCTTCTGGCTTCCGGCCTCGCTGCTGATGGGGCTGGCGGCGGCGAGCGGGGTGCTGCCCGATCTGGGGGTGGGGCCCAATGCGCCGGGGCTGATGGGCTTTGCCAGCGGTTTTCTGCAGGGGATCGGCTGTTCGATCGCCAATGATGTGGTGGTGGTTCTGGGCGCTCTGGGCTTTGCGGTGATGCGCGGCTTCGGGGCTGGGCCAAATGTCGTATTGAGGCAGAAATCTCCTGAAAAAGCGGCGTAATTTCGGCAATGCTGCGCCGCACAAAGGGACTTGCGGCCAAGGCCCTTCTGTGAAAGGATAATCAGGTTCGTCAGTGCGAAGATGTCTGACGAAGGTTTCGCCCCGGGAAGGGGCATGAATTGACGATATGGCAACGACGCCATCGATCCAGCCCTGGGGCTGCGTTCGGTGGCGTTTTTTGTGTTTGGGGCCCACCGTGACGATCGACACCGCGACGATCAAGGCTGAAATCGCAAGGCAGGTAAAGAGCGTCTGCCCCTATTGCGGCGTGGGCTGCGGCATCGTCATGCAGGTCGAACAGGGGCGGATCACCAAGGTTTCAGGCGACAAGAGCCACCCCACCAATTTCGGGCGGCTCTGCACCAAGGGCAGTTCGTGCAATGTGCCTGTCACCGCGCCGGGGCGGGCGGACAAGGCCTATGCCCGCCTCGCCGACGGCAAGGATCAGGGCGCGATCCCGATGGAGGAGGCCATCGCGCGCACTGCTCAGGGCCTGCGCGGCATCATCGACCGCGACGGGCCCGATGCGGTGTCCTTCTATGTCTCGGGGCAGATGTCGCTGGAGGCGCAGTACCTCGCCAACAAGCTGTGCAAGGGCTTTATCGGCACCAACAACATCGAGAGCAATTCGCGCCTCTGCATGGCCAGCGCGGCCAGCGGTTACAAGCTGTCCATCGGGGCGGATGGGCCGCCGGGATCGTATCAGGATTTCGATTCCGCCGATCTGTTCTTCGTGATCGGCGCCAATATGGCCGACTGCCACCCCATCCTGTTCCTGCGGATGATGGACCGGGTGAAGGCGGGGGCGAAGCTGATCGTTGTCGACCCGCGGCGCAACACCACGGCGGAGAAGGCCGATCTGTTCCTTCAGGTGAAACCCGGCAGCGATCTGGCGCTGATGAACGGGCTGCTGCATCTGCTGCATGCGGCAGGCCATACCGATCCGGAATTTATCGCCAGCTACACCGAAGGCTGGGAGGCGATGCCGGATTTTCTGGCCGATTACCCGCCCGCCAAGGTGGCGCGGATCACCGGCATCCCCGAGGAGGATCTGCGCCAGGCCGCCGCGATGATCGGCGCCGCGCCCAACTGGATGAGCTGCTGGACCATGGGCCTCAACCAGAGCACCCATGGCACCTGGAACACCAATGCCATCTGCAACCTCCATCTGGCGACGGGCGCGATCTGCCGCCCCGGCGCCGGGCCTTTCTCGCTGACGGGACAGCCCAATGCGATGGGCGGGCGCGAGATGGGCTATATGGGGCCGGGCCTGCCGGGGCAGCGCGCCACGCTCAGCGCCAAGGATCGCGCCTTTGTGGAACGTGCATGGGGCATCGCCCCGGGCACGCTGAAGAAGGAGGCGGGCAAGGGGACGATCGCCCTGTTCGAGGATATGGCGGCGGGCAAGGTGAAGGCGTGCTGGATCATCTGCACCAATCCGGTGGCCAGCGTTTCCAACCGCAAGACCGTGATCGCCGGGCTGGAGAAGGCCGAACTGGTCATCGCTCAGGATGCTTTCGTCGATACCGAGACCAACCGCTATGCCGATATCATCCTGCCCGGCGCCCTCTGGGCCGAGGCGGAAGGGGTGATGATCAACTCCGAACGCAATATGACGCTGATGCAGCAGGCGGTGGCCCCTCCGGGCGAGGCCATGGCCGATTGGCAGATCATCGCCCGCGTCGCCTGCGCCATGGGGTATGAGCAGGGCTTTACCTATGCCGATGCCGGGCAGGTGTTCGAGGAAATCCGCCAGTTCTGGAACCCGAAGACCGGCTATGACATTCGCGGCGCCAGTTACGAAAGGCTGCGCGAAACCCCGCTGCAATGGCCCTGCGCCCCCGATGCGGAGCAGGATCGCAACCCGGTGCGTTATCTCAATGACGGCATCAGCCAGACGCTGCGCAAGGGCGAGGATGGTGCCACGCCCGCCATCGCTTTCCCCACGGAGCGGGGCAAGGCCTTCTTCCTGCCGCGCCCGCATATAGACGCGGCGGACATGCCCGATGCCGATTTCCCCCTGATCCTCAACACGGGGCGGCTGCAGCACCAGTGGCACACGCTGACCAAGACCGGCAAGGTGCCCACGCTCAACAAGCTGAACCCGGGCCCCTTTATCGAACTCCATCCCGAAGACGCCAGGGCGCTGGGCATTGCCGAAAAGGATCGCGTGGAAATCCGTTCACGCCGGGGCCGGGCGGTGCTGCCCGCCGTGGTGACCGACCGGGTGAGGCCAGGCAATGCCTTTGCGCCCTTCCACTGGAACGATGTGTTCGGCGAGGATCTGGCGATCAATGCGGTCACCAGCGACGCCATCGACCCGATCTCGATGCAGCCCGAATTCAAGTTCTCCGCCGTGGCGCTGACGCGGCTTTCCGGCCCCGCCGAAGCTGCGCCCGATGCAGCGCCCGCCAAGACAGCCATCCCTGAAGCCACCTCCCGGGACTTTACCCTTATGCCTCATGCTCTTGCCGACGCGCTTGTCGATGTTCTGGGGCTGCCCCGGTCGATCCCCGATTTCTCGGTGGAGGAGCAGCATTACCTCTCCGGCTTCACCGCCGGGCTGAGAGTGCCGGGCGCCGCCGCGCCGGGCAGCATGCCGGTGGTGCCTGCCACGGCGCCGCTTGCCGGGGCGAAGCTGAATTTCGTCAATGGCTTGCTGGCGGGGATGGTATCGCGGGCGGGGAGCATGGCTCAGCCTTTGGAGGGTGAGGCGACCGGGGTGATGGTGGCTGCTCCGGTTGGTGCTGCCTCGAAAGAGGTGCTGGTGCTCTGGGCCTCGCAGACGGGCAATACCGAGGCCTTTGCGGAAAAGGTCGCCGCGTTTCTTGGCGAGCAAGGGCTCGTTGCCAAGCTGATTTCCATGGATGAGGTAACGCCTGCCGATCTGGCCAGAGCGGGCCATGCGCTCCTGCTGGCGAGCACGTTCGGCGATGGCGATCCGCCCGACAATGGCGGTGCCTTCTGGGATGCGCTGAGCGAGGAGGCCGCGCCCCGGCTTGAGGCCCTGTCCTTCGCGGTGTTGGCCTTTGGCGATTCCAGCTATGACCAGTTCTGCGGCTTCGGTCGCAAGCTGGACGCAAGGCTGGAAGCGCTCGGCGGGCGTCGTCTGGTTGAACGCGTGGATTGCGAGCCTGATGGTGAGGATGCGGCCCAAGGCTGGCTGGAAAAGGCCGTGGCCAGCCTGACCAGCGACGGTGAACCGGACAAGGGTGCGGACATGACTCCTCCGCTGCCTGTCGCCCCCGGACCGGAAAATCTGGATGCCATGCTGGCCGTGATGGAGCGGCCTGCCGCTGCTGCTGCCACGCCTAAACCCGATCAGGCAATGTATGATCGCAAAGCCCCGCTCTCCACGCGGCTGATCACCAACCGGCGGCTGAGCGGATTGTCCTCGCAAAAGGATGTGCGGCAGTTCGGCTTCGATCTGGCGGGCAGCGGGCTGACCTATGAGGTAGGCGACGCGCTGGGCGTCTGGCCGGTCAATTGCTCAGATCTGATTGCGGAAGTGCTGCTGCGGCTGGAGCTGGATGCGATGGCCCCGGTGATCCTGCCGGGCAAGGGCGAGATGCCGCTGGGCTGGGCGCTGGCCTATCATCTCGATATCACCAGGGTGACCCGGCCTTTGCTGGAGCTGGTGGCCCGGCGCGATCCGCAGGCCGATGTCGTGCCTCTGCTGGCGGGCGAGAAGGCCCAGCTCGACAACTGGCTGTGGGGCCGGCAATGGGCCGATGTGCTGCATGGCGCGGCGGTGAAACTGTCCGCGCAGGAACTGGTCGATGTTCTCAAGCCGCTTCAGCCCCGGCTCTATTCGATTTCCTCCAGCCCGCGCGTTCAGCCCGATGAGGTTCAGCTGACCGTGTCCGTCGTGCGCTGGATGCAGGATCTGCGCACGCGGATGGGGGTGTGCTCCAGCTTTCTGGCCGACCGCGCGGAAGGCGAGGAATGCCGCATCTTCCTGCAACCTTCGGCGCATTTCCGCCCGCCCGCCGATCCCGAGGCGCCCGCGATCATGATCGGGCCAGGCACGGGCATTGCGCCGTTCCGGGGTTTTCTTCATGACCGTCAGGCCAGTGGCGCGCGCGGAAGGAACTGGCTGTTCTTCGGCGAACAGCATGAAGCCAGCGATTACTACTACCGCGAAGAGATCGAAAGCTGGACCCGTAGCGGGCACCTTTCGCGCCTCAGCCTGGCCTTTTCGCGCGATCAGGCCGAAAAGATCTATGTCCAGACCCGCATGATCGAGGAAGGCGCGCAACTCTGGCGCTGGCTGGATGAGGGCGGGCATGTTTATGTCTGCGGCGATGCCTCGCGCATGGCCAGGGATGTCGACAAGGCGCTGCGCCAGATCATCGCCCAACATGGCGGCATGAGCGACACCAGCGCCCGCGATTATCTCACCGCCATGCAGAAGTCGAAACGCTATCTGCGCGATGTCTATTGATTTGTTTCTGAAAAACACGATCCTTCAAATGTAAACTTGCGTAAAGGAGATGAGAGGCCTTTGGATCGCGCTGCGATCCTGCTAGGCCCCGACCATGACCGTTCTTGCGCTTGCATTTTTCGGCGTCGCCAGCACCAGCCTGCTTCTCGCCATCGCGCTTTTGGCTGCTTTTCAGCGCTTTGGGCGCGTGCGCCATGCCACCTACTGGGCCAGCGCCTTCGCCCTGATCGCGCTGGATCACACGCTGATGGCGATGCGGCTGCTGACGCCGGGAAGCCATACGGTCGCCAATCTGGTGGCTTGCACTGCGTCTTTATCCGGCGCCACGCTGGTCGCGCTGGGCTTTCGCGAGCGGAGCGGTTTGCGTGAGCAGGGCTGGTTTCTGGGCTCCCTGGCGATCATGGCGCTGGGCTGCGGCGTGCTTGTCGTGCGGTTTCCGGACAAGCCGGTGCATCATCCGGTGGTCACCGCCTATGTGGTGGTGATGCTGTTCTTCTCGATCCGCGCGCTGCGGCGCGGGCCGGAGCGCGAACTGGCGCAAGGGGGCACCACGCTGGCGATGATGAGCCTGTTCATGGCCTTCTTCGGCGCGTTGACCATCCTGGGCCTGATGACCGACCCGTGGGGCGCGCTGAGCAGCCAGATCTATCATGCCGTCTATGTGCTGGGCGTGCCCGCCAGCCTGACAGGCATCGGCCTGTTCGCCCTGTTCCTGCTGGCCGAGGATCTGGCCCATGGCATGCGCCATCTGGCGATTGTCGACCCGTTGACCGGGCTGCTCAACCGCCGCGGGTTCGAGGAAGCGGCGCGGCGGGTCAAGGCGCAATGCCGCCGCAGCCGCACGCCGGTTTGCGTGGCGGTGGTGGATCTCGATCATTTCAAGTCGATCAACGACCGTTTCGGTCATGCCGCCGGAGATCTGGCGCTCAGCGAATTTGCCCGCCGCCTGCAATCAGGGCTGCGTCAGGGCGATCTGGTCTCGCGCGCCGGGGGCGAGGAATTCGTGTTGCTGCTGCCGGGCGTGAATGCGAGCGAGGTCAGCGATCTGCTCAATCGACTGCGCATCACCCTGTCCTCGGATCAGGACGATGACGCGCTTGGGTTTACCATGCCGACTGCCAGCTTCGGCGCGGTGGAAATCGGCCCGCGCGATCTGCTCACCACTTGCATCGAGCGTGCCGATCTCGCGCTTTATCGTGCGAAGCGGGATGGGCGCGACTGCGTGCGCGTCGATCTGGACCACGCGTTGACGGCATAGAAAAGGGCGCCGGTGTCCCGACGCCCTGTTTCATGTCCAGCCTGAAACCTTAGCTTGCCGGGGCAAATTCGCCCGTGGCCTCATCCAGCACATGCAGCACGCCATCGGAAATAGCGAAGAAGGCGCCGCGCAGCGTCAGTTCTCCGCTCTTTTCCTTCTCGCGCACGCAGGGGAAGCTGCGCAGATTCTCAAGGCTGACCTTCACCCCGGCCAGCTCCATCGCGCGCTCGGCCTCGCGGCCCTTCGTGCCGTATTTCTCCACCACTGGCCCGCGTGCTTCATCCAGCAGCGAAATCCAGTTGGCGATAAAGCCGCCCTGTCCCGGCTCGGTGCCGTGCAGATCCTGAGACAGCGCCGCCTTGCAGCCGCCGCACAGACCATGACCCAGCACCAGAACCTCTTTTACCTTCAGCACCTGCACCGCAAATTCCAGCGCGGCGGAAACACCGTGCAGGCCCGGCGTCGTCTCGAAAGGCGGCACCATGGCGGCCACATTGCGCACCACGAAAATCTCGCCCGGATCGACATCGAAAATCTGAGAGGGATCGACGCGGCTGTCCGAACAGGCGATCACCATCACCTCGGGCTGCTGGCCTTCGCCAAGCTGCTGCCAGCGGTCGCGATGCGGGTTCCAGCCCGATTCGCGAAAACGGCGGTATCCGGCCAGAAGGCGGTCGAGTGGGGGGGTAGCGTCCGTGCTCATAGGCGCTTTTTATCCACCAGAACGCCCCCCATGCAAGAGGCGGCTTTCCGTCCATGCCCTTTGGTGCAAGCAGGCTTGCATTGCGCGCAAGTCTTAAGACGCTTTTCCTCTGGAAAGGCGCCGCGCATGCGCCTATCTGGCACACATGAACGACCTCTCGACCGCGCCTCAGCCCGCCGAACAGAACCCTGAACGCCCCGCAATCCAGCGCAAGCCCGACTGGATTCGCGTGAAAGCGCCGGTCAGCAAGGAATATGGCAAGACCCGCGACCTGATGCGCGAGCTGAGCCTGAACACGGTGTGCGAAGAGGCAGCTTGCCCCAACATCGGCGAATGCTGGACCAAGAAGCACGCCACGGTGATGATCCTGGGCGATGTCTGCACCCGCGCCTGCGCCTTCTGCAATGTGAAGACGGGCATGCCGCGCAAGGTCGATCCGCTCGAGCCCGCGCATGTGGCCGAAGCCGCCGCCAAGCTGGGGCTGGAGCATATCGTCATCACCTCGGTGGACCGTGACGATCTGCCCGACGGCGGCGCGGGCCAGTTCGTGAAGGTCATCAACGAGCTGCGCAAGAACACGCCCAACACCACCATCGAGATCCTGACGCCGGACTTCCGCAACAAGATGCTGCCCGCCATCGAGGCGATCGTGGCTGCCGGTCCGGACGTTTATAACCATAATCTTGAGACGGTGCCCCGGCTCTACCCCACCATCCGCCCCGGCGCGCGCTATTATGCCTCGCTGCGTCTGCTGGAGGAGGTGAAGCGCCACAATCCGATGATCTTCACCAAGAGCGGCATCATGCTGGGTCTGGGCGAGGAGCGTCTGGAGGTCCATCAGGTGATGGACGACATGCGCAGCGCCGGCATCGATTTCCTGACCATGGGCCAGTATCTGCGCCCCACGCCCAAGCATGCCGAGGTGAAGGAGTTCGTCACCCCAAAGGCTTTCGCCGCCTATGGCGCGATTGCCCGGGCCAAGGGCTTCCTGCAGGTGGCGGCCAGCCCGCTGACCCGCTCGTCCTATCACGCGGGTGAGGATTTCGCCGAAATGCGTGCCGCGCGTGAGGCGCAGCTGGCCAAAAAAGCGGCGACACAGGCGGCTCAGGCCGCGCTGGCGGGCGGCAAGTAACATGCCGGGCATTCATGAAGTGCGGCGCATGCCTTACAGCGCCCAGCAGATGTTCGATCTGGTCGCCGATGTCGCGCATTATGGCGAGTTTCTGCCATGGGTAGTGGCCACCCGCGTGCGCAGCGACGATGGGCATGAGATGATCGCCGACATGCTGGTCGGCTTCAAGATGCTGCGCGAGAAGTTCACCAGCAAGGTGGTGAAGGAACGCCCCAACGTCATCACCGTCCACTATGTCGATGGCCCGATGCGCGATCTGGATAATCGCTGGGAATTCCGCGACGTGGAGGGTGGCTGCGAGCTGGATTTCAACGTGACCTTCAGCTTCCGCAACGCCTTGTTCGAAAGCATCGCGGGCCAGTATTTCGACCGCGCCTTCCGCAAGATGGTCGAGGCTTTCGAGGCCCGCGCCGCCGATCTTTACGGCGCTCCGGCGGTCTGAAGCCGCAGCAGGACACAGCAACGCCGGCCGAGTCCCAGAGAGTTGGCCGGCGTTGTCGTAAAAGAACAATTCTCAAGGACGGGAAGGGCTAAGCAGCCGTTCAGCCACCAGACGAGACGGAGAGATCACCCCCATGAGCCCCCTGGAAAAGAAACAGAGGATCATCCGCCAGATCGCGATTTTCGGCACGGTTCTGGCCGTGTTTCTGATCTTCACCGCTTACCGGCTGAAGACCGGCAACTTCGGCTAACTCAGATATCGTAGTTCCCGCCGGGCTGGGTTTCTTTCTCGGCCTGCGCGGGCAACAGCAATTCCAGCGCCACTTTCACCGCATCGGCGCGCACGCTGGCGCGGCTGGTGGGCGCGAAATGGCGCTCTTCGGCCACCACATCGGTCGCGCCGCGCTCGGCCTTGGCGAAGACCACCAGACCTACCGGCTTTTGCGCCGTGCCGCCATCGGGCCCGGCAATGCCGCTAATCGCCACCGCCACATCGGCGTCCGAATGCTTGAGCGCGCCCTGCGCCATCGCCCAGGCGCAGGCCACGGAGACCGCGCCGAAGGTGTCGATGATGTCATGCGGCACGCCCAGCTGGCGGTGCTTGGCGGCGTTGGAATAGGTCACGAAGCCGCCCTCGACCACCGCCGAGGAGCCCGCGATTTCCGTCAGCGCCCCGCAGACGAGGCCCCCGGTGCAGCTTTCCGCCAGTGTTACCTTGCGGCCAGCGGCGAGGTTTTCATCGATCACCCGCTGCGCCAGCGCAACGATCTCGGGAGGGAGAAGGGATTGGGTCATTTGCAGATCTGGATCTTTCCGACCCTCGCCGCACCGGCCTGGGAACCCAGACCGATGGCGAGACCGATGATATCCGCCGCGCTCTGGGCGGGCAGGGGGGAGAGCAGGCGCAGCATGGAATCGAGGCTGCTGCACCGCTCGGCGGGAATTTTCTCGACGACGAGGCCCTGAATAAAGGCATCGGCCATCTGCTGAAGCTGGGGATCGGGCATGTTGCGCAGCATGTCGCCAACCGGGCCCTGCTGACCCGATGACAGCTTGAGGAACACGTTGCGTGCGTCCGGCCATGCGCCGGGCTTGGCGGCGGCATAGCGCGCGATCATGTCGGGCCCGCCGGTACGCAGAAAGGCGTCGGGCGGCAGGCTGGCCGAGCAGCGCTGCGCCGTCGCGCTCAGCGCGTTGGGCAGGGCATAGGTCGCCAGCGAATTGAACTCATGCGGGGTCAGGCAAGGCGGTTCGGCGGCGCGGGCCAGACCTGGCACCAGCACCAGCAGCGCGGCGGAGAGGGCGCAGAAAGGGCGCCTGCCGACCCGCCGGGCTCTCACGCGCGCACCACCACGGCTGCGGCCTGACAGGCGATGCCTTCGCCGCGCCCGGTGAAGCCCAGCTTTTCGGTGGTGGTGGCCTTCACGCTCACCAGCGCCTCGGGCACCTCCATGATGGCGGCCAGACGGACCTGCATGGCATCGCGATGCGGGCCGATCTTGGGCGCCTCGCAGATGATCGTCACATCGACATTGCCGAGCTGATAGCCAGCTTCGCGCACCAGCTTCATGGCATGGGCCAGGAACCGGTCGGAGGAAGCACCCTTCCACTGCATATCGCTGGGCGGGAAATGCTTGCCGATGTCGCCCAGCGCCACCGCGCCCAGCAGGGCATCGACCAGCGCATGGATCGCCACATCGGCATCGCTATGGCCCGAGAGGCCCCGATGATGCTCGATCTTCACGCCGCAGAGCCACAGCTCCTCGCCATCCTCCAGCCGGTGGACGTCATAGCCGGTGCCCATGCGGACGGGCGGGCGGGTCTCGCCGTTCCCAAAATCGCTGGCATAGGTCAGTTTGTGCAAGACTTCATCTCCATCGACCAGCGCCACGTCGAGCCCATGGGCCTGCGCCACCTGGGCATCGTCGCCGGCGATGGGCGTCTGTGCCCAAGCCTGATGCGCCGCAAGAATGTCATTATAGTTAAAGGCCTGCGGAGTCTGCACCCGGCGCAAGGCTTCGCGTTGGGCCGGAGCGCCCATTTTCAGGCCGCGCGGATCGGCATGGCACAGGCTGTCCACCACCGGCAGCGCAGGGATGGCGCCGGGGAAATGCTCCAACGCCTCCACCAGCCTGTCGATCACCGCGCGGGGCAGGACCGGGCGGGCGGCGTCATGGATCAGCACCAGACGCGGACCATCGCCCTGCATCGCTTCCAGCCCGAAACGCACCGATTGCTGGCGGGTCTCGCCCCCGGTGATAAAGCGCACGCCGTCGATCCCGGCCACGCAGGCGCGGGCGATCTCTTCGGCGCCTTCGGGGATGGCCACGATGATCGGGGTGATGCCCGCCTGCGCCAAGGCTTCCACGGAATGCCGCAAAACCGGTTTGCCGCGCCATGGTGCAAATTGCTTGGGAACGGGTTGCCCGGCCCGCAAGCCTTGCCCTGCTGCCACGACCAGAGCCGCCACGTCGGAGAGATTCGCTTCGCTCGTCATCGGGCGGGCCGGTAAACGCTTGCTGCCTGCCGCGCAATCCACTATGCGCTGCCTGTTTTTTAGGCAAAGCCCGGTTTATGAGCAGCACACCCATTCCGCCCGTCCTCAAGCCGATCCATATCGGCCCCGTCCAGATCGACTGTCCAGTCGTTCTGGCGCCGATGACGGCGGTGACCGACCTGCCGATGCGCCGCCTGGTGCGCCGCTATGGCAGCGGGCTCAATGTGACCGAGATGATTGCCAGCCCCGCCGCGATCCGCGAAACGCGCCAGTCGATCCAGAAGGCGGCTTGGGACCCGGCGGAAGAGCCGGTCTCGATGCAGCTGGTCGGCTGCGAGCCCGAACAGATGGGCGAGGCGGCCAAGCTTTCCGCCGACAAGGGCGCTGCCATCATCGACATCAACATGGGCTGCCCGGTGAAAAAGGTGGTGAATGGCGATGCCGGTTCCGCGCTGATGCGCGACCTGCCGCTGGCCACCCGCCTGATCGAGGCCACGGTGAAGGCCGTCGATGTGCCCGTCACCGTCAAGATGCGCATGGGCTGGTGCCATGACAGTCTGAACGCCCCCGAACTGGCGCGCATCGCTCAGGATCTGGGCGCCAGGATGATCACCGTGCATGGCCGCACCCGCAACCAGATGTACCGCGGCGAGGCCGACTGGGCCTTTGTTCGCAATGTGGTGGAAGCGGTGGACATTCCCGTCATCGTCAATGGCGATATCTGCACCATCGAGGATGTGGCCAAGGCCGTCGAGCAGTCGGGCGCCGATGGTGTGATGATCGGGCGCGGTGCTTATGGCCGGCCTTGGCTGCTGGGTCAGGTGATGCACTGGCTCTCGACCGGCGAGCGCAAGGATGCCCCGGATCTCGCCGAGCAATATGCCGTGCTGCGCGAGCATTACGAGCTGATGCTGGAGCATTACGGCACCGTCACCGGCGTCAATCTGGCCCGCAAGCATCTGGGCTGGTACACCAAGGGGCTGCATGGCTCGGCGGAATTCCGCAACCGCGTCAACTTCTTCGATGATCCCGATATGGTGAAAGCGGCGCTGGAAGAGTTCTATATGCCGCTGATCGAACAAGGCCATCAGCCAGCGCAGGCTGCTTAAGCATGGTCGCAGCCGGGGAGGGGCCCGATCATCGCAAACTGATGCTCAGCCTGCCCATGGCGGTGGTGGTGCTGGCGCCCGGGCAGATGATCGCTCAGGTCAATCCCGCCGCCGAGCAGTTTTTCGGGCAATCCAACCGCCGCCTTGTCGGCAGGGCTTTGAGCAGCCTGATCGATGTGGGCGAGCCGCGTCTGGCCCGCCGTCTGGCCGAGGGCGATGCCCCGGTCTCCGCTCGGCAGATCGATGTGCAACTGGTCGGCCATGGCGTAAGGCGGCTGGATATCACGGCAGCCCCGGTGGCGGATTTCCCCGGTTGGCTGGTGATGACTCTGCATGATTCCTTCGCTGCCGACGCCATGCGCGAAAATGGTTCGGGCAATGAGGAAGGCGTGCTGCGCGCGCCCGAAATCCTGGCCCATGAGATCAAGAATCCGCTGGCGGGCATCAAGGGCGCCGCGCAATTGCTGGGCCGCAAGGTGGAGGGCGCAGACCGCGCCATGACCCTGCTGATCGCCGATGAGGTCGACCGCATCGCCAAGCTGATCGACCAGATGCAGACTCTCAGCCGTCGCACCGCCGAGCCGGTCGCGCCCTGCAATCTGCATGAGGCGATCCGCCGCGCCGCCGCCATTCTCTCCGCCGCCACCGAAGCCCCGCCGCGCATCGAGGAAGAGTTCGATCCCTCGCTGCCCTCGGTGCTGGGCAGCGCGCATGGGCTGGTGCAGGTGCTGATCAACCTGCTCTCCAACGCACGCGATGCCTGCCGCAAGACCGAAGGCGCGCGCATCATCGTGCGTACGCGTTTCGCCAGCGGCCTGCAGCTGCATTCGGCGGGGCAGGGCTCTCCGGTGCGCCTGCCGATCGAGGTGCGCGTCTCTGACAATGGCCCGGGCATCGATCCCACCATGCGCGACCATATTTTCGAACCCTTCGTCAGCAGCAAGAAAAGCGGGCAGGGGCTGGGGCTGGCGCTGGTGCGCAAGCTGGTGCGCGACATGAATGGCCGCATCACCCATGACCGCGACGAGGCCGGAGGCTGGACCCATTTCCGCCTGCACCTGCCCGTCGCCATCGATGACACGCCAAATCCTGGAAAATGGCGCTTATTCAAGAGACAGGGCATAGGATGACGGGCGTTTGATGAATGTTCTGCTGGTCGAAGATGACGAGTCCATCGCCATCGTGATCACCGCCGCGCTGGAGGCGGATGGCTTTGCCGTATCGCGCAGCGACAGCATTGCCGGTCGCGACCGCCTGCTGGGCGAGCGGCGCTTTGCCGCGCTGGTCACCGATGTGATGCTGACCGATGGCGACGGCATCGAATCGCTGGACCGGGTGCGTGCTTTGCGCCCCGATATGCCGATCATCATCCTTTCGGCGCAGAACACGCTGGATACGGCGGTGCGGGCCAGCGATACCGACGCTTTCGAATATTTCCCCAAGCCTTTCGACATCGATGAACTGGTGCGCACCGTGCGTCAGGCGGCTGCGGCGGGCTCATCGCAGGGGTTGCTGGAGGAAGAGAACGCCGGACAGGGGCTGCCTCTGGTGGGGCGCAGCGCCTCGATGCAGGCGGTCTATCGCATGATCACCCGCGTGCTGCGCAATGATCTGACGGTGCTGATCCTTGGCGAATCCGGCACCGGCAAGGAGCTGGTGGCCGAGGCGATCCATCAGCTGGGCCATCGGCGTTCCGGGCCCTTCGTGGCGGTCAACACCGCCGCCATCCCCGCCGAGCTGATCGAAAGCGAGCTGTTCGGCCATGAGAAGGGCGCCTTCACCGGAGCCGTCGCCCGCAACATCGGCAAGTTCGAGCAGGCCGAGGGCGGCACGCTGTTCCTCGACGAGATCGGCGATATGCCGATGCAGGCCCAGACCCGCCTGTTGCGGGCGCTGCAATCGGGGATGATCCGCCGCGTGGGCGGGCGCGACGAGGTGCGCATCGACACGCGCATCATCGCCGCCACCAACCGCGACCTGATGCCGATGATCGCGGCAGGGCAATTCCGCGAGGATCTGTTCTATCGCCTGAACGTCGTGCCCATCAACCTGCCGCCGCTGCGCGAGCGCGCCGACGATGTGGAGGCCCTGGCCCGCCATTTCCTGACCCTGGCCGCCTCGGAAGGCCTGCCGCGCCGCCAGCTGGCGCCCGATGCCGTCGACCTGCTGGCCCGTCAGCCATGGCGCGGCAATGTGCGCGAGCTGCGCAATTTCATCTATCGCCTTGCCTTGCTGGCGCGTGAGGATGTGATCGATGCCGCCGCTCTGGCCCCCTTGCTGACGGCTCCGGCGCGGACGGAAGAGGATGTGGCCGCTGCGCCCGCGCCAACCCGCGCCTTCGATCTGGAGAGCTGCGTGCCCCAATGGCTGGCCCGCGAAAACCCCGAGCCCGGTACGATTTACGACACCGCGCTGGCCGCTTTCGAGCGCCCGCTGTTCATCGAAATCCTGCGCGCCACCGGCGGTAACCAGCTGCGCGCGGCGCAATTGCTGGGGATCAACCGCAACACCTTGCGCAAGCGTCTGGGCGAGCTGGCCATCGATGCCGAGACGCTGGGGCGCCGTTCCTGAACGCGATGGTTACACAAATCCTCTTGCAAGCACGTTACAGTGGTGTTGTAAGCGCGCAACGATGTCACAGAATATGACCCCTTCCATGCGCCGATGGCCGCCTCGTTGGTGGCGCCGGGCGCAGGTCTATCTGCGGCGTGTGAACATCTTCCCATGGCTGGAAGGCATTGCGCTGGTCTCGTTCATGGCCGCCACGCTTTCGGCCTATCTGGTTCTCTCGGACCAGTCGGACAAGGGGCAGTTGCTGAACTCGGCATTGACGGCGACCCTGCTGGTCGGCATGCTGGTGCCCGCCATGGCGATCCTGATGCTGATCGGCCGGCGCATGGCGCTGCGCCGCGCGGCTGAAAGCATCGGCTCCAAGGGGCGGCTGCATGTGCAGCTGGTGTTCCTCTTCTCGATGATCGCGGCGGTGCCCACGCTGCTGGTGGTGGTCTGCGCCTCATGGCTGTTCCAGTCGACCGGCGAGTTCTGGTTCACCGACAGTTCGCGCGGCATGCTGGAAAACGCCAACAAGCTGGCGCAGGGCTATTACGAGCAGAGCCAGCGCGACGTGTCCGACAATGCCATCGCCATGGCTTACGATGTGCACGATGCGCTCAGCCGGGTCTCGATGGTCAGCCGCGAGTTTCAGGAAGGCATTTCCTATCAGGTGCTCCAGCGCAAGCTGGATGAGGTGGCGATCCTGCAGAAGGAGCCCAACGGCGCCCTGAACACGGTCGCCTTCATCGACCCCAGCGGCAAGCCGCCCACGCCCCCGAAGCCCGAGGTGGTGCGGCGCATCGATGCCGGCGAGCCCATCGTGGTCAACACCAATGCCGACCGGATCGAGGTGGTGACGCCGATCGACCGCCGCAGCGGCATCTATCTCTTTGCCGCGCGCCGTTCGGACCTTCTGGCGATCACTCAGGGCCGCCGCGCCGATAACATCGTGCGCGCCTATCAGGTGCTCACGCAGAAAGCGCGGCTGCTGCAATTGCGCTTCAACGTGGCGCTGTTCATCGCCTCGCTGGCGCTGGTGGGCCTGTCCGTGTGGTTCGCCCTGCGCTTTGCCGACCGGCAGGTGCAGCCGCTGGCCGAGCTGGTCGCCGCCGCCCGCCGCGTGGGCGCGGGCGATTTCGCCCAGCGTGTGGAGGGCAGGGCCGGGTCGGACGAGATCGGTCTGCTCAACCGGGCCTTCAACCGCATGACCGGGCAGATCGAGCGGCAGACGCTGGCGCTCGTCGGCGCCAACCAGCAGATCGGTGAGCGCCGCGCTTTTATCGAGGCGGTGCTGGAATCGGTCACGGCAGGCGTGATTTCGCTCGATGGCGCGGGGCGTGTGCTGCTGATGAACTCCTCGGCGCAGAAGCTGCTGCGCCCTGCCGATGCCGCGCCGCCAGAAGGCCTCCTGCTGGCCGAGATCGCCCCCCAGCTGGCCGGTCTGGTCGTGCCGGGGGCCAATGAAGGCATCGTGCAATATGCCAAGGGCAGCGAATTGCTGACCTTGGCCGTGAAGGTCACCGGCAACCCTTCGGGCGCGGTGCTGACCTTCGAGGATATCACGCGGCAATTGCTCGATCAGCGCCAGGCCGCATGGTCCGACGTGGCGCGGCGCATCGCGCATGAGATCAAGAACCCGCTCACCCCGATCCAGCTGGCCACGGAACGCCTGAAGCGCCGCTATCGCAAGCAGATCGTGGACGATGGCGAGCTCTTCGAGGAACTGACCCAGACGATCATCCGGCAGGTGGGCGATCTGCGCAAGATGGTGGATGAATTCTCCTCCTTCGCGCGCCTGCCCAAACCGGTGTTCCGCAATGAGGATCCCGCCGATCTGGCGCGTCAGGCCATGTTCCTGCAGGAGGTGGCGCGGCCCGATATCAGCTTCGCCTTCTTGGCGGGCGAGGATGTCAGCCAGATCGCCTGCGATCGCCATCAGTTCGGTCAGGCCATGACCAATGTGCTGAAAAACGCCACCGAAGCGGTCGAGGCGCAGGCCAAGAACGCTGGCGAGGACTACCGCGGCCGCATCACGCTGGGCCTCACCGGCGCGGAGGACAGCGTCACCGTCACCATCACCGACAATGGCATCGGCCTGCCTCAGGACCGGGAGCGCATTGTCGAACCCTATGTCACCACGCGTGAAAAGGGCACGGGCCTTGGTCTGGCCATCGTGAAGAAGATCATCGAGGAGCATGGGGGCGATATGGCCTTTGCCTCGGTGGATACGGGGGGCACCCAAGTCACCATGCGCTTTGCGCGCGATCCGCTGGACGACAAGCCTGCCGCTGACAGGCGCGTCGGTGAAGCGGCAGAGTAGTAAGGAACGGACATCTCCATGGCACTCGATATCCTGGTCGTCGACGATGAGAAGGACATTCGCGATCTGGTCGCGGGTGTGCTCTCCGACGAGGGCTATGACTGCAGAACGGCGGGCGACAGCCGCGCCGCTCTGGAGGCGGTGGACAAGCGGCGCCCCTCGCTGGTGCTGCTCGACGTGTGGCTGCACGGCAGCCCGATGGACGGGCTTGAGGTGCTTGACGCGATCAAGGCGCGTGAGCCCGATCTGCCGGTGATCATCTTCTCGGGGCACGGCAACATCGATACGGCCGTGGCCGCGATCGGGCGCGGGGCGATGGATTTCATCGAAAAACCCTTCGAGACCGAGCGCCTTTTGCACCTTGTGGAACGCGCCACCGAGACGGAGCGCCTGCGCCGCGAGAACGCAAGGCTGAAGCTGGACATCACGCAGGGCGAGGAGTTCACCGGCAATTCCAGCGCGATCAACCACGTTCGCGCAACGCTGAAACGCGTTGCCAACACCGGCAGCCGCCTGCTGATCTCGGGCCCTTCCGGCGCGGGCAAGGAGGTGGCCGCGCGCCTGCTCCACAGCTGGAGCCCGCGTGCGACGAACCCCTTCGTCAGCGTCAATTCCGCCCGCATCACCCCCGAACGCTTTGAGGAAGAGCTGTTTGGTGAGGAGCAGAACGGCAAGCTGGTGCGCGCCGGCCTGCTGGAGATGGCCGATGGCGGCACGCTGTACCTCGATGAGGTGGGCGATATGCCGCTGTCCACCCAGGCCCGCATCCTGCGCGTGCTGACCGATCAGGCCTTTGCCCGTGTCGGCGGGGCGCGGCAGCTGCGGGTCGATGTGCGCGTGGTCTCCTCCACCAGCCGCAATCTGGAGAAGGAAATCGCCGAAAAGCGCTTCCGCGAGGATCTGTTCTATCGTCTGAACGTGGTGCCGGTCCATGTGCCGCCGCTTTCGGAACGCCGTGATGACGTGCCCGCGCTGGTCAGCCATTTCTTCGCGCGTTACGCCAACGATCAGGGCCTGCCGCCGCCCGACATCAGCCTGGAGGCGATGGCCGCGCTGCAGGCCTATGAATGGCCGGGCAATGTGCGCCAGCTGCGCAATGTGGTGGAGCGCACCGTGATCCTCGCTCCGCGTGAGAGGCTCGGCATCATCGAGCCCGATATGCTGCCCGGCGAGATCGTCACCGGCCGTCTGGCTGGCGATGGCGGCATGTCGGCGCTGATGGGCGTGCCGCTGCGTGAAGCGCGCGAGAATTTCGAGCGCGAATATCTGCGTGTCCAGATCCGCCGCTTTTCGGGCAACATTTCCAAGACCGCCAGCTTCATCGGCATGGAACGTTCCGCACTGCACCGCAAACTCAAGCTGCTGGGCATGGGCGAGCGCCGTGAGGATGAAGAGGAGGAGTAAGGGCCTCTTTTTACACGCTGAGACAATTTAGGCCATTTACGCTGCAAGCGCGAAACATTATTCACTCACATCAGACGTCGGCAACCCGAGAATCGGGTGCCAGATCGCGGGTGGCCCCACCGCCCGCCAAAAAAAAGGAGCAAAAACATGACTGAAGCAACCGAAACCTCGGAAACCCCTGAGGTCGTGAAGCCTGCACGCAAGCTCTCGGCGCGCCCCAAGCTCAAGGCTCCCACCCCGCCTCCCGCCCCCGAGGTTGAGGCAGCACCGGCTCCTGCTTCCGCGGCGGCTCCGTCGGGCAAGGGTGGCCAAAACCTTCAGGACCAGTTCCTCAACCACCTGCGCAAAAACAAGACCCCGGTGACGATGTTCCTCGTCAAGGGCGTGAAGTTGCAGGGTATTGTCACCTGGTTTGACAATTTCTCGATCCTGCTGCGCCGCGATGGCCAGTCGCAGCTGGTTTACAAGCATGCCGTCTCGACGATCATGCCCAGCACCCCCATCGACACGCGCCTGTTCGGCAGCGGCACCGATGGCGGCAAGAAGGCCCGTCTGCTTCAGGACGTGTTCCTCTCCAGCATCCGCGCTGCAGAGGCGCAGGTCACGATGTTCCTGGTGAACGGTGTGATGCTTCAGGGCCGCGTGGCGGCTTACGATCTGTTCTGCATGCTGCTGGAGCGTGAAGGTTACGTCCAGCTGGCCTATAAACATGCCGTTTCCACCATTCAGCCACTGACCCCGGTTGATCTGACCGGTGAATGGGACGGCGAAGAGGATTCCAACGCCTGACTTTCCATATCGATGACTCGAAGGGCGAGGTGACGCGCGGCGCGCGTGCCCTCGTCGTATGCCCCGACATCCGCGGGCGGGCCGCCACCACCAGCGACCCGGCCGCACGGATCGAGGAGGCCAAGGGCTTGGCGCTGGCCATCGGGCTGGAGATCGCCGAGGCCTTTGCTGTGCCCATCCGCGAGGCACGCCCCGGCACGCTGTTCGGCGAGGGCCAGATCGACAACATCATGGTGCAATGCACCCTGCACGAGGCCGAGCTGGTGATCGTGGATGGTTCGCTTTCGGCGGTGCAGCAGCGCAATCTTGAGGAAAAGCTCAAGCGCAAGGTGATCGACCGCACCGGTCTGATCCTGGAAATCTTCGGCGAGCGCGCGGCGACCGCCGAAGGTCGCCTGCAGGTCGAGCTGGCCCATCTGGACTATCAGGCGGGCCGTCTGGTGCGCAGCTGGACTCACCTTGAGCGTCAGCGCGGCGGCTTCGGCTTCCTGGGCGGCCCGGGCGAAACGCAGATCGAGGCCGACCGTCGCATGATCCGCGACCGCATGGCCCGCATCCGCCGCGAGCTGGAGCAGGTGCGCCGCACGCGCGGGTTGCACCGCGAGAGGCGCGGCAAGGCGCCCTGGCCGGTGCTGGCGCTGGTGGGCTACACCAATGCGGGCAAATCGACGCTGTTCAACCGGCTGACCGGTGCTGGCGTGATGGCGCAGGACCTGCTTTTCGCCACGCTGGACCCGACGATGCGCGCCATCCGTCTGGCGGGCGTCGACAAGGCGATCCTCTCGGATACGGTGGGCTTTATTTCGGACCTGCCGACGCAGCTGGTCGCCGCTTTCCGCGCCACGCTGGAAGAGGTGACCGCCGCCGATGTGGTGATCCATGTGCGCGATATCGCCAATCCCGAAACAGCCTCGCAAAAGGCGCATGTTCTGGATGTGCTGGCCGATCTGGGACTAATGGAGGAGGGCGGCTTCGCCCCCAAGGTTCCTGTCATCGAGGTGTGGAACAAGTGGGACCTGCTGCCCGCCGACCAGATCGCCGATCTGCTGCGCGCCGCGCGTCAGCAGCGCGAGGATGAGGACCAGCTGATCGTGCCGCTCTCGGCGTTGACGGGCGAGGGCTGTGAGGAACTGCTCGAAGCCGCCGGGCGCCTGCTGACGGGTGATGCGCGGGAACATCTCCTCACGCTCGAGGCGGGCGATGGCCAGCGTCTGGCCTGGCTGCATGCCCATGGCGATGTGCTGGAAGACAGCGACGCGGGCGAGGGCGAGGATCATCGCCGGCGCCTGCGCGTGCGCCTGACGCCGCGCGAATGGGGCCGCTATTGCAGGTTGAGTGAGGATCTGGAGGGCTAGAGCGCGGCGGCGCTCAGACCGTTAAGCCCTTCTCGCGTCGCTTGACGGCCTGCCACAGTTCCTCCTGCTCATCGAGCGACAGGGCCGCGAAATCCCGGCCCTGTTCGCTTGAGAGCGTTTCCATCCCGCGATAGCGGCGCTCGAATTTGGCATTGGCGGCGCGCAAGGCTTCCTCGGGCGCCACGCCATAAGCCCGCGTCACATTGACGGCGGCGAAGAGCAGATCGCCCGCTTCCTCGATACGCTCGGCCTCATTGGTTGCTTCGGCCAGTTCCTGCACTTCCTCGGAGAGCTTGGCGACGGGGCCTTCGGTATCGGGCCAGTCAAAACCCTGCCGTACCGCGCGCTTCTGCAGCTTCTCCGCCCGCATCAGCGCGGGCAGCGCCTGAGCCACCCCATCCATCGCGCTGGTTGCGCCCTTGGCTTCACGCTCGCTGGCCTTCTGGGCTTCCCAGCGGGTCTCGCGTGACCAGTCCTGCCCGGCTTCATCGCCGAAGATATGCGGGTGGCGTTTTTCCATCTTGGCCGCGATCCCGGCGGCGACATCGTCGAAGCTGAAATGCCCCGCTTCCTCGGCCATACGGGCATGGAAGACCACCTGCAGCAGCAGATCGCCCAGCTCCTCGCGCAGATCGGCCATATCGTCACGCTCGATGGCGTCGGCGACCTCATAGGCTTCTTCGATGGTGTAGGGCGCGATGGTGGCGAAAGTCTGCGCCACATCCCATTCACACCCCTTCGCAGGATCGCGCAGCCGGGCCATGATGGCGAGCAAACGGTCGAGAGAAGGGCTGGCGGTCATCGGGAAACCTCGCGGCAGAGGGAAGGGCACCTTGCCCTCTGCCATGGAGCGTCCCACTTTGCCAACAGGCCTTTACGCCTGATCGACAACCTTGCGGCCAAGCGCAGGATCGTCAGTGAAGAAACCGTCGAGCTGCAGCGTCTTCAGATAATGGCTGATCTCGGCCAGACTGCCCTCGACATTGCGCGCGCCATCGCCCGCGCCATTCCGGAAATCACCGGCGAGGAAGTGGTTCTCAGGACGGAAAGTCCAGGTGCCAACCAGCATGCCCGCCTTGCGCGCCGCAATATGCAGACCGGTGGGTGCGGCCATTTTGCCGTCCTTGCCCAGCGGAATATACATGCGCGTGGGTGGAGCGAACCAGTCGGCGTAAGTCGCCATATCGGCCATGGCGGTGGGGGTGAACAGGTCTTTCCAAACCCTTTTGTCGCCCTTGGCCGTGAAATCGGCGGGGCTTTCATCGGGCGCGCCGATCAACTGCATCAACTGCACATTGGGCTTGTCGGCCACGGCCTTTTTCAGGCTGCGCAGATTGGCGGTCTCGAAGCTCTGCACGATCACGGGCGCGGTCTTCAGGTAACGGCTGGCGTTGAGCCGCTCCAGAAAGCGTCCTTCCTGAGGCAGGCCGATCCCGGCGAAATAGGTGGAGTGCTTGATTTCGGGAATGATGCCGATGATGCGGCCGCGCGCGGCGCTTTCCGCCGCCACGAAGTCGATCATCTCTTCCAGCGTCACGATCTGGAATTCACCATCATAGGAATGGCTTTCCGTGCGCATACCCTCAAGGCGTTCCCTGGCACGCAGGGTTTTCAGTTCGGCCAGCGTGAAGTCCTCGGTGAACCAGCCGGTCAGTTGCTCGCCATCGACGGTCTTGGTCACCTTGCGCGATGCGAATTCAGGATGTGCCGCAACATTGGTGGTTTCGGCGATGTTGTTTTCATGGCGGATCACCAGCACGCCATCCCTGGTGCTCACCAGATCGGGTTCGACAAAATCGGCCCCATCCTGGATCGCCTTGGCATAGGAGCCCAGCGTGTGCTCCGGGCGCAGGGCGGAGCACCCCCGATGCCCCATCACAACCGGCTTGGCAGGACGTTGGCGCATGGGAACAGCTCCGTTAACCATAGACGTGAGGGGGCCGACCCCCATGGCGATGCCTGTTGCGGCAGTATAGCCCATCAGGCGGCGGCGGGAAATCGGCCCCATCGTCATTGTCTTAAAACCCCAGCGAAAGCGTGCCGAACACCATGCGCGGCGCGATCGGATAGGCCGAGAAGCTGGACGCCGTATTGACAGACACGGTGGACCAGCCGGTTGCGTTGAACAGGTTGGTCACATTCATGCTGATCTCTGCCTTGCGGGCGTGGATCCAGCGCTCGGGGATCTTGGCGGCGATCCGGGCCGAAACCAGGAAGTAGCTGTCCACCATGCCATCGTTGACATAGGTGGCGTAGCGCTTGCCCACATAGTCACCGAAGAGCTGGACCTGGAAGGGCCCATTGTCCAGCGAGATGACGGTCTTGTTCATCCACTTGGGGCTGCCGGGCACCTGCTTGCCGCCGGTGGGCACCACATTGTTGACGGTGGTGAAGCCGCCGATACTGGTGCCGGTGGCCGCGCCCGTCGCGGTGGAATAGTCGCTCTGATAGACCGAGTTGTTGTAGCTGATGGCGTTGTAGATCGAGGCGATCGAGCCAAAGCGCAGCGTGGCGCCGGCGTCCACGCCATCGGTCTTCACATTGCCCACGTTGAACAGCGAGGTGGTGCCGCCGGTGATCGAGCCACCCGCGATGCCGCCCGGCGCCGCGCTGACCGAAAGCAGGCGGTTGCTGAAATCGACGTGGTAATAGTTGATCTGGCCCTCGATGCTGGTCACCGCGCTGTTGGTGAAGCTGTGCTTCGAGCGCAGACCCACTTCATAGGTCCATGAGCTTTCCGGGTGACCGTTGGCCTTGATGTAATTGAAGGCCTGCTGGTTGCCCACCGACCACGGATCGGCGCTGCCGCCGCCGCCGTAGGCCTGATACTGGCGCATGTTCTTCTGGATGTTGGCGTAGAATTCCTCGTGGCCGTTCACGTCCCACTTGGCGCCCACGGTGGGCAGGAACCAGTTTTCGGTGTTGATGCGGCCCGAGGGCAGGCTGTCACCCGCGACCAGACCGGCATAGGAACCGACCTTGGGCTGGGCGATGAAGAAGCCATTGGCATATTGCGCGCTGGTCTTGATGCCCGCCTCGACGGTCAGGCGGTTGGTCATCTTCCACGTGTCCTGCAGATGCAGCTGCAGGGTGTTCACGCGCATTTCAGCGGCATACTGCGTGAAGAGCGGGTTGCTCGGCGTGGTGTAGGGGGTGGAGCTGTCCGGATTGCTGGCATCCAGAGCATACCAGCGGCGCCAGGCATGCGAGCTGTTGTACTGATACCAGACGCCCGCCTCGATCGCGTGATTGCCGATATCGGCGTTCAGCGTCGAGATGATACCCTTGCGCATGATGCGATATTCGGTGGTGCGGGTCACGTAACCCGAGCCGCCCGTCGCCGCGACCAGATAGGACGAGGTGTTCGAATTGCTCTTCTGCGCCGTGGCGGTGGTGTAGCCCGGGGTCAGATAGGCATCGACC
This sequence comes from Novosphingobium rosa NBRC 15208, assembly GCF_001598555.1. Classification (GTDB taxonomy): domain Bacteria; phylum Pseudomonadota; class Alphaproteobacteria; order Sphingomonadales; family Sphingomonadaceae; genus Novosphingobium; species Novosphingobium rosa. The sequence continues at coordinate 108,216 of NZ_BCZE01000012.1, forward strand.
ACGGTGATCGACTGGCCAAGCGGCCCGGCCACCACGCCTTCACCGTTGTTGTGGTGATAATAGACCTGGTTCGACCATTTCACATGCTCGCCAAGGTTCAGATCATACTTGAGGTATCCAAGATAATCCGCGCGGTGAGCGTCAGAATAATAGTTGCGATAGTTCGAGCCGTCTCCGGCAGGCGTGTTGCCATAGGCATCCACATAATTGCGCGCGGTGGCGAAATTGGGATAGGTGTAGGGGCGGGTGTAAGGCACATTGGCCTGCACCGCATTGGCAGGCTTGGTGTAGATGACCGAGGCGTCTTCGTTGGGCTCGGTCTTGTCCGACCAGTCGAAATAGGCCGTCAGCTTGCCGATGTGATCTTCATGAACGAATTTGGCATTGGCCTGCCAGCCGCCCTGAATGCCGGCGAAATCCCACGAACGCCCACGCTGGCGCGCCGCCGAGATATAAAGCTTGTTGCCACCGGCGAACTCGCCGCTGTCGATGCGGGCATAGGTGCGCGAAGTGCCATACATGCCGCCGGTCTGGTTGACCTGAACACCCATGCGGCTTTCGGGGTCGCTGCTGTAGACCTGAACCGCGCCGCCCAGATTGCTGGTGGAGGCAATGCCCAGTTCACCGGCGCCGGTGGCCACGACGGTGCGGCCCACATTTTCGCTGATCAGCGCGCGCTGAGGCGACAGGCCATTGAAATTGCCGTAATTCTGGTCGCCCAGCGGCACGCCGTCCATCACATAGCCAAGCTGGCTGATCGAGAAACCGTGGATGAAGAGCTGAGCGTTCTGCTCGTTGTTACCCCACGGGTCGGCGGTGATGTAGAGGACGCCGGGCAGCGTCTGCATCGCCTTGAAGGGAGAGGCGCCAGGCAGGATCTTCTGGATTTCCGCGCCGGCCACGGCAGTGCTGGAACGCGTCGCCTTGGCCGTGACGGTGATGGTTTCGGCGGTGTCTTCGTTCTCCGGCGCCGAGGCCGCGGCGGGAGCGTCAGCGGTATCGGCGGCGTGGGCCAGAACCGGTGCCAAGGCGAGGGCGGCGACCCCCGGCAGCATCAATGTGTTTACCAGTCTGCGAAAACTCATGGCGTGTCCCTCTAACATCGCGCTGCGGTTGCGAAGCCGCTAGAGGGTTGAGATGACGGGATGTTGACTGTTTTACGTCAAAACAAAGACACCGATGTCAGGGCCTTGTCGGGTTGCCATAACATCACACGGAACAGCGATGTTTCCGCAGCGCACACAAGATTGCGATAATCGATATTATGTTAAGAGGGACGCGATTTGACAGCACCCTCGCGCGTCAAAGCTCGATGGTCAGCCCATCATAGCCCACCTGCACGTGACTCGGGATTTCCTCGGAAACCTCCCGGTAATCCATGCTCTTGTCCAGATGGGTCAGCACAGCGCGACTGGCGCGCGTGGCCTCCACCAACTCCAGCGCCATGCCCAGATGCGCATGGGTCGGATGCGGTTCGCGCCTCAGGCAATCGGTGACCAGCAGATCGACACCATGGAACAGGTTGACCATCTCCCCGGTGATCGCGCTGAAATCAGTGGCATAGCCGATGGACTTGCCGTCGCAGTCGAACCGGAAAGCCGTGCTCTGCGCCGGTCCATGCGGCATCTGGCACCAGCCCACGCCAAACCCCGCGAACATGCGCAGCCGATCAAGCGAGTCCAGTTCGACCAGCGTGTGATAACCGTGCTGCCCGGCGAAGACATAACCGAAGCGATTGCGCAGCCGCCGCACCGTCTCGTCATTGGCAAAGCCCGGCAAAGGCCCGGCGCGGCCATAACGGAATGGACGCAGATCATCGATGCCGTGGCAATGGTCGGCATGGTCATGGGTCCAGAACACAGCGTCCAGACGATGGATGCTGTTGGCCAGCAGCTGCTGACGCAGATCGGTCGAGGTATCGACCAGAATGCGCGCACCCTCGGAGCTTTCGACCAGGATCGAGGCCCGGGTACGGCGGTTTTTGGGGTCAGCGGGATCGCACTGGCCCCAGTCCTCGCCCATCTCTCCCGCCACGCGCGGCACGCCCGTGGAGGTGCCGGAGCCGAGCATCACCAGCTTCATGCGGCCAATCCCGCTTTGTCAAGATCCGCCTTGGCGAAGAGCTTGCGGAAATTGGCACTGGTGGTCGCAGCCAGATCCTCAAGGCTGACATCGCGCAGACCGGCCACGAAACGCGCCGTATCGGCGGTGTAGGCGGGTTCGCAGACCTTGCCGCGATGGGGGATCGGCGCAAGAAAAGGCGAGTCCGTCTCCACCAGCAGGCGATCCTGCGGGATGGTGGAGACAAAGGCCTGAAGATCCTTGGCATTTTTGAAGGTCACAATACCCGAGATCGAGATGGTTAATCCCAGATTTAGCACCTTTTCGCCAAAATCGGCCGAGGCGGTGAAACAGTGGATCAGCGCGGGGAAAGCCCCCTGCTCCATCTCCTCGGTCAGGATGCGCGCCGTATCCTCTTCCGCCTCGCGGGTGTGAATGATCAGCGGCAGGCCGGTTTCACGCGCCACGCGGATATGCGTGCGGAACAGATCCTGCTGCACCACGCGGTCCGAATGGTCGTAATAGTAATCGAGGCCCGTCTCGCCGATGCCGATCACGCGGGGGTGTTTCGTGGCCTCCAGCAGGGCCCCCTCGCCCAGATCGGCATGCTGGTCGGCTTCATGCGGATGGATGCCGACGGTCGCCCAGACATCGCTTTCGCGCTCCGCCGTGGCGACGACATCGGCCCATTCGCTCTGCCTTGTCGAGATGTTGAGAAAAGCCCCGATCCCCGCTGCCCGCGCACGTGCCAGCACCTCGCCCTGCTGCTCGATCAAGCCCTTGTAATTGAGGTGGCAGTGGGAATCGATGAGCATCAGGCGTTCTCGTCAGCAGGCAGTTCGAGGCGCGGGAAAACGCCGCTGGGCTGTTCCAGCGTGAATCCGGCAGCAGCCAGATCGGCCAGCCAGCCTTTGTTCTCCAACGCCGTAAAATCGCGGACATCCGCGGCAATGCCCATCTGATCGAGCAGACGGTCGATCGCGGTCGGCACCACCGGGCGCAGGGCAATGGCCAGATCGCGCACCACGCGCAGCAGCACCATCAGCACCGCTTCCATCCGCTCGGGATCGGTCTTGCGCAGCGCCCAGGGCGCCTGCTCATCGACATAGGCGTTGCAGGCGAAGACGCCGCGCATCCAGGCATCGAGCCCTTCGGAGAAGTCCAGCGTACTGAAGGCCTCACGCATGGCGGCAATGCTCTCGGCCACGGTGGCCAGCAGCGCATCATCGGCTTCGGAAAGCGGAAGATCAGCCTTAAGAACGCCGCCCATATTCTTGAAAATCATGGAAAGGCTGCGCTGCGCCAGATTGCCGAAGCTGTTGGCCAGCTCGGCATTGCAGCGCGTCACGATGGCTTCCGCCGAATAGCTGCCGTCATTCCCGAAGCTGACTTCGCGCATCAGGAAATAGCGCAGGCTGTCCACGCCGAAACGCTCGGCCAGCTCCAGCGGATCGACCACATTGCCCAGCGACTTCGACATTTTCTCGCCACGATGCAGCAGGAAGCCATGGCCGAACACCTGCTTGGGCAGCGGCAGCTTGGCGCTCATCAGGAAGGCTGGCCAATAGACGGTGTGGAAGCGGACAATGTCCTTGCCGATCAGATGGATATCGGCGGGCCACCAGCGCTCCATCTCCGGGGTCTTCTCGGGATAGCCCAGACCCGTCAGATAGTTGGTCAGCGCGTCGACCCAGACATACATCACATGCCCCGGCGAGCCCGGAACCGGCACGCCCCAATCGAAGCTGGTGCGCGAAACCGACAGATCGCGCAGACCACCCTCGACGAATTTCACCACCTCATTACGGCGGCTGTCGGGGCTGATGAAATCAGGCTGGCTGTTGTAAAGTGCCAGCAGCGGCTCCTGATAGGCCGAAAGACGGAAGAACCAGCTTTCCTCCACGGTCCATTCCACTGGCGTGCCCTGCGGCGACAGCTTCTCAGCCCCCTCGCCCGCGACCAGTTCGCTTTCATCGTAGAAAGCCTCGTCGCGCACCGAATACCAGCCTTCATAGCGATCGAGATAGAGATCGCCATTGGCCTCCATCGCCTGCCAGATGGCCTGGCTGGCCTTGTAATGGGCTTCATCGGTGGTGCGTTGGAACACATCGTAAGAGATGTTCAAAGCATCGCACATCGCACGGAAATGGCTGGACATTTCATCGCACAGCTCGCGCGGCGTGATGCCCAGATCGCGCGCCTTTTGCGCCATCTTCAGACCATGCTCGTCGGTGCCGGTCTGGAAACGCACGTCGCGGCCCTCGGCGCGCTGGTGGCGGGCGATGACGTCGGCGGCGATCGCCTCATAGGCATGGCCGATGTGGGGCTTGCCATTGGGATAGGCGATGGCGGTGGTGATGTAGAAAGGATCGGCCATGGGCCCGTGCTTACCTGACTTGCGAGAGGGTTATCGGTTGCCAGCCTCTGTAGGCACGGCGGACGAAGCCAGCAAGGCCCCGATTTCCATCGCCAGCAGACCGGGGTCGTAATTGTAGATCGGCGCTTCGCGCGCCAGCTTGACCATGGCGCCATGCGCCTCGATCAGCCGGGCCTGCCGCAACGGCGTGGCAGAGCGCAGATCGGCGGCCAGCACGGCGCGGGCCAGATCGAGAACGGCGCTCAGCCGTTCACGCTTGGGGCGGGCGCCCAGCTCCTCGGCCAGCAAGCCGCGCAGCATCATGCCCTTGTCGCCCTCGGCCAGAATGCGGCCCATCAACTGGTGAGCCCCGGCCAACTCCTCCTGCACGAAATCCAGCGCGACACCGGGCGAACCTTGCGCCGCAGCCACGGCGGCGGCGCGCGTCGGGCCATCGGCCTGCGGGGCCTGAGCCTTCAGAATGCCGTCCACCGCCCCATCGGACAAAGGCGCGAACCGCAGGATACGGCAACGCGAGCGGATCGTGGGCAGCAACCGCCCCAGACGATGCGTCACCAGCAGGAAATAGGTGCCCGCCGGGGGCTCCTCCAGACTTTTGAGCAGCGCGTTGACGGCGCTGGTCTCCAGATCGTCAGCCGGATCCAGAATGATGGCGCGGCGGCTGCCCAAAGTGGGCCGCGTAGTCAGGCGGCGCTGCAGGGCGCGGATCTCATCCACCGGGATCGAGCGCTTGACGTTATGCGGCAGGCCCTCGTCGCGCTTTTTCTCATCCTCCTTGGTGGCGGGGGGATGGCGCGGGATCAGAATATCGGGATGGGCTTCAATCTCAGGCTGAGGCACGCCCTTTTCGGCCACCAGCTCAGCGGCGGCGGCAAAGGCGAAGCTGGCCTTGCCCACGCCCTTGGGCCCGGTCAAAATCCACGCATGATGCATGCGCGGCGAGGCTTGCGCCGCGCGCCACTCCCGCCATGGGGCGCTATGGCCTTCAAGGATGGTCAAGACGCGAGTCCCGCGACGGCATCCATGATCCGGCGATGGATGGCTTCAGGCTCGCCCAGCCCGTCGATGCGCGCAAAGCGTTCCGGCTCTGCCTCCGCATAGCCGGCGAAAGAGGCGCTGACGCGGGCGTGATAGGCCTCGCCCCGCCCACCGATACGGTCCGGCCCATCCAGATCGCGCGCAGCCAGACGGCGCGCGGTTTCCTGAGGCGGCACCTCGATCAGCAGGGTGAGGTCAGGTAACAAACCCTCGCTGCCGATCCGGTGCAGCGTCAGCAGATCCTCTTCGGAGAGGCCGCCGCCGCCGCCCTGATAGGCGCGGGTGGAATCGATAAAGCGGTCGCACACCACCCAGGCGCCGCGCGCCAGAGCCGGGCGGATCAGCCGCTCGACGTGATCGGCGCGGGCAGCGGCGAACAGCAGAGCCTCAGCGCGGGCGCCCCAGCCTTCGCCCTCCACGCCCAGCAACAGGGCGCGGATCGCTTCGGCGCCAGCGGTGCCGCCCGGCTCGCGGGTCTGCACCACCTCATGGCCCGATGCGCGCAAGGCCTCGGCCAGCAGGCGGGACTGGGTGGACTTGCCGGTGCCCTCCCCGCCTTCCAGCGCAATGAAACGCCCCGAACTCAAGACACCATCCTTCGAAAACCGACGCGCAGGCGATCAGCCAGACCGCCCTTGCCCACATCGGAGGCCGCCACAAGCGGCATCACCGTGGGCGCATCATGCCCGATCGTCACTTCCAGCTTCGCCACTTCCTGCCCCTTGGTGATGGGGGCCTTCAAAGGGCCGTCATAGGTTACCCGCATGGTCACTGTCTCGCGCTGACCAAGGGGGACCGTGGCGAACAGCTTGCGCGGCGTCAGCAGATCGACGCTGTCGGCAGAGCCGCCCTGCACCTTGGCCGTCGCCAGCTTCTGGCCCTGCTGGAACAGGGCGCTGGCGTCCCACTGGTCGAAGCCCCATTCCATCAAAGCGCGCGCGGCCTTCACGCGCTCATTGGGGCGCTCCACCCCGGCCAGCACCATCAGCAGGCGGCGGCCATTGCGCTCGGCGGAACCGAGGTAATTGTAATGCGCCTCGCCGGTGAAGCCGGTCTTGATGCCGTCGGCGCCGGGGAACTTGCCCAGCAGCGGATCGTGGTTGTTCTGCGCCACCTTGTTGAACACCAGCCCCGGCCTGCCGACATAGCGGTGATAAAGGTCGGGATGGCGCTGGATCATCGCGGTGGCCAGCTTGATCAGATCGCGCGCGCTGACATAGGTCTGCCCCCCGTCCATATAGCCGTTGGGGGTGTTGAAATGGCTGTCGGTCATGCCGATTTCGCGCGCCTTAGCGTTCATCAGCGCGGTCCAGTTGGGCACGCTGCCGGCATAGCCTTCGCCCAGCACCACGGCGCCATCATTGGCCGAAACCGTCATGATGCCGGTGAGCAACTGATCCACGGTGACGGGCTGCCCCTCATCGAGGAACATCCGCGATCCGGTCATATGCCAGTTGCGATAGGCCTCATGGCTTTCGGCATAGACATCCGAGAGCTTCATCTTGCCCTGCGAGATCAGCTCGAAGGCCAGAAAGGTGGTCATCGTCTTGGTGACCGAGGCGGGCAGGAAGGGTCGCGCCACCTCCTTGGCGTAAAGCACCCGGCCCGATCCCATATCGACCAGCATCGCCACGGGCGCGACATCGACCTCGGCCGGGGGCTGCGGATGGCCCAGCGGCACAGGCGGCACCGGGCCCAGCACCAGAGGCTCGACCCGCGATGTGGCCAGAGAGTTATCCCCATGTTCTACCGGGGAAGAGGGCGCCGAGCGCAAACCGGTGGCGGCCAGAGCGGCCAGAACCAGTGCGCCGGGCACCAACAAGCTCTTGAACGAGGGGATCAACGCGACTCCATTATGCCTGTCAGGCGGCAAGAGCCCTGTTGAGTCACTCGCCGCGCTGGATTCGGGCGTCGCTATAGCCTGCGGATTTGACCTTCGCCAAGGCCGCCTCTGCCGAGGCGTGCGCGGAAAACGGCCCGACGCGCACCCGCCACAGCTTGCCCGCCGCGCTGACCGCGCCGCCGATCTTGTCCGCCACGCCCTGAGCCCGTTTCTGGTCGGAATAGGCACCAGCCTGGATCACGAAGGATCCGGCGGATTTGGCCGCTTCGGCTGGCTTGGTTGCGACCGCCGGCTTGGGGGCCTCCGTTGCGGGGGCCTTGGCGGGATCGGCTACAGCCACGCTGGCCTTGGGCAGGCCCTGATGCGGCGAGCGATGAGGCTTCTCGGCAGGCTGAGTCGCAGGCGCGGGCACGGACGGGACATAACCCATCGGGGGCGGCGCTGAAGGCTCGGCCCTGGTGACGGCCTCGGGCTTGGGCTGCGGCGCTTTCTTGGCCGCAGGCACTTTGGCCGGGCTCTCTGGCTTGACAGTCTGAATGACAGGCTTGGAAACCAGTGTCGGCGCGGGTTTTGTCGTGGTCGGGTTCACAGCTTTGGCTGGAACCGGATCGCGGTCCTCGGCATCCAGCGTGCGCTGGGCCAGCCCCGGGTCCAGCTTGCGCTGAAGCACATCGAGCAAGGGCTTGGGGGTCGGCATTCGTTCGGGTGCGGGATTGCCGGAGCGCAGCAGGGCGCGCTCCTGCTCTGGCGGATTGACGCGGCGCACGCGCACGCCAGCATTGCTACCCGGCGCAATGCCAAGCTGCGCGGCGGCGCCCGGCGAAAGCTCGATGGCATGGTTGCCGTCGCCCGGACCACGCCGCTCGACGCGGACCAGAATGGTGCGGCCGGTCTTCAAATCAGTGACTTCCGCATAGGACGGCAGCGGCAGCGTGTGATGGGCCGCCGAGATGGCACCGCCCCCCTCCTGCCCCACGGCGGCATAGCCAACGGAATCGAAATTCATCGAATCGCTGGGCACGAAGGTCACGCCGTCGATCTGGTAAGGCGCGCCCACCACCACGGGGAAGTCCGATTGCGGGCCATTGGCCGGGGCCACGGGCGCGGAAGACGCCGCAGCCATAACAGGCGCTGCAGCCATCAGGGCGGTGAGTGCGATCCCGCTCAACAGGGTCTTACGGGTTCCCGGCAATTTCATCGGCAAGCCATCCTACGCTCAAGGCATAATAGTTCGAGCAGTTATAATCGAGGATAACCCGATAATTACCGGTTAAAAGGAAAGCAGTTTTTCCCGGGCCGTCCGGTTCGATCAGGCTGGCCATCACATTGTCGCCGATGCGGCCCTGAGCGATCACCCCCATCTGGCGCCATTCGCCCACCGTGCGCCAGCGCATCTGGCGGGCATGGACGCGTGAGCAACTGGGCGCGGTCAGCAGGCTGGCGTTGGCGGTGCGGTTGAAATCGACCGGTACGGTAGCACGCACGCCCCAAGGCTGGCCGGGACGCCATCCGGCATCGCGGAAATAGCTGGCGATGGAGGCCAAGGTGTCGGCCTTGCTGCTCCAGATATCACGGGAGCCATCGCCATCGCCGTCCTGAGCCACGCGCAGATAGACGCTGGGCAGGAATTGCGGATTGCCGAAGGCCCCGGCCCAACTGCCCGTCAGGCGTGAGCGCGGCACGCCCTGATCGACCATCCGGATCAGCGCGATCAATTCCCCCTCGAACAGCGCGCGGCGGCGGCCATCATAGGCCAGCGTCGCCAGCGAACGGGGCAGATCGAAATTGCCCATATAGCTGCCAAAATTGGTCTCATTGCCCCAGATCGCCAGCAGGATCGGCGCGGGCACGCCGTAGCGCGCCTCGATCCGCGAGGCATCGCTGGCGACGGTGCCATACATCGCCCTGCCCTTCGCGATCAGCGCGCCATTGATGTGCGAGAGGCGATAGGGGGTGAAATCGGGCGGCGTGGCGTTGCTGGTCGGCGAGCCGCCCGGCTGGGCGCGGTCCAGCGAGACCACGCGCGGATTGTAGGTCAGCCCGGTCAACACCGAACGGATGGCGGCTTCGCGAATGCCCTGTGCTCGCGCCTTGGCGGCCACGGTCTGGAGATAGGCCTGAAAGGCGGCATCCTGCGGATCGGGCGTCGCAAAAGAGGACGCACCTGCATCCTGCATCATGGGAGCAGATTGCGCGGCATCCGCGCCGGTCATCGCCAGCGTGCCGAGGACGGCCAGGAAGAAGGATCGTTTCATGTCAGCAGCTTTCGCACATCGCGGCGCTCAAGGGAATGGTGGGCAAGGCACGGGTGAGCGCGCGCAGAGTGGCAATCGGCGCGTGGGCGCCGCTTGCGTTCGCGCCCTCTTGCACCTTTCGCCGCATCGTTTATGGCGCGTGACACGAGGGCGGCTGGCCCAGTGGTTTAAGGCAGCAGCCTTGAAAGCTACCGGGGCTGGCGACCTGTTCGCGGAAAATGGAGTGTGGTTGCAAAGGGTTGGTGTAGTTCCGATTGGCCGGGTAGGTTCACCCATAAGCCTGTCGCAAGCTGTCAGCCCTGAAACGGCGTGGAAGAGTGTCCGAGTGGTTTAAGGAACTGGTCTTGAAAACCAGCGACGGGGCAACCCGTCCGTGGGTTCGAATCCCACCTCTTCCGCCATCGTTTCGTCTATAGCGGTCCACAGGCGTCCACTCAGGTTGACGTTTTTCCCTTAAATTCTGATGCTTGTCGGGTTGAGCAATCCACAACGGTCTACACGCGTCTACAAGCACGCATGGTGGATTTCGTGGTCTCGGCGTTCGAAAAACGTGGTTGCGGAGACGCCAATGTTGAACGACGCTAAAATCCGTGCGGCCAAGCCGGCCGCCAAATCATACAAGCTAACTGACGGTAGCAGTCTCTATTTACTGGTTACCCCCAGCGGATCCAAAATCTGGAAGTGGAACTACACTTACGACGGCAAGCAAAGGACGATGGGGATCGGTGGCTATCCGCTCTTCTCTCTCCTTGCTGCCCGGGCAAGCAGAGACGAGGCACGACTCCTCCTGGGTCAGGGCAAGGACCCGGTGGTGGAAAAAAGGCTGAATATTGAAGCCAATCTGAAAAATGGGCGATGCACTTTTGAACGTGTCGCTCGTGAGTGGCATGCGGAACTCAATGGTCAGTGGGCTCGCAAGCATGCTCTGGACGTCATGCGCAGTCTGGAACGGGATGTTTTCCCGATGATCGGAAATTTGCCGATCGCCCAATTGACCTCGCCAGCTGTCCTTGAGGTCTTGCGTTCCATCGAGGCACGTGGGGCGATCGAGACTGCCAAGCGTGTCCGACAGCGAATCTCAATGGTGTTTATCTATGCCATCGCCAACGGCGTGGCGGTGAGGGATCCGGCTGAGAAGCTTGGAGCGATACTCAAGCCACTCAGAAAACGCCGGCAGCCCGCGATCACCGACATAAAGCAGCTGAGCACTATGATCGATGACGCGGAATCTGACTATGCCAGGCCGATCACCCGGCTGGCCTTGCGGCTCCTTGCCCTCACTGCTGTTAGGCCAAATGAGTTGCGGGGCGCCCGCTGGGAGGAGTTTGAGGACCTGAACGGTGCGGAGCCTTTGTGGCGTATCCCTGCCTCACGCATGAAAGGCTCCCTTGATCGAAAGGAGGAGGTAGGCGGCGATCATCTTGTCCCCTTGGTGCCGCAAAGTGTCATGGTCCTGCGCGCCGTCTGGCCACTCTCGGGTGGTGGATTACTGGTTTTCCCTAGTACCCGAAACGCGCATAAGCCAATGAGCGAGAACACTATCGGCTATCTTCTCAACCGCGCCGGATATCATGGCCACCACGTGCCACATGGATTTCGAGCGGCATTTTCGACGATCATGAATGAATGGGCCCAGGAATATGGGCAAAAGGGGGATCGGGCGATCATCGATCTCATGCTGGCGCATGTTCCGGCGAACAAGGTCGAAGGAGCTTACAACCGCGCACGCTATATGAAGAGAAGGCGCGAGATAGCGGCGATTTGGGCGGATATGTTGACCAAGGATCTGCCTCCTCCCGGCACCTTGCTCATTGCGCCGGCACGGGAGGAGTCAGGTGCATGCACGTGGCGCCGGATCCCCGTTCCCCTTCCGAAGAAGGCTTCGTTTCCCGAGCTTGCAAAGCCACGGAATACGCAGATCGTTCCCCGCCCGTCGAAGAGGGCGCGGCGAGCTTCATAAGGCCGTTTGAAAGGGGCACTGGCATGGCGGCCAGTGCCCCTCGTCCAGGATTAGCTACCAGAAATTTCGCCGTTTTCCTTCAAATCCGTCCCGAATATCAGCAATCCATGCCACCACCGCCTGCTCGCTCCATCGCGCTGCTCCCGGCGACACTTTGTGTGGTTTCGGAAATCTCTCCTTCGAAATAAGCCTGTAAATCATTGATTTGCATAGACCTACTCGACGCGAAACTTCCGAAATCCGTAACAGCCTGTCCGGCGGCTCCTCAAACGGAGGGTCATGACCCTCATGGTCGCGCATCACGCGCCCCGGTCTGGCCCTTACCGCCCTGAGATTTGGCAAAAGCCCGGTCTCCGTCGAGGAATGCCGCCAGCATTGCCGGGATCAGATCCATCAGAGGCTCTTCCTGGCCGTAGGCGTCTGCATATGCTGCGGCATAATCGAGCAACCGGCGATTGAGATCAGGCAGCACGCTGATCGTCAGCTTGACGGGAACGCGTTCGGGCAGTTTGCCCAGCTTCAACTCCACCATCATGGCCTCCCTTGCTGGCCCCAGGGCCGCATCACGATATCCTTGTGAACCACCACGCGAAGCGGCCAGCCCGGCCGAACAGTGATGGTCGGCTGCACATTGAGCGCTCGGGTCACGATCTGATCGCCGGCACGCCCGGCGCTTTGCTGCGTCGATTCACGAATGGCCCGAAGGAGGTCGCTCTCATTGCTGCCAAAGCTCAGTTGAGTGCCGACGCCCAGCAAGCTGGAGAGCACCACCCCCTTGATCAGTTGCCAGCTGTGGAAGTCGACCTTGTCGGCGAGCCCGGCATAGCCCGAGGCATCGGAAGCCGGCACATTGTCGATACGCACCGATGACCCGTCGGGCAGAATGATCCGCTGCCAGACCAGTAAGGCGCGCTTCTGACCATAAGCAACCACGCTGTCGTAGCTGCCGATCAGTCGCGAACCTTGGGGCAAGAGAAGGTAGCGTCCGGTGGCCGTGTCATAGGCGTTCTGGGTCACCTGAGCGCTCACCATGCCAGGTAGATCGGAGTTGATGCCGGTGATCAGGCTGGCAGCGATAACGGTGCCGGCGCTCAGCGTGTAGGGAGATGTCGGTTCGCTCAAAGTATGGGGATTGATGTCCCCTTTTTTATCGACGTTGGCCACGAAATCAGCTTTGCGCTGCTGCTGACCCGGATCATGATCCGGATCGAGAGCCATCCGCGCCGGGGGTGAGGCTGATGCGGGATCGGCACTCACCGCTGCTGCTGGCGCCGACGTGCCAACGGCATTAATCTGCCCCGCCTTATCGCCACCGACACTCTGCACCATGACGCCTGACTCGCGCGCAGCCCTTACTTCTTCGCTCTGTCGCTGGCGCTGGGCGGCCAGCGCTTGGTCGGGCTGCGAGGGTGAGGACGATATCGCTACCGTGGTGCTTCCCTGCTGGTGGGCAAGGATGGCCGGCCCCAGATCCCCCGGCAGTGGCGGGCCAAGTTTGCGGAATTCGCCGTAGGTCTTGGGCGCGTTGGCCAGCACCTCGCCATTTGGCTTTACGGCAGTATCATCGCTGGCAGCGACATTGATATGCGGAAGCGAGGGGCTCAGGGCCAGCCAGGTCACCCCCACGAGCCCTATCACCGCTGCCACCACCAAACCGACGATGACCTCTCGCCGGAAGCGAACCGCCCCGCGCGGGCGTCCGCGCAGCACAAGAGTCTCGGGATCGACAGGTGGTTTGGGTGTGGGAGCAGGTTTGGGCGCGGGGGCGGGTTCGGGTTCAGGCGCTGGCGTGACTTCCGCTGAGGCTGCCGGTGCGGGTGCAGGCGCCGGCACAGGCGCAGCTGTCGGTGCGGACGCAGCCCGGGCTGCCCCCACAGGCTCGGGTGTAGGTGTAGGCGTAGGCTTGGCCGTGGGAGTGGACGCAGGGGCGGGAGCCGGAGCAGCCTCTGCGGTAACCGGCGAGGTTGCTTGCACCTCCGGCGACGCCGCTTCTTCTGGGGGGATGGGAGCCGGGGTCTTGCTCATGACGCCCTCCGATCGCCGTGCCGATCCTTCTCGCCCGTCAGGCCCCGGGTGATACGAACCACCACCTGCTGTTTGCCACCGAGCCGGAGTTCAGCCGCGCTGAAGAGCCGATCCACGACATAGTAGCGCCCGGACATGCGGTAATTGACCAGCTCCGCAGCCCCTTTGTCGCCAAGCACGAAGAGCGGCGGCGCCTCGCCGACCGCAATGCTGGGCGGGAACTCGATAAAGGTCTGGCGTCCATCATCGAAGGCCCGCAGCGGCCGCCATGCCGGCGTGTCGCCGCTGATGGTGTAGGAGAAGGTCAGGCTTTGGACATCGAGACCTGCCGCAATTGGCTTGACGGCCTGGGCCTCGGCCTCCTTGCGCTTGACTGCCAGCAGCTCGTCCGCCGGGTAGCTCCACGAAATACCTGACATCGCCGTGCCGACGGTGCTGGAGAGCTGCAGATGATAGGTCCGCCGATCGGTCGCGATGACCAGATTGGTCGAGAGCCCGGCAGAGAAGGGCTTCACCAACACATGGACCCGCTTGGCTTCACCGCTGCCGCTACTGGTATCGCCAATGGTCCAGCGCGCGGTATCGCCTGCCGCGATCGAGGTGATCACTTCGCCGGGCTGCAGGATGAGATCGCTGACCCGGCCCGGTGCGGCAAGAAGGTGATAGATCACGCCCTCCCCCCAGGTGTAGACCTGCATCGCATTGACGAAACCCAGCGGCTGGGGGTTTTGCGTCGCCTCAAGGGTTGCCGCCCGCACGCTGAGTTCAACCGGCGAGAGGTGCGTCCTCTTATGCCACCGGTGCTTCGGCCGAACCGGCATGACGGCCATCGGCTTGATCGTCGGTGTGGCGGCAGGCTTCCCGGTAGACGGCGCTGCCGGTGCCGCGGTCTGAACCGGCGCTGCCTTCTGCGCCGGAGGAGTGACGGGAGCGGCCGCTGCGGCGGCTGCGGCGAGCAGACTGGTCAAGAATGACAGAGCACTCATGGGTGGTTCTCCGACTGAGGGGAAAAGGCCGCGCCCGCGTCGGGCATCGGATTGGCGGGAGGCAAGGAGGGCTGCGGCGCCACGGCAACGGCCGTGGGGGTGACGGTCCCGGAGGTGACAGCGGAAGTGCCGGGATGATCAGCCGCGCTCTCCAACTCCCGGCTCCAGTCGATTGCGTCGACGTAAAGCCCGAGCGGGTTCCTGCGCAGGATGTCAGCGCTTTTCGGGGGTTTGAGATTGATCGACAGCATTGCGGTCCAGCGCGTGCTGCCTATCAGGCTCCCGCGATCATAGGCCGTCTCGGTCCACTTCACTTGAAACGAGCGGTCGGAGGCGCGCACCACGCTCGTCACCTCCACCGAGATCGTCTTCTCTCCGGCCTGCACGAAAGGATCGTTGCCCCGCGCATACTCACCCAGGAACAGGGCGCCACGCGGCGACACGAAATCATAGGCCTGAAGCCAGTCGCCCCGCATCAGCACCGGATCGAGGGAACGCGAACGCACATCCTTGATAAACCGAGACAGGAACCAGGCGATTTGGGGATCGGTCGGTTGATAGGCCGCCTCGGCGGGCGTGACAGCACGCGCCTCGCCCAGATGATCGACCTCGACGACATAGGGCACCACCCGGCTCTGAAGCGACTGCCAGACCAGAGCCACGGCGAGCCCCGTCGCGAGCGCCAGTGTGCCGAAAGCCATCAAGCGCCAGTTGGCCGCCTGGACCCGGGCTGTGCCGATCCTTTCATCCCAGAGCTGGCCCGCGCGCTGATAGGGCGTCTCGGGCGAAGGTGTCTGTCCATAACGTTGGACCGCGCGTTTGAAATGCATGAGATCAATCCTCCTTTTCGTCGATGTCGGGATTGGCGCCAGCACCGCCCTGGTCTCCCGACTGCACGGTGTGGGTGATCATCTGCTGGCGATGACGGGCATCTTGTTGGGCTTGAATTTTGCGGGCCCAGGGCGGCGGGGTGTCGGCTGAACCCTCGCTCGTGTTGGGGGCGGGAGATTTGGCGGAACTGCCGTTGGGCGCGGCGGCAGTCTGTCCGGCAGGCTTCTCGGCGTCGGCGTGGGGCGCGCCCTCACCGCTTTTCGCGGCCCCGTCGGCCATTTTGCCGCGAGCAGCATTGTAGACACCAGCCAGCCCCGCGCTGACGGTGCTGGCGCCGGCATCAGCCTGACCACCGCGATAGGCCTTGAAGGCAGCGGACCCCATCGATGAACCCGCACGAATGGCGCCGAGGCCAGCCCCACCGATTGCGCCTGCGGCAGCAGCGCCGCCACTGGCAACGACCGCAGCGCCGCCCGCGACCAGCGCACCGGTTGCGGCCACCGAACCTGCACCCAGCTGCGGAGCACCGGCGACCAGCCCGCTGGCGATCGTCGGGCCGAAAATACCAAGGCCCAGCAGAGCGAGGCTGGCCAGGACGAGGCTCATGGCCTGCCCGATATCGGGCTCCTTGCCCTGCAGGGCGGCTGTGAACTGGCTGAAATAGGTCGATCCGATGCCAACGATGACAGCGAGCACCATCACCTTGATGCCCGAGGTCACCACATTGCCCAGCACGCGCTCGGCCAGGAAATCGGTCCGGTTCCACAGCGCAAAGGGCACCAGGATAAAGCCGGCCAGCCCCGTAAGCTTGAACTCCAGGATGGTGATGAAGAGCTGCACCGCGAGGATGAAGAAGGAGATGATGACGATGATCCAGGCGGTAAGCAGCACAGCTATCGTCAGGAAGTTCTGAAAGAAGTTGGCGATGCCCAGGGACTTGCTGGCCTGCACCAGCAGGGGCCATGCCGCCGTGAAACCGGTGCCGGCGAGGCGCCCTGGCTTGAGGAGCTGATCTGCCGTGATACTGCCACCTGCGGCGGTGATCCCGGCCTGCGAGAAGCTTTTGAAAATGATCGTCGAAAGCGCCGCGTAATTGCCGATGATGTAGGCGAAGGCGCCGATATAGAGGATCTTGCGGATGAATTTGGCGAGCACATCGTCCTCGCCGCCCAGCGTCCAGAACAGGCCGGCCAGCGTCACATCGATCCCGATCAGGATGGTGCTGAGTGCATGGACGTCACCGCCCAGCAGACCAAAGCCGCTGTCGAGATAGGTTGAGAAGGTGCTCAGAAAATCATCGATGATGTTGAGGTTTTCCATGGGCCTTATCCTGAGCAAGGAAGCGGCAGTCTCCATCCGGACAAGGACCTGTCCGAAAAAGGCCGCGAGGTCTGAAGGAGGCGCGGGAATCCAGACCCCGCGGCAGGTTCGACAGCAGCGCCACCATGAACGCGGCTGCCCGTCGGCTGGGCCTCAGGGATTATAGGCCGTACCGGAACCGAGGAATTTGGTGGTGGCGTCCTGCCCGTCGGACGCAGACTGCGTTTGCCCGGCCTGGTACAGCGCCTCGGCACGGTACTGGGCGGCCATCATGCTCTGGATCTGCAGCTGCTGCTTCGCGATCAGCGCGAGGAGCTGGTTGGTTGCCTGGGTGGCCTGAAGCGAGCCCTGCGCGCTCTGGCTGCGATTGGAGAGGCTCGCCAGATTGCTCGTGTCGGTGGCGATATTCTCGGTGATCTGCGCCTGAACCGTCATGGTCTGCTGGAAGGCCGACATCTGGCTACTCATGCGCGAGCGTGCGGCGGCCACCTGCTGGCTGGCGGTCAGGGCCTGATTGAAGCGGCTCGGGAAGAGCGTCTTGAACTGGCTGTCGAGATTGGCGACCTTGAACTCGATGCTCTGGGCCTGCCCCATCAACTGGTTGACCTGATTGATGGTCTGACTGATCGCCGAAAGCTCTGGAAAGGCGACGGTGGTGAGGTTCTTGGCCTGATTGATCAGGCTCTGTGCCTGATTTTGCAGCATGGTGATCTGGTTGTTGATCTGCTGCAACGTGCGGGCGGCGGTCAGGATGTTCTGGCTGTAGTTGGAGGGATCGAAAACCGTGCTCACAAATTGCGCGTGAGCGGGGCTGGCGATCAGCATGGAGGTTGCGGCAAGGGCCAATGCGGCACCAAGGCGATGGCGCGGGCGAGAGGAAGCAGAAAACATGAGACTTCTCCTTCAGCATTGCGGGGGTGGAGATGAGGTTTCAAGCGGTCGGATGCTTCTCCAGAAGCGCCGCCGCCCAGGGCAGGCCGCGTTCGGCCAGGAATGCTGCGGCGAAATCGCGGCACACAGGATCGGCGAGCAGCCGGTCGATCAGCCGCTGGATCTCCGGATCGGCCGAGCCGACCAGCGCCAGCGTGACGGGGCCCAGGCCCAGCTCGAACAGCCGGTTGCCGCGCGAGGACTGCAGATAATAATGCCGCTTCGGGCTGGCCCGGCTGATCAGCTCGATCTGGCGGCTGTTGAGCCCGAAGCGCTCATAGCTCGCCCGGCTCTGAGGCTCGATGGCCCGGTCGTTGGGCAGGAGGATGCGCTGCGGGCAGCTCTCGATGATCGCCGGGGCGATGGTGCTCTGGGCGATATCGGCCAGGCTCTGGGTGGCGAAGACCACCGAGACATTTTTCTTGCGCAGCACCTTGAGCCATTCGCGGATGCGCGCCGCAAACAGCGGGTGATCGAGGAACACCCATGCTTCATCAAGAACAAGCAGGGTCGGTCGACCGGTGAAGCGGGCTTCGAGCCGGTGGAAGAGATAGGTCAGCACGGGCGCGATCACACCCGCCTGCCCCATCAATGCCTCGGTCTCGAAACACTGGAAGTCGGAGAGAGCGAGGTCGTCGCGCGCCGCGTCGAGCAAGGCGCCAAAGGGCCCGTCGAGCGTGTAGGGCGAGAGCGCCGACCGGAGCACCGTCGACTGCAACAGCATGGTCAGCCCAGTCATGGTCCGCTCGGCTGGCGGCGCGCTGGCGAGACTGGTCAGCGCCGACCACACCATCTCCTTGACCTCGGGCGTGACCAGCACCTTTTCATGGGCCAGCAGCGCGCCGATCCATTCGGCGGCCCATGCCCGCTCCTCCGCCCGGGTGATATGGCGCAGGGGTTGGAAGGCGATAGTCCCCTCCTCGCCCCCGCCCAGCCCAAGTGCATGATGCGCGCCACCACAGGCCAGCACGGCGGCGCGCGCCGAGAGCCCCTTATCGAAGATATAGATCTGGCTGTCGGGGTAGCGCCGGAATTGGAGCGCAATGAGGCCGAGCAGCACCGACTTGCCGGCACCCGTCGGCCCGGCGATCATCATATGCCCGACATCGCCAACATGGGTGGACAGGCGGAAGGGCGTCGATCCGCTGGTCCGCGCCTGCAGCAACGCAGGGCCATTGAGGTGGTCATTGCGCGCCGGCCCCGCCCAGACCGAAGACAGCGGCATCAGATGGGCAAGGTTCAGCGTATGAACCAGCGGCTGCCGGACATTGGCATAGACCTGCCCCGGCAGGCTGGAGAGCCAGGCCTCCACCGCATTGAGCGTTTCGCGGATGCAGGTGAAGCCCAGGCCATTGACCACACGCTCGACGGCGCGGACCTTGTCATCGACCCGCTTGCGGTCGGCATCCATCACGGTGATGGTGGTGGTGAGATGGCCGAAGGCGACATGGTCACCGCCCAGCGCCTGGAGCGCCAGATCGGCATCGACCATCTTGTTGTCGGCATCGCTGTCCATCAGCTGGACCGGCTGATTGTACATCACCTCGCGCAGCATGGCGGTGACCGACTTGCGCTTGTTGAACCACTGGCGCCGCAGCTTCGTCAGCGCCTTGGTCGCCTCGGTCTTGTCCAGCGCGATAAAGCGCGTGACCCAGCGATAGGTGAAATCCTGATGGTTGAGCGCGTCCAGCATGCCGGGTTGGCTGGTGCCGGGAAAGCCCAGGATTGTGATACTGCGCAGATGCTGCGCGCCCAGCATGGGTTCCAGACCGCCGGTGAGCGACGTATCGACCAGCAGTCCGTCGAGATACATCGGCACCTCGGGCACGGCGATGCGGTGCGACCGGGTCGAAATCGTCCCGTGCAAATAGGTCAGCGTCTCCTCATCATCGAGCGGGGCGATTTCGGGCATAAAGCCGCCCAGCAGATCGAGGACGCGGCGGCATTCAACCTCGAAGAGCGCTAGCGCCTGCCGCCAGTCGCGCCCGACCACTTCATCGGGCCGCTCAAGCAGAGCCTGCCCTGCCCGCTCGGTCTGATCCGGCGCTGGCAGAAAGGTCAGCGTCAGATATGTCCGGCTCTCGAAATGATTGCCTTCGGCCTCAAACTCGCCGCGGCGCTCCTCATCGACCAGCCAGGAAGCCGCATCGGGGAAGCTGCTCGCCGGATAGGACAGCGCCTCGCGGCGCTGTGCCTCGATATGGAGGGCCCAGCCTGAGCCGAACCGCCGCAGCACATTGTTAGCCCGCGCGGTGATCGAGAGCAGTTCAGCCTGCGTCGCCGATTCCAGATCCGGCCCCCGAAACCGCAGGGTCTTCTGGAAACTGCCATCCTTGTTGAGCACGATGCCCGGCGCAACCAGCGCGGCCCAGGGCAGATGGTCGGCCAGCCGGTCGGCCCGGCTGCGATATTCACGCAAATTCAGCATGTGAAATATCCTCTCTGGCGCAGGTGGCGCATCAGCACCGGCGCGAATTCGGGATCGCGGCGGGCGGCGAAGACCGCGAGCGTGTGCCCGATCGCCCAGGCGACCAGCCCCGCGATCCATTGCTGGAGGCCCAGCCCCAACGCGGCGGCCAACGTCCCGTTGACGATGGCCAGACCGCGCGGGGCTCCTCCCATCAGGATGGGCTCGGTGAGCGACCGATGGATCGGTGCCTCGAACCCTTCGAGCGAGGAGCCATTGTCGTTCACGCGACGAGGGCTCCACCGCCGAAGCTGAAGAAGGAGAGGAAGAAGCTCGACGCGGCAAAGGCGATCGAGAGGCCGAAGACGATCTGGATCAGGCGCCGGAAGCCGCCCGCCGTCTCACCGAAGGCTAGGCTCAGGCCAGTGGTGATGATGACGATCACAGCGATGATCTTCGCCACCGGCCCCTGGACGGATTCGAGGATGTTGTTGAGCGGCGTTTCCCAGGGCATGCCGGTGCCCGAGGCGGAGGCCGCGCTGGCCAGGGCAAGCGACAGGGCAACCGCGGCACCCATAAGCGTGACAGGGCTGCGGAGCCTCACGGCGAAAACAGGCTTCACATTCATCATGATAGATCTCCATCGATGTGTGGTGGGGGTTCAGGCGGGTTGTCTCGCGCGAGAGCGGCGAGGTCGTAGGCGCCATCGGGCAGCAGCCCGTTGACGCGCAGGACGGTTTCGACACGGCGGGCATGGCCGCGACCGGCGATGAAGATGATGAGGTCGATGGCCTCGGCGATCAGCGCGCGTGGCACAGTGGTCACGCTTTCCTGAACCAGCTGCTCGATGCGGTGGAGGGCCGAGGCCGCGCTGTTGGCGTGAACGGTGGCAATCCCGCCGGGATGCCCTGTGTTCCAGGCCTTCAGCATATCGAGGGCTTCGGCGCCGCGGATCTCGCCGACCACGATGCGGTCGGGCCGCAGGCGCAGGGTGGAACGCACCAGATCGGCCATGGTGACACCGCCACCGCCATCTCGACTAGCGATCCGGGTGCGGAGCGCCACCGTATCGGGGGCGGCGCATTGCAGCTCGCGCGTGTCCTCGATCAGGATCACCCGTTCTTCCAGATGGGCCATCTCCGCGAGAAGCGCATTGGCCAGCGTGGTCTTGCCCGAGCTGGTGCCGCCCACCACCAGGATGTTGCTACGCCCGCCAACCGCTTCGGCCAAAGTGCGCGCCATCGCCTCATCCATGATCCCGTCATGGACATAGTCGGCGAGCCGATAGATGCGGGAGGCTGGCTTGCGGATGGCAAAGCAGGGCGCGCACGTGACCGGGGGCAACAGGCCCTCAAACCTTTCGCCCGCCCCCTCCCCGTGCGGCGGCAGTTCCGCCGAGATGATCGGCGCATCGGCATGCGCCTCGCCCCTGGCGTGGCTGGCGACCAGCCGGATGATGCGCTCGGTCTGGGCCGCCTCACACAGGAGCCCGGTATCGATGCGCCCCTCACCCAGCCGGTCGAGCCAGAGCCGCCCATCCGGGTTGACCATGATCTCGACCACCAGCGGATCGGCCAGGGCATCGGCGATCGCTGCCCCCATCGCGCTGCGCAGCATGGCGCGCCGGCGCTCTGCGGATGTGTCAGTCTGCCCTTCCCTCATGGCCGACCTCCATCTTTGGTTTTGGGCGCGAGGGTTCGGGCGTTGCTGGCCATCTGCCGGCCCACCTGAGCCACGAAAGCCTCAAAGCGATCGCGGCCGACCGCGCGCCCGGCAGCGTCGGCTTCGGGCAGCGGCGCGGTGGCGGTCAGCTGGTAGCGGATGAATAGCGCCAGGCTTTCCAGCACCACATCGATATCGCGGCGCGCCCCGGCGATTTCGCGCGACATGCGATCGAGCCGGGGCTTGAGGAGGTCGTCGATCTCCTTCGTCGCGCGCCGGTCCAGCCAGTCGCGCAGGGCATCGTTGACGATCCGGCTCTTGTTGCCTTTGGCACCCTTGGCCAAAGCGTTAAGCGCATCGCTGACCTGCTGGTCGAGATAGAGGTTATGGCGGTTGTTCATGGCCGCCTCAAATCCCCAGCACCTGGGTGTCCCGGTTGCTCTCGTCGAAAGCATAGCCACGCGCCACCGGGTTCAACTGCTGGGCCTGCTCCATAGCCTGCTTGTCCGCGCCGACATTGTCGTCCTCGGTCTGTGGCTCGATCTCGGCGGGCTCGGCCTCGGGTTGTTCAGGCACAGCCTGCTCTGGCATGTCGGACTGGGGCTGTTGCTGCATGCCGCCCTCCTCCTCGTCTTCATCGCTGACCCAGTTGTCGAGGCGGGCATCGGCGCCGCGTACCAGCCCGACCCATTGGTTCGGCCGCTCGGCGGGGCGGTCGGCATAGGGACCCGGCTGCGGCCGAGGCGCAGGCAGAACGCGCTCGGTGAAATTGGGATCGAGGTAATAGCGCAGCTTGTCCGCGCGGATCGGCGCTAGGCCTGAGACCAGCACCAGTTCCTCATGCGGTGGCAGTTGCATGACCTCGCCGGGCGTCAGCAGTTGGCGGGCCGTCTCCTGGCGGCTGACCATGACATGGGCGAGCCAGGGGGCGAGACGGTGACCGGCATAGTTGCGCATGGCGCGCTGTTCGGTCGTGGTGCCCAGCGTATCGGACAGGCGCTTGGCCGTCCGGTCGTCGTTGGTCGCGAAGGCGACGCGGACATGGCAGTTGTCGAGGATGGAGTTGTGGTCGCCGTAGGCCTTCTCGATCTGGTTGAGGCTCTGGGAAATCAGGAAGGCCCGGATGCCATAGCCGGCCATAAAGGCGAGGCTGGTCTCGAAGAAATCCAGGCGGCCGAGTGCGGGAAACTCATCCAGCATCATCAACAGCTTGTGGCGTCGCTCGCCCTCGCCCGGTTGCTCAAGCTTCTCCGTGAGGCGGCGGCCGATCTGGTTGAGGATCAGGCGGATGAGCGGCTTGGTGCGGCTGATGTCCGACGGCGGGATGACCAGATAAAGCGAGAGCGGGCGCTCTGCCTCGACGAGATCGGCGATACGCCAGTCGCAGCGTGAGGTGACCTCGGCCACCGTGGGGTCGCGATAGAGGCCCAGGAACGACATAGCCGTCGAGAGCACGCCCGATCGCTCATTGGGGCTTTTGTTGAGGGTTTCACGGGCAGCCGAGGCGACGACCGGGTGAACCTTCGGGTGCTCGGCGTCGCCCAGATGATTGGTGGTCATCATCCGCTTGAGGGTGGTGACGAAATCGCGCTGCGGATCGGAGAGGAAGGTCGCCACACGGGAGAGCGTCTTCTCTTCCTCGGCATAGAGGATATGGAGGATGGCGCCGACCAGCAGTGAGTGGCTGGTCTTCTCCCAATGGTTGCGGCGTTCAAGCGCGCCCTCTGGGTCCACGAGGATATCGGCGATATTCTGGACGTCGCGAACCTCGTTGGGCCCGCGCCGGACCTCCAGCAGCGGATTGTAATGAGCCGAGGCCAGATCGGTCGGATTGAACAGCAGGCAGTGCGAGAATATCGCGCGCCACCCCGCTGTTAGCGTCCAGTTCTCACCCTTGATGTCATGGACGACCGTGGAGCCGGTCCAGGTGAGCAAGGTCGGAACGACCAGACCCACGCCTTTGCCCGACCGGGTCGGTGCAAAGGCCATGACATGCTCGGGCCCATCATGACGCAGATAGTCCACGCCCCGCTTGCCGAGCATGAAGCCGTGATCGCCGAAGAGGCCTGCCTGCCGGATATCGCGATCTGTCGCCCAGCGCGCCGAGCCGAATGTGGTGACGCGCTTGGACTGCCTGGCCCGCCAGAGCGAGCCGAAAACCGCCGCCAGAAACCCAAGAACGCCAGTTGCCCCGGCCAGCATACCGGCTTTCGAGAAGACGTGCGGGGCGTAGGCGTCGAAATGATACCACCAGGGGAACAGAGCCCAGGGGTGGTAGACGGGCAGATTGTGGAGGTAGAACCACGGCGGTCCAAGCTCGGACTGATAGGCCAGCATCTCGGCGGCCCATTGGGTCGCGATCCATACGCCCGCGATCACGATCGCGAACACAACAAGGATCTGGCCGAGCAGGAGCTTGGTCGGGGTCATGGTGAGCCTCCCCCTCGCCGGCACCATGCGGCGAGGTTGAGCTCAAGATCGGTGAAGGGCTGCTAGCGATGAACGTGGCAGATGTGAGCAAATGGCGCCAAATTGCGCCAGCGTCGGCCTCTCACCGTTGCGTTCAGGTCCACCAGTTACAGGGAAAATTCGATCAAAGCCCTGCTTCCTTGCGGAGGATTTCCAGCCGTTCCCGTGAAACCCGCTCTACAATGTCCCTCAGGGTACGGACGGTTTCGGCAAGAGCCTCGAGATCCTCCATGCTGATCTCATAGCTGTCGACATAACGAGCTTCGACATAAGCTCTTTTGAGCAATTCAAAGCGCCGGCGGTCGAGCCGTTCACTCCTTGGCCATGCCTCGATTAGGCGTGGTTCATTGTCCTCTGCCAGAGAGCGCAGGAACTTGATATTGTGTGACCGAGGGAAATAAAGCGTTCGGACCAGCAGGAAGCAGATAAATGCCCGCTCGGCCGCTTGATGGAGAGAGAACGCTGCCTCCTTACGCCAGCCTAGATCATTCACCCCTTTTTGAATCTGCTCTCCGGCGGTTTCCAGCGCACGCTCGACTTTGGGCAACCAGTCCTTTAGATACTTCGAAGCCATCTCGTAAGCATCAGCAGCAGTTAGCGGCTTTGGAGTGGCCAATGCGTTTCCGGGCAGATCATACAGTTCGATCCCGTCGCGCGCGATATCGACCCAAAAATACTCACCCCGGTTGAGAGCCTGGTTCACTTCCTGCAAGGTATGCACGATGATGTTCACCGGGCGGCCAATCGCCTCATCGCGCTGGATCTTGTCCTCTGCGATATACCAGTAATCCGCGATTTCAGTGAGATTGGGGTGGCTGACGATAATCAGCAGATCGAAATCCGACTGATAGCCATTTTCCGGCTCATCCACCCAATCAGTGCGTGCATAGCTGCCGAACAGGATGATCTTGAGGATGCGCCCGCTTTTCCGCCACGGCTGATTTCCGCCGTCGATTGCCTTGGCAAACTCGGTCATCAGGACTTGCTTGGTTCGCTCCAGCTCGTCCTGTTGAACCGGTGGCAGATGGTCGATATCGCTACGCATTGTAGGATTCTCACCCTAAATCATGCCATTGGCAAGCCCCTTGCTCATTATAAGCGGCTGGTAGCCACGGTCCTGCTCGATCAGGGAAAAGTGGACCGGGTCAGCTGAGACAAGGCGACATAAGAAAGAATGAGAAGATACGATTTTACCAAATCCGGTGACCCTCCGGCCGATCCGGAAGGTCACAAGGCGCTTTGTCTGCTACCTGCCGATGGGCTTCAGCGCGCCCCTGTGGTGGACTGCATCGATGGCCAGTCCGAGTAGCCGACTGAGCCACCCCCATACCAGTACTGCTTGGGTGCCTCGGCCAAAGGAGCACTGGTGCGCAGTCGCTCGACAAGGTCGGGATTGGCAATGAATGGGCGTCCCATGCTGAACAAATCTGCATCTCCCTTGGCGAGCACCTCTTCAGCCAACTCCAGCGTATATTGATTGTTGG
This sequence comes from Novosphingobium rosa NBRC 15208, assembly GCF_001598555.1. Classification (GTDB taxonomy): domain Bacteria; phylum Pseudomonadota; class Alphaproteobacteria; order Sphingomonadales; family Sphingomonadaceae; genus Novosphingobium; species Novosphingobium rosa. Next base: position 133,864 of record NZ_BCZE01000012.1, read on the forward strand.
CGATGTACGCACCAGAGAACCGCTTGCGCAGCGCGGAGAAGTCCACGCCGTCGGGCACATCGCGGGTCTGCTGGGTCACACCCTCGATATCGTGAATGTAGAGGAGCCCGCGCGCCGACAGCGCGTCCACATAGGCACCGTAGGTTTCCATCACGTCGCTATCGAGGGGCGTCTCTCCCGGCATCGTCGTGGCCGGAGAAAGACGGACCCCGACCCGCTCCGCGCCCCAGACGCTGATCACAGCGTCGATAGCTTCGAGGGGAAAGCGCAGGCGGTTCTCGATTGATCCGCCATAACGGTCGGTGCGCTTGTTGGTGCTGTCGCGCACGAACTGCTCCAGCAGATAATTGTTGGCCGAGTGGACCTCGACGCCGTCGAAACCGGCGGCCTTCGCGTTGACGGCAGCATGTCGATAGTCTTCGACGATCAGCGGGATTTCATCGGTCTCGAGCGCGCGTGGGGTCACATGATCCTTCATACCGTCCTTGGTGAAGGCTTGTCCCGTCGGTTTGATCGCCGACGGCGCGACCGGCAATGCGCCGCCCTGCAGGTCGGGGTGAGAGATGCGGCCTGTATGCCAGAGTTGCAGGAACATTCGACCGCCCTTCTGGTGAACGGCATCCACGATGGCGTGCCATGCCTCGACCTGCTCGTCACTCCAGATGCCCGGCGTCAGGGCGTAGCCGATCGCCTGGCGCGAAATGTTGGTTGCTTCGGAGATGACCAGACCGGCACCGGCGCGCTGAGAATAATAGTCGGCGGCAAAAGCCGGCGGTACGCCGTCATCGTTGGAGCGACTGCGCGTGAGAGGTGCCATGACGATACGGTTCTTAAAGGCCAGCTCGCCGATCGTTACGGGTTGCAGCACGGGAGAAGATGCGTGGTCCGCCATATCGTGATTTCCTGCAATTTGAGCGAAAGGTGCGAACTCCAAACGGGCGAGCCTCCCCAATGGTCCCGCACCTGCGATTACCCGTGAATAGGCAGCGAGCAGCTAAGTCACTTTCAGGGCAAGCATCGTTGGCTCTCGCGAAGCGGCAGGTCCCTACTCACGAGACGTATTTGGCAGCCCGATTTTTTCAGCGACCACTTGCACGTCGGTTTGCGCCGGGACGATAAGCCAACTTTCAGGCTTCGCAGCGTCCATCACCACAACCGCGCCTTTTGGACAAAGCTTCAGGCATGCGGTTTCAAGGACAAGGAGGTCTGACTTTCGCCCTTTCCCGGCACCAGCAAGTTTGCGCAATTCCTTCGCCAGAGGCTTGCTGCCCTTCTTGCCGAAGCCGCCGCCCAGCTTTTTCGAGCATTTGCTGCAGACGAGCACAACCGAACGGGTTTTCGCAGGAACAGGACGAAGCATCTGCTCGATGTAAGTGCGAAAAGCTGAGGTGCAACTTCACCTCGTTGGTCCCAGATGGAAAGCCGGCGGGGTAAAGTGCGAGAACAGCCCAGGCCAATCTCTGGTCCGCAGTACCTCCTCAGCAAAGCTTACGACGAAACATGGGGTGATCTCTGGCGTTATCGAATGGCAACCCGAGGAGAGAACGATGGCGACTGATACGCACAAGCTGAAAGAGCATTTGTGGGAAAAGCTCGAGAACGGGCCCTTCACCATGGTCGGCCTTCATGATGGCTCAAGCCATTCCGAGCCTTTGACGGCCCAGTTGGACAAGGATCAGGTCGATACGCTCTGGTTCTTTATCGGCAAGGACAACCGCCTGGCCAAAGGCGGCGATGCCACGGTCAACTTCGTTGCCAAGGGCCAGGACTTTTTCGCCAGCCTGTCCGGCACTGCGACCGTCGATAACAATCCGGCGATGATCGACAAGCTTTGGTCGCGGCAGGTCGAGGCCTGGTTTCCAGGCGGCAAGGCCGATCCCAATCTAGCCTTGCTACGCTTCGACATTTCGGACGCCGAACTTTGGGAGGCAGATGTCTCTCTCATCGGGCAGCTGAAAATGCTGTTCGGCGGTAAGATAAAGCCCGAGGAATCCGGCAGCCATGCGGTCGTATCAAATACGACCATTTAACGGTTGAGCAGCTAACTACAACGGATGACGTTGCTGAAATCGCTTGCACCCCTCATGTTGGAACGGCTGGCCCCTCACGTCGGGGCGCCGGTCGGTCCAGCATGAGAACGGTTTTTACCGCAGAACGGCGAGGCGTCGCCCTGCGATTTTCTTGCTCCCGGTCAACCGCTGGACTGGTCCGGGGTGATCTCTGGCCCCGGCTCCTCAACGGAACTGCACATCCGCGTGGTGGCCTGAGCCCAAGCGGGCGAAGTCAGGCCGATCGCCGCAACGGATATCGCACTCGCCAAGACTTTCAACATTGAGTTCCCCCGCTGGTCGCTGGTCGGGACGATCTTATGCCTGCTTTCAAGATCAGCATCAATCAGGACGCGCGATCCAAATACAACGACTCGGCGTGGCCGCCGCCCGCTGATAAGCCGCCATTCAGGG
>NZ_BCZE01000013.1 GCF_001598555.1 Novosphingobium rosa NBRC 15208
CGCATGCCGCGCGGCTGCGCCAAGCTGGAGGCGGCCGAGTAAGTTTTTGTCCTGCGCGTCGTCGGCAAAGTCGACGGCGCAATCACCGCTGCGTTTTGGCTGCTGCGCTAAACATCAAGCGCAAGGCAGACATGAAAGGGATTGCAAAGGGCAATCGCCCTTTGCCCGCCGGAGGCTGCTTAAGGCTTAGCCTTCCAGCTCTTCCGCCAGAAACGCGCTAACCTCTTCCAGAGTCACATCCTTGGTGAGGAACGCCTGACCGATGCCGCGCATCAGCAGGAAAGCGAGGCGACCGGCGTCGACCTTCTTGTCGTGGAGCATATGGGCGGCGAGTTGCGCGCCCGAAACATTCAGCTCCAGATCGCGTAGGTCCGAAGGCAGGCCCATGGCAGCGATATGGCGGGCGATGCGTTCGGCGTCGGCGCTCTCCATCAGGCCGCGGCGGGCGGAGAAGCGTGCGGCCAGCACCATGCCCAGCGCGACACCCTCGCCGTGGAGCAGGCGGTCGGAGAAGCCGGTTTCGGCCTCCAGCGCATGGCCGAAGGTGTGGCCCAGATTGAGCAAAGCGCGCAGGCCGGTGGTCTCGAATTCGTCCTGAGCGACGATGGCGGCCTTGGCGCGCACGGACTGCGCGACGGCATATTCGCGCGCCTCCAGATCGCCCGAGAGGATCTTGGGGCCGTTGGCCTCGCACCAGTCGAAGAAGGCGGCATCGCCCAGCAGGCCGTATTTCACCACCTCGGCGTAACCGGCGCGCAGTTCGCGCAGGGGCAGGGTGGTCAGCGCATCCAGATCGGCCAGCACCAGGCTGGGCTGGTGGAAGGCGCCGACAAGGTTCTTGCCCGCCGGAGCGTTGATCGCCGTCTTGCCGCCCACGCTCGAATCGACCTGTGCCAGCAAGGTGGTGGGGATCTGCACGAAATGACAGCCGCGCTTTAGAATGGACGCCGCAAAGCCGGTGAGGTCGCCGATCACGCCGCCGCCAAGGGCGATGATATGGTCGCCGCGCTCAACCTCCAGCTCCAGCAGCCAGTTGACCACGGCGATCAGATTGTCCCAGCTCTTGGTGCTTTCGCCGGCGGGCAGGATGCGCCATGCCGCCTGCTTGCCTGCGCCCGCCAGAGAGGTCTCGATCGCAGCGCCCCAGGCGGCGTGGACATTGGCGTCGGTGACAATCGGTACCACCGGCTTGCGCAGTCGCGCGCCGCATTGCCCGGCCATGTCGGCCAGCAGACCTTGCCCCACGCGCACCTCATAAGGGCGACCGGCGATATCGACAGGAATGGTCTGCATGGGGAAACTCAGCTTTCGGGAAGGGGCGAAGTGGGCGCGTCGAGCCACTGGTCGATCGCCGCGAGCAGGCGCGCCAGCGTGCGGGTGTGAGGCATGTTGCCGCTCATCACATGGATCGGGGCCTGAGCGTAGAAGGGCTCGCGCTCGGATTTCAGGCGGCCAAGGATTTCACGCGGGTTGCCGCCGCGCAGCAGCGGGCGGTTGTCCTTGCGGGCGGTGCGGTCCACCAGCGTATCGAGGTCCGCGTCCAGCCAGACGGCGATGCCGCTGCGCAGGATCAGCGCGCGGGTGGCGTCGTTGACGAAAGCGCCGCCGCCGGTGGCGATCACCTTGACGCGTGGCTCGTCGGGCGCGCCTTCCCCCATCAGGCGGGCGATCACGCGGCGCTCGCCATCGCGGAAGAAGCTCTCGCCATAGGTGGCGAAAATTTCGGGAATGGTCATCTGGGCGGAGGTCTCGATGGCGTCGTCCGCGTCCACGAAGGGCGCGCCCAGCTGGTTGGCCAGCTTGCGGCCAAGGCTGGTCTTGCCCACGCCCATCATGCCCACCAGCACGACCGGGCGATCAAGACGCGCCAGAATCGAGGCGATGCGCGGCGCGTCCACCGATTCGGGCGCATGCGGGCGCAAGGGCTCGTCCACGGCTCTGCCCTGCGTTTTGTGCGGCCCGTCGCCGCCGTGAAGCCCGTTGCTCATCGTCATTGCAGGCCTGCCTATACTTTTGCTAACCGGCGGCGCAAGCGTGGGTATTGTATCCCCGCCTAAAGGCAGGCTAGGTGAGCGGGTGCAGTCAAGGCGCCCGATGCCGGGCCACCGGCTTTCGGAGTTCGCGGTGACGATAACCATTCGCAGGGAAAAGCATCGTCCGCGCTGGCAGCGGGCATGGATGCCGATGGCCTTGCTGGCGCTGGTTCTGGTTGTGGTGATCGCGCTGCTGGCGACAGCCTGGCGGCTGGGCGGGCCGGTGCCGGTGCGTCCTGTCGCCGTGGCGCTGCCCTCGACCACGGTGGGCAGCACGGCGCCCGCGCCGCAGAGCGCCGCCTCCTCCGGCGGGATCGGCGGATGAGGCTGATGCGCGGACGTTTGATGATGGGCGCGCTGGTTTCGGTCAGCGTGCTGGGGCTGGGGGCGATGGCTGGCGCGCCGCTGCTGGCGCAGCAAGGCCCCGAATCGTTGCTGCCGCCCGGCTTTGACCGTCCGGCAAGGCAGGCCCGCCCGTCCCCCACGCCGCGTCCTGCCGCGTCCTCCACGCCGCGTGCGGCGGCCAGCCCGCGCCCGGTCGCAGCGGCGCCGTCGCCCGCGCCAACCCGCGCCGCGCCCGCCCCGCGCATCGATCTGCCCGAGAACGAGCCGACCATCGCCGCTCAGCCCCTGATCGCCGCCGCGCCCACAGCGCCGGTGGCGGTCGGGCCGGTCAAGCTGCCCACGGGCGTGACCAGCTATGCCCAGCTGATGGCGCTGCCGCCCGACAAGCTGGACCAGTTGCTGGGCCTGCGCCCGCGTTATGATATTCCGCCCGGCTCGGCCCGCGCGCTGCGTCAGGTCGGTGTGATCGACCAGAGCGAGGGCGGGCTGCCCTCCACGCTGAACAGCCAGAATTACGATCTGCTGCGCGCCGCGCTCACGGGCAATGGCGGGCAGATGGTCTCGCGCTGGGGGCATATTCTGCTGCGCCGCGCGCTGGTGAGCCGCCTCGATCCGCCGGGCGGCGGCGATCCGGCCGATTTCGTGGCGATGCGCGTCGCCCTGCTGCTGCGCATGGGCGAGGGCGATCTGGCCCGCGCCGTGGCGCAGGATGTCGATCCCGACAATTACAATCCGGCGCTGACCGCGGCCGCGCTCGACAGCTATGTGGCGACCGAGGATTTCACCGGATTCTGCCCGATCATGGGCGTGCAGCCGGCCTTCGCCAAAGACCCGCGCTGGAACGCGATGCAGGGCATGTGCGATGCCTTCAGCGGCAATGCGGCGGGCGGTTTCGCCAATCTGGACCATATGATCTTTGTCGGCGCCATGCCGCGCATCGATATGCAGCTGGCGCTGAAATATGCCGGAGCCGCAGGCACGGCAGGCCGCAGCGGGCGTCGCAACGTCACCGTAGAATGGGACAAGGTGGCGGAGATGACGCCCTGGCGTTACGCGCTGACCCTGGCCGTGGGGCTCACCCCGCCCGCCAAGCTGATGCAGGACCTGCCCGCGCAGTATGACTATGTGACGGCCACCGCGCCGATGGTGGGGCTGGGGCTGCGCGCCGATGCTTCCGACCGGGCGGGAGGGGCGGGGATCCTGTCCTCTTCGGCGATGGTCGATCTCTACAGCCAGATTTACGCCAATGACGATGTGACCGGCAATCCGGCGGACCGCGCCCTGCTGCTGCGCGACGCCTATGTCGCGGGCACGCCTGCAGACCGTCTGAAGGCCATGAAGGGCCTGTGGGACGGCGGGGCCGACGCCAACCAGCGCTATGCCCGGCAGGTGCTGACGGCCTATGCCGCCGCGCGTCTGCCGGTCAGCGGCGATTATGCCGGGGATGCGGGCGATCTGATCGCCTCCATGCTGGCGGCGGGGCTGGATGCCAATGCGCTGCGCTGGTCGGGCGTGGTGCCCAAGGGCAGTCTGGGCTGGGCGTTGCTGGCGCTGGCTGATGGGCGCGGCGGAGAGGCCAGCACCGGCGATTTGAGCAGCTTTGCGGGCGCAGACAAGAGCGATTCCAGCCGCAAGACGGCGTTTCTGGTCGCGGGCCTGTCCGGCCTTGGGCGGATCAGCGATTCGACCCGGCGTGACTATGCGGGCAAGCTCTCGGTCGATTTCGATGGCCGCAGCCGCTGGAGCGAAGCCATCGATCAGGCGGCGGCCCTGAACAACCAGACGCTGGTGGTGATGCTGGCGGGCCTTGGCATGCAGGGTGACAGCTGGGGCCGGATGACGCCGCGTTATCTCTATCACATCGTCTCGGCGCTGAACCGCGTTGGGTTGGGAGCCGAAGCGCGCATGATCGCCGCCGAGGCGGTGGCGCGGGCCTGAACCCATCGCCTCCCCGATCGACGCCTTTATCGCCATGCTGGCCGCCGAAAGGGGGGCGGCTCTGAACACTCTGGCCGCCTACCGGCGCGATCTCGACGGCGCGCGCGAGCTTCTGGGCCCGCTGGAAGGCGCGACGCCTGCCGCGCTGACCTCTCTTGGCGAGCATTGGGCCGAACTGGCGCCGTCCTCGCTGGCGCGCAAGGCCTCGGCTTTGCGCCAGTTTTACGGCTTCCTTGTCGATGAGGGCCTGCGCGACGACGATCCGTCCTCGGCGCTGCCGCGTCCCGTCACCCGCCGTCCTCTGCCGCGTCTGCTGGGGCATGGTGATGTCGAGGCCATGTTTGCCACCGCTGAAAAGGAAGCCGAGGGCGACAGCCCCGCCGCCCTGCGCACGCTGGCGGCTTTGGAGCTGCTGTATGGTTCGGGGTTGCGCGCCACCGAGCTGGTCAGCCTGCCCCTGCGTTCCGTGCCGCGCGATGCGCCTTTGCTGACGCTGACCGGCAAGGGCGGGGTGCAGCGCATGGTGCCGGTCTCGACCCGCGCGCGCCATGTGCTTTCACGTTGGCTGGCGGTGCGGGGGGCGAATCCCAAGGAGGCCGAATCGCGCTTCCTCTTCCCTTCGCGTGGGGAGAAGGGGCATCTCACGCGGATTCGCCTTTTCCAGTTGCTGCGCGATCTGGCGCTGCGGGCGGGGCTCGATCCTTCGCGGGTGTCGCCTCACGTGTTGCGGCATGCCTTTGCGACCCATCTGCTGGAGGGCGGGGCCGATTTGCGCGTCTTGCAGATGCTGTTGGGGCATGCGGATATTTCCACGACGCAGATCTATACGCATGTCGATGCGGCGCGGTTGGTGGCTTTGGTGAATGCGCGGCATCCTTTGGCGCAGAAGGTTTGAAGTGAGGAAATACGAGGGGGTTACCCCCTCGCGCTCCCATTTCGTCTCCCGACGACAGGGCAGTTTTGCCCGATCCTTGTGCCTGACCTCGCCGCCGGCTCAACCTAAGGCGCTGCGACCTTCCTCAAGGCCGAACCCGAGGCGCCACGTCGACAAAACCCGGGAGCGCGAGGGCGATGGCCCTCGCATTTCCCTTTCTTCCCTTGCTCATCGCCTCCGGCCAGACTAGGGCCTTGACCCCATGATTTCCTATCTCGAATTTGAAAAACCGGTCGCCGCGCTTGAATCGCGCATTGCCGAGCTGCGCACCACCGCCGCCGAGGGCGATCTCGACATTTCTGCCGAGGTCACGCGGCTTGAGCGCAAGAGCGCCGATCTGCTCGCGAGCACCTATCGCGCGCTGACGCCCTGGCAGAAGACGCAGGTGGCGCGCCATCCGATGCGTCCGCATTTCGTCGATTATGTGCGGATGATCTTCACCGATTTCGTGCCGCTCGGCGGTGACCGCACCTTTGGCGAGGACTATGCGATCATCGGTGGTTTCGCCACGATTCAGGGCCGCAAGGTGATGCTGATCGGCCATGAGAATGGCCATGACACCGCCACGCGCATCAAGCACAATTTCGGCATGGGCAAGCCCGAGGGCTACCGCAAGGCCACGCGCCTGATGGAGCTGGCCGGGCGTTTCGGCCTGCCGGTGGTGACGCTGGTGGATACCAAGGGCGCTTTCCCGGGTGTTGAGGCCGAAGAGCGCGGCCAAGCCGAGGCCATCGCCCGCGCGACCGAGGCCTGCCTCGCTCTGCCGGTGCCGATGGTGGCGGTGATCGTGGGCGAGGGTGGCTCGGGCGGCGCGGTGGCGCTGGCCAGCGCCTCGCGCGTGCTGATGCTGGAGCATGCGGTTTACTCGGTGATCAGCCCCGAGGGTTGCGCCTCGATCCTGTGGCGCACGCCGGAGAAGGCTTCGGACGCTGCCGAGGCGATGAAGGTGACGGCGCAGGATCTGCATGGCCTCAAGGTGATCGAGCGGATTGTGCAGGAGCCGGTGGGCGGCGCGCATCGCGATCCGGAGATGACGGCCAAGATGCTGTCGAACGCTCTGGTGGAAGAACTGGACAAGCTGGGTCGTCTGAGCCCCGCCGAGATCATCGCCAAGCGCGAGGAACGGTTTCTGGCCATCGGTCAGGACTGAGCGTCTCGCCTGATGCAAGAAGGGCGCTGCGGGCTTTCCGCGGCGCCTTTTTTCTTGCGCAGGTGGAGAGGCCGGGCGCTTTGTTGGGGAGCCGCTTCCTCTGGTCGGAAGGGGGATAACCGCCTCGCATTGCCCTTCCTAATCCCCTTGCGCCCATGCAAAAAGGGGCGGCGGATTGCTCCGCCGCCCCCTTCTGTGTCGCTTATGCGTTCGGCGATTAGGCCGCAGCACCAGCCGACATGGCCGACGACGTCGTGTTGAACGTGGTCTTCAGCTGGTTGCCCAGGCTGCCCATCGCGGTGATGGCGGCAACGGCGATCAGAGCGGCGATCAGGCCGTATTCGATGGCGGTGGCGCCGGCTTCGTCGCGCAGCAGCTTGTTGATGAACTTCATGGTCAGTCTCCTGGTTTCGATCTCGCGCCGCCTGGTAATTTACCCGTCTCACCGGGCGGTGATGGCCTTTCTAGGCGGCAAGTCTTAAGAAACCGTCAGCGGGGTTCGCCTTTTTGGGCGATTTTCGCTTTTCCAATGATCTCTGCCGGCCCTCGGAAAACTACCGATATTTAACCCTCTTTGCGGTGCGCCTCGCCAAGGGATAGTGCCAAGCTCTGGTGCATCTACCTGGTTAACGCGGGGAAAGGTTGTGCGCCTTTATGGCTGGTTTCCCGATCGAGCGCTGTTTGTCGCCCTGACTTGGGCGTGACGCGAGGCCTGCTCTTTGGCATGGCGCGCTTAAGAAAGCTTTGAGGAGGAATCTTATGGCGCTGATCCCGGTGGTGGCCGCTGCGCTGATCGACGCGCAGGGGCGGGTGCTGCTGCATCGCAGGGCGCCGGGTAAGCATCACGCGCTGCTCTGGGAGTATCCCGGCGGCAAGGTGGAGCCCGGCGAACATGCCGCGCAGGCCCTTTTGCGCGAAATTGCCGAGGAGTTGGGTGTGGCGCTCGATCCGGCGGGGCTTGAGCCTGTCAGCTTTGCGCAGGGGGCGGGGCAGCCACATCTGATTCTGCTTTATGCCTGCCGGATCTGGCAGGGGCAGCCGCGCGCTCTGGAATGGCCGCAGGATGCCGGGGGCGAGGGGTTGGGCTGGTTCACGCCCGACCAGGTGGCAGATCTGGCCGGGCGGGGCGCGATGCCGCCGCTCGATGTGGTGCTGACGCGGGCTCTGCTGCATTGGCTGGCCTGAGGGCGAAAACCCTGCGTGCGGATTTTGTCCACAGGCGAAAATACGGAAAATGAAATTGATGCTTGCCAAGCTGCCGACCCCCTCCTAAAGGCGCGTCTCCCAAGAGCACCCGTAGCTCAGCTGGATAGAGCATCAGACTACGAATCTGAGGGCCGGGCGTTCGAATCGCTCCGGGTGCACCATTCTCCTCCTTGCTGGAAGAGATTGGCATTCTTGGGAAAAAGGCAGCGGTTCGCCGTTGCCGGTTGAAGGTTATAGTGTGCACCCGTAGCTCAGCTGGATAGAGCATCAGACTACGAATCTGAGGGCCGGGCGTTCGAATCGCTCCGGGTGCACCACCTTCCCACTTTCGCCGCGAATGGCGCCTCCCAATCGAAAATTCTCATGAATCGGGCCTTTTCAATTGGCTCGCGTAGCGCCACATGCCTCTTCCGGGCATAGAGGCCCGTACTGCCGGAGATACCCCATGAGCTGTGCCGACGATCATGACGACCTGCATCCTGCCCTGCCCGGGCAAGAGCTGGGTGCCGATGGCAAGATCGCCGTGCCCGATAATGTGCAGGAAGCGATCCGCACGTTGATCCGCTGGTCTGGCGACGATCCGGCGCGTGAAGGCCTGCTCGATACGCCCAAGCGCGTGGCGCGCGCCTGGAAGGAATATTGCCGGGGTTACGCCGATGATCCCGCGATTCATCTGGCCCGCCAGTTCGAGGAAGTGGGTGGCTATGACGAGATCGTGCTGCTGAAGGACATCCCCTTCCAGAGCCATTGCGAACATCACATGGCGCCGATCACCGGCAAGGCCTCGATCGCCTATCTGCCGACGGACCGCGTGGTGGGCATCTCCAAGCTGGCGCGCGTGCTGCATGGTTTTGCCCAGCGCCTGCAGATTCAGGAGCGCCTCACCGCCGAAGTTGCGCAATGCATCTGGGACAATCTGCGTCCCGAGGGCGTGGCCGTGGTGATCGAGGCGCAGCATGGCTGCATGACTGGGCGCGGCGTGCGCACCCCGGGCGTGGGCATGGTGACCAGCCGGATGATGGGCAGCTTCCTGACCGATCCGCGCAGCCGCAAGGAAGTGCTGAGCCTGATGGGCTATTGAGCGGTTTTCTGTCGGATTTCACCAAGTAGCTGTTTGAAAAACGCCTGATTTTTGAGCAGATGTTAACCACTCAATATTAAAGCCATGCTCCATGACCTAACGGTTCACGGAGTTGATATGAAGATGCGGGGCAAATGGGCGATCGGCATTGGGACGATGCTGATCGCCGTCACGAGTATGGCGTCATCGGCCAGCGCGCAGGAAATCGACATCAATCCGCCCGAGCAGGCCTATGTCGGGCCCCTGTTGGGGTATGACACGCTGGTCATCAGCAACACCGGTTATTCGGCCAGCAAGGGCGGCCTGACCTATGGCGGCATGGCGGGCATCGATACGCCGGTGGGCAAGCGCGGCCGGGTGGGTCTGGAGGCGCAGGTCGCCGGATCGACGGCGGCCTGGACTATGGCCTCCAGCAGCACGGTCGGCACCGTGACCACGCTGACCGAAGACAAGCTGGCGGCGGGTGTCGATCTGTACATCGGCGGCAAGGCCGGCTGGATGGTGGCCCCCAAGACGCAGATTTTCGCGACGCTGGGCTATGCCTATTCCCGCTTCACCGCTTCCACGCGTGAGAATGGCATCAAGACCGCTCAGGCGGGCGTCAATCTCAGCGGTTTCCGCGTGGGCGCAGGCGCCGAATATGCCTTGAGCCCGCATATCCGCGCGCGTCTCGAATATCGCTACACGCATTATGGCGAAATCGCTGTGGATACGGTGGGCACGGGCTACAAGGCCGAGCGCCATCAGGTGGTGGGCGGCCTGCTTTACGGCTTCTGATCCGGCGATCAGCACCAAGAAAAACCCCGCCCGGCAGAGCGCCGGGCGGGGTTTTCTGTTTCAGCGCGAGCCGAAGAGAATCAGAGGTTCTCGAGAACGTGCTCGGCGCTCGACACCTTGAACTCGCCGGGGGCTTCCACGAACACTTTGTCGACCACGCCATCCTTGACGATCAGCGCGAAACGCTGGCCGCGCTTGCCAAGGCCCGCGCCGGTCAGGTCTAGCTCAAGGCCCAGCGCCGCGGCGAAATCGCCGCTGCCATCGGCCAGGAAGGTGATGTCGTCGCTGCCCTTGGCGGCGGCCCAGGCGCCCATCACGAAGGGATCGTTGACGGCGGTGCAGACGATCTCGTCCACGCCCTTGGCCTTGAGGTCGGCGGCCTTGCTCACGAAGCCGGGCAGGTGCTGGGCCGAGCAGGTGGGGGTGAAGGCGCCGGGCACCGAGAAGAGAGCGACGGTCTTGCCCTTGAAGTACTCACCGGTCTGCACGGGCTCGCGCTCGCTCTCGGTGGACTTCACCAGTTTCACGTCGGGCAGGGTCTGGCCGGCTTCGATGGTCATGGTCTTCTCCTTGGTGGACGGGCGGGGAGGCTCCGTCTCTTGCCCCGCACTTATAGGCGGGGCGCGGCAAGGAGCAAGCCGCTGCAAGGCGGTTGGTGCAGCCCGGACGATATAGGGCAACCCCTCACTGGATTTGCCCCTAGGACTCTGCCGCGCGGCATTTAACCCTCCTTCTTCAGACCTCGGCAAGCGGCTCATGAGATTTTACACCCGGGATCACTGGAGACAGGCGGGGAAGGGGTTCCCCGCCACGGGGGTAACAATGAAGCGAGACAAAAAGACCATTGCTCGTGCAATCGTTAGCACGGGGCTGGCCCTCGGGCTGGCCGCAAGCCTTGCCATGCCGCAAACAGCCATGGCCGGCGCCATGACCAAGGCCGAAAAACTGCGCAGACTGGACATTATGCTGATGGTCACGGGGCTGCGCTGCCGCGCCGGCGCCGATGATTTCCAGGGCGACTTCGTGCTGTTCGAAGCGCGCCATATGCCCGAACTCAACCGCGCTGCAGTCGATCTGGAGGCCGAGGGTGTGGCCGCCGGTCTCAAGCATGACGAGCATATGGTCGATCGCCTCAGCACCGCCATGGCGAACAATTATGGTAACGGCCATCCCTGGCTGGGCTGCCATGAGCTTAAGGGGCTGACCCGCCAACTGGCTTCGGTCGATGGCGAGGAGGCGCTGATCGCGGCGGCGGAAGAAACGCTGTCGGGCGATGCGCATGCGCCTTCGGTGATGGTGGCGGTCAACACGCCTGCCGCCGCGCCCGCGCCCGCCCAGCCTGCTCCGACGCCGCCTGCGCCTGTCGAAGCGCCTGCCGCGCCCACGGGCCCGGTCGCGCTGGCCATGGCTGCTCCGGCGGCCTCTGCGCCCGCCGCTGTGGCTCCGGCGCCCGCCGCGCCAACCACCGTGGCCGCCAAGGCCGAAGCGCCCAAAACGGCGGTCAGCGGCTTCAATGCGGACGTCACAACCATATAAAGCAATCTTTATATTTGCCTGGCGAGTGGCAAAGGGGTAAGGGCGGGTCATAGTTTTATGGCCCGTCCGCCCTTGTCTTGTCGGCAAGCAGCGGCGCGGCCCAGTCGGAGAAGACTCACGTGGCCACCATCGCCCCCGAGAAGGATTACGTTATCGCCGATATCGGCCTGGCCGATTATGGCCGCGCCGAAATCGCCATCGCCGAAACCGAAATGCCCGGCCTGATGGCCCTGCGTGCCGAATTCGGCGCCAGCCAGCCCCTGAAGGGCGCGCGCATCACCGGCTCGTTGCACATGACGATCCAGACCGCCGTGCTGATCGAGACGCTGGTCGCGCTGGGCGCCGAGGTGCGCTGGGCCACCTGCAACATCTTCTCGACGCAGGACCACGCTGCCGCCGCCATCGCCGCCAGCAACATTCCCGTCTTCGCCATCAAGGGCGAGTCGCTCGCCGATTACTGGGATTACGTGGGCCGCATCTTTGACTGGGGTGATGATACCACCGCCAACCTCATCCTCGACGATGGCGGCGATGCCACCATGTTCGCCCTGTGGGGCGCCCGCGTCGAGGCTGGCGAGACCCTGTTCGAGCCCAGCAATGCCGAGGAAATCGAGTTCGTCCGCGCGCTCAACGCCTTCCTGAAGGCCAAGCCGGGCTATCTGACCCGCTCGGTCGCCGCCATCAAGGGCGTGTCGGAAGAGACCACCACCGGCGTGCATCGCCTGTATCACCTCGCCAAGGACGGCAAGCTGCCTTTCCCGGCGATCAACGTGAACGACAGCGTCACCAAGTCGAAGTTCGACAACCTCTATGGCTGCAAGGAATCGTTGGTCGACGCCATCCGTCGCGCCACCGACGTGATGCTGGCCGGCAAGGTTGCCTGCGTTGCGGGCTTTGGCGATGTGGGCAAGGGTTCGGCCGCGTCGCTGCGCAATGGCGGCGCCCGCGTGATGGTCACCGAGATCGACCCCATCTGCGCGCTTCAGGCCGCGATGGAAGGCTATGAAGTCGTCACCATGGAAGAGGCGACCAAGCGCGCCGACATCTTCGTGACCTGCACCGGCAATGAGGACGTCATCACCGCCGACCACATGGCCGCGATGAAGCCGATGAGCATCGTCTGCAACATCGGCCACTTCGACAGCGAGATCCAGATCTCGGCCCTGTCGAACTATCAGTGGACCGAAGTGAAGCCCGGCACCGATCTGGTGACCTTCCCCGATGGCAAGCAGATCATCATTCTGGCCAAGGGCCGTCTGGTGAACCTGGGCTGCGCCACCGGCCACCCCAGCTTCGTGATGTCGGCGTCGTTCACCAACCAGACGCTGGCCCAGATCGAGCTGTTCACCAAGGCCGAGAACTACGGCAAGGACGTCTACGTTCTGCCCAAGCACCTCGACGAGAAGGTTGCCGCGCTGCATCTGGAAAAGCTGGGCGTCACGCTGACCCAGCTTTCCAAGAAGCAGGCCGACTACATCGGCGTGCCGGTGGAAGGCCCCTTCAAGGCTGACCATTACCGTTACTGATCGGATGAACCCGATTGACCGTTGCCGATCGGATCATCTGATCCGTAAGGGATGGTAAAATGGGCGCTTCGGCAGCACGCCGGGGCGCCCTTTCTATTGCCATCGGCCCGCGCGCGCCCTAGCCAGAGCCGATGCTGGTCACTCCCACGATCCTTGTCCTTCTGGGCCTGTTCCTTGCCGCCTGGACGCTGGCCGCCGCCGTGACCATCGCGCTGGGCGAAGCCCGCCGCCGCGAGACCAAGGTGGCGCTTGCCAGTGTCCGCCGCCTGACGCGGCTGGTGGACGAAAGCCCGGCGCAGATGCTGCTGGTCCATCCCGATGGCCAGATTCGCGGGCCAGAGCGCCTTGCCGGATGGCTGGGGCTGGAAGCGATGCCCGCCTTCCTCTCGCAGCTGTCCACCCCGGATCGCGGCCTGCCGCCTGAACATCTGGCGAAGCTGATCGAGGCGGTGCAGGCCACGCAGCGCAGCTCGCGGGCCTTTTCCCTGTCGGTCAGCGCGCGGGGGTCCAAGAAGTCGCTGGCGGTGCGCGGTAATCTGGCCGATCCGCTGGTGGCGCCCACCGGCTCCGCGCAATTGTGGTTCTTCGACAACACCGCGATCGAACTGGCCGTCAGCCGCATGCGGGTGGAAACCGCGCAGGCCAAGGGCGATTTCGCGGCGCTTTCGGGCCTGATCGAGGCCGCGCCGATGCCCATGTGGTTCCGCGCCCCTGATGGCGTGCTGCGGCTGGTCAACAGCGCCTATGTCCGCGCCGTGGCCGCCCAAAATGCCCAGCAGGTGGTGGCCGAAGGCATCGAGCTGGTCGAGCGTATCGAGGGCCTGACGCCCGCCGATGTGGCGG
>NZ_BCZE01000014.1 GCF_001598555.1 Novosphingobium rosa NBRC 15208
CCCGCCGATGTGGCGGCGCAGGCTTCGGCGCAGGGCCAGCCTATCGAGCGGGTGGTGGCCTCCACCATCAACGGTCAGCGCCGGACCCTGCGCGTTTCCGACCTGCCGCTGGGTGGGGAGGGCGTGGCCGGATACGCCATCGACATCGAGGATATGGAGGAGCTGAGCCGCACCCTGCGCGCCTTCCGCGAGGCGCAGCGCTCGCTGCTCGATCTGCTGTCCTCCGGCGTGGCGCAGTTCGATTCGGTGCGCCAGCTGGTCTTTGCCAACCAGCCCTTCCAGCGCCTGTTCGGCTTGCACAGCGCCGATATGCAGGGCGGTCTGGGCTTCGAGCGCTGGCTCGATGTCGCCCGCGACATGGGCCGCGTGCCCGAAGCGCGTGACTATCCCGCGTGGCGCCGCGACCATGTCGGCTGGTTCGCCCAGAACGCTGCTCAGGATGAGGCGTGGCCGCTTTCGGATGGCACCCATCTGCGCATCGCCGCCCAGCCCATGCCCGATGGCGGCCTGCTGCTGATCGCCGAGGATCGCACCGAAACGCTGCGCATCTCGGCCATGCGCGACACGCTGCTGCGCACCCGCACCGCCACCTTCGACAGCCTGTTCGAGGCCGTGGCCGTCTTTGCCCCAGATGGCCGGATGCAGATCTGGAACCGCCGCTTCGCCGCCGCCTGGGGGCTGGAGGGCGATTTCCTCGATGACCATCCGCATATTTCGGTGTTGCTCGACCATGTCGGCGCGATGCTGACGCAGCCGGGGCAGGCGCGCGCTCTGGGCGATTGCGTGCGCGCCGCCACGCTGGAACGGCGCGAGACCGGCGGGCGGGTGGCGCTGCTCGATGGGCGCACGCTGGAATATGCCGGCATGCCGCTGCCCGATGGCAATGGCCTGCTGATCGCTCTCGACATCACCGATTCGCAAAAGGCCGAGGATGCGCTGCGCGAACGCAACGCCGCGCTGGTCGAGGCCGATCACCTGAAAACCCGCTTCCTCGCCAATATGAGCTATGAATTCCGCACGCCTTTGACGTCCATCGGCGGATTTGCCGAGATGCTGCAGATGGGCCTCGGCGGCGATCTCTCGGACAGCGGGCGCGAGTATGTCGAGGCCATCCTCACCTCGGTCACCCGCCTGTCGGGCCAGATCGAAACCGTGCTGGACCTCTCGCAAAGCGAGGCGGGCATGCTGCCGCTGGCGCGCGAAAGCGTTGATATTCTGCCCTTCCTCACTGCTCTGGTGAAGGAGCGTGAGGCACGCATCGAGGAAGGCCATATTGCGCTGAACCTGCGCGGCAACAGCGGGGCAGGGCGCATTCCTGCCGATCCGCGCCGTCTGGGCCGCGCGCTGGGCCATCTGGTGGACAATGCCATTGCCGCAACGCATGGGAAGCCGGGCGGCGGCCAGATTCTGATCGATCTCGCCCGCCACCGCGTCGGCGGCCATGAGGTGCTGCGCATCGCCATCAGCGACGATGGCGCGGGCATGGACGCCGCTAGCCTCGCCCGCGCGCTGGGCGGCCTGCGCATGGGGCCCGATGGTACAGCCATCGAGCGCCGTCAGGGCCTCGGCCTGCCGTTGGCCCGCCAGCTGATCGAGGCGCATGGTGGCACGCTGGAACTCACCAGCCAGCCGGGCAAGGGCACCATCGCCTTGGTCGACCTGCCGATGGAGGCGCAGGTATGACTGGGGCCATGACCACCATCGACCTGCCCGATACGCAAGCCACCGAAGCGCTCGGCCAACGCATCGCCGCCCTGCTGGAACCCGGCGATGTGGTTGCCCTCACCGGCGGTCTCGGCGCTGGAAAAACCACGCTGGCCCGCGCGATCCTTGCCGCTCTAGGCCATGAGGGCGAGGTGCCGTCACCCACTTTCACCATCGTGGAAACCTATGATCCGCCCGCCACGCGCCTGCCGGTGGTCCATGCCGATTTCTACCGCCTCAACGGTCCCGCCGAGGCCGAGGAGATCGGCCTCGACGATTATCGCTACAATGCCGCGCTGATCGCCGAATGGCCCGATCATGCCGGTGGCTTCGCGCATGAACCCGCCTGCCTCTCGATTGATCTGGAGGTTGGGGATGGCACGCGCAGGGCCCTTGTTCGCCCCGGCACCGATTGGCTAAGGCGCTGGGCATGAGCACGATTCTGCCCGATGGTCTGGAACCCTTTATCGCCGCTGCCGGTTGGGGCGGCGCGCATGTCTCGCCCTTGCCGGGCGATGCCTCGTTCCGCCGCTATTTCCGCCTTAATTTGGCCGGGCAGCGCGCCATGCTGATGCATGCGCCGCCCCCGCATGAGGATCCGGCGCCCTTCCTGGCCGTGGCCCACTGGCTGGAAAACAACGGCCTGCGCGCCCCCCATATCCTCGCCGAGGACGCGCAAAAGGGCTGGGTGCTGCTGGAGGATTTCGGCGATCACCGCATGCGCGACTGGCTGGACATTCATCCCGGCGACGAAACCGCGATCTATCAGGCGGCGATGGCGCCGCTGGTGGCGCTGGGCCGTCTGCCTGCCGGGCCGTTCCCGCCCTATGATATGGCGGTCTATCTGCGCGAAGTGGGCCTGCTGACCGAATGGTATGCGCCCGCCGCTAAGCTGACGGTCGATGTGTCCGGCTATGTTGCCGCATGGGAAGACGTGCTGGCCCCGCTGATCGAACTGCAGGGAGAAGGCATCACCGTGCTGCGCGATTATCATGCCGAGAACATCATGCTGCTCGAAGGCGGGTTGACTGCGCAGGGCCTGCTCGATTTTCAGGACGCGCTGGCGGGCCATCCGGCCTATGATCTGGTCAGCCTGCTGCAGGACGCACGCCGCGACGTCTCGCTGGAGACGGAAGCTGCCACCCTCGACCATTATCTGGCTCTCACCGGCCATGAGCGCGAGCCGTTTCTGGCCGATTACGCCGTGCTGGGAGCGCAGCGCAACGCCAAGATCGTGGGCATTTTCGTGCGCCTGTGGCAGCGCGACGGCAAGCCGCGCTACCTCTCGCTGATCCCGCGCATCTGGGCCTGGCTGGAGCGTGATCTCAAGCACCCCGCGCTGGCCCCCGTGGCCGCATGGTTCGACGCCAACATCCCCGCAGACCTGCGCAACGCAGGCGGCGGGAGCCTCGGCGCATGAACAAGCCTCTTCTCGCCAGTGACACCGCCATGGTGCTGGCCGCCGGCATCGGCAAGCGCATGCGCCCGCTGACCGCCACCCGCCCCAAGCCGATGGTCAAGGTTCTGGGCAAACCGCTGATCGACCATGCGCTTGATCGGTTGGCCGATGCCGGGATCACCAAAGCCGTCGTCAACGCCCATTATCTGGCCGACCAGCTGGAAGCCCATCTCTCGCACCGCAAGATGCCGGTGGTGAGCATGTCGGATGAACGCGGCGGCCTGCTGGAAACCGGCGGCGGCATGGTGAAGGCGATGAAGGCGGGCCTGCTGCCCGATCCCTTCTTCGCCCTCAACAGCGACAACATCTGGCTCGACGGGCCGATCAATGCCTTTGCCGAACTCAGCAATGTCTGGGATGCGGATAAGATGGACGCGCTGGTGCTGGTGGTGCGCCATCCGGTTGCCCATAATTATCAGGGCATTGGCGATTTCCATCTCGATGCGCTGGGCCGCGTCAGCCGCCGCACCCATGGCCGCGTGGCGCCCTATATCTATTCGGGCATCCAACTGGTCTCGCATCGCCTGCTGCGCGACGCGCCCGAGGGCGGTTTTTCCACCAATGTGCTGTGGAACCGCGCCATCGCCGAGGGCCGTCTCTTCGGCCACGTCCATACCGGCGAATGGATCGAGGTGGGCGAACCGGCCCATATCGCCCCGGCCGAGGCCCTGCTGACCCGCATGTGATGGCGGTGGTCGGCAAGCCCAACCTCTGGTCCATTCCTGCCCATCGCGGTTTTGCCGATGCTCTGGTGGCGGGGCTGCTGCCGCGTTACAGCGGCGATCCGCTGGGTCTGGCGCGGCTGACGCTGCTGCTGCCCAGCCAGCGCGCGATCCGCTCTGTCACGGAAGCCTTCGTGCGCGCGCTGGGTGAGCAGGATGCCTTGGGCGGCCTGCTGCTGCCGCGCATGGTGGTGCTGGGCGACCTCGATCTGGATGAGGCCCTGGGCGCCTTGCTCGATCCGCTGGACGGCCCCGATGTGCCGCCCGCCGCCGATCCCACCGCGCGCTGGCTGCGTCTGGCGGCTTTGATCCGCACCATCGAGGGCGATGAGGCTCCCAAGGGCGCCGCCCTGCTGCGCCGCGCCTGGGAGGCCGGGCAGACGATGGATCGTCTAGCGGTGGAGGGCATCGCGCCCGAAACACTGCTTTCGGATGAGATTGTGGGGCTTGTCGGCGAGCAGGCCGCGCATTGGCAGGACAGCACGCGAGGCTTCCTCAAGCTGATGGCCCACTGGCGCGCCGAGCTACAGGCGCAAGGCCGCGTCGATCCGCCCACGCGGCGCAATCTGCTGTTTGCCCATGCGGCGCAGGCGTGGAAGGCTTCTCCGCCCAAAAATCCCATTCTGGCGGCGGGCGTGACCAGCGCCTCGCCCGCTCTGGCCGATCTGCTGCGGGTGGTGAGCGAATTGCCCGAAGGCGGCGTGGTGTTGCCTGACCTCGATCTGACGCTCGACGATGCGGTGTGGGATGAGTTGGGGCAGGCGGGCCATCCGGAGGAACCCGGAGGGCCGCCTTTCGGGCGCTCGGACGCTGCCACCCATCCGCAATATCACCTCAAACTGCTGCTCAACCGCATGGGGGTGGCGCGGGGCGAGGTGCAGTTGTGGCAGCGCTCTGGCCCGGCTTCGGCGCCGCCAGAGCGGGCGCGGGCGATCTCCAACCTGTTTCTGCCACCTCAGGCTTCGGCGCGCTGGGTCGATCTGCCCGAGAAGCAGCGTCGCCTTGCCAATGTCCGCCTGATGGAAAGCGGCCACCCCGGCGAGGAAGCCCAGGCCATCGCCCTCCTGATGCGCGAGGCTTTGGAAATCCCCGAAAAGCGCGTGGCTCTGGTGACGCCGGACCGCGCTCTGGCCGGGCGCGTGGTAGCGCATCTGGCGCGCTGGGGCATTGGCGCGGACGATTCGGGTGGTCAGCCGCTGTCGCAGACGCTGGCGGGCCGCTTCCTGCTGCTGCTGGCCGAAGTGGCGGGCGAGCAGGCGACGCCCGTGCCGCTTATCGCGTTGTTGGGCCATCCGCTGGTGAAAGCCGGCGAAACGCGCCCACGCTGGCTGGAAAGCGTGCGTGCGCTCGATCTGCTGCTGCGTGGGCCGCGCCCCGATGCCGGGCTGGAACCCATTGCGGGCGTGATCGAGAACAAGGCCTCACCCCGCCGCAAGCCGGGCCTGAACGCTTGGTGGGGCGAGGCCGCTGCCATGCTCTGGCCCCTGATGGAGGCTGCGCGGGCCGAGGCCCTGCCGCTCTCCACCCTGCTCGATGCGCTGGTCACCTGCGGCGAGGCCCTGTGCGGCCAAGGCCTGTGGGGCGAGGCGGATGGACGCGCTCTGGCCTCTTTCGTGGAAGGGCTGCGCAACGCCAGCGATGGTACGGATCTGCCAATTCCGCCGCGCGATCTACCCGCCGTGCTGCGCGATGCGATGGACCGCATATCCGTCCGCCCGGCATGGGGCGGCCACCCCCGCGTGGCGATCTACGGCCTGCTGGAAGCCCGCATGGGCCGCGCCGATCTGGTGATCTGCGGCGGCCTGACCGAGGGCGTCTGGCCCGGCTCGCCCAAGCCCGACCCACTGCTGCCGCCCGCCGTTTTGCGCCAGCTTGGCGTGCCGGGCGCCGATTTCCGCATCGGCCTTGCCGCGCATGACCTTGCGGCCTGCCTCGGCGCGCCCGAGGTGGTGCTGAGCTGGGCGCGGCGTGACGAGGGCGCTCCGGTGATCCCCAGCCGCTTTGTGCTGCGCGTGATGGCCATGCTGGGCGAGAAGCTGGCCAAGGATCACCGCGAAACGCGCATTCCTGCCTGGGCCGGGGGGCTGGATGTGGGCCGCAAGGTGCCGCCGCATCCGCGCCCCCAACCCATGCCTTCGCGTGAGCAGCGGCTGGTCGATATTGCGGTGACGGCGCTCGACCGGCTGCGCGCAGATCCTTACCAGTTCTATGCGCAGGCCATTCTGGGGCTGCGCTCGATCGACGCGCTCGATGCCCAGCCCAGCCCGGCGTGGCGCGGCACGGCGGTGCATGACATTCTGGATGCCTGGCACAAGGC
Organism: Novosphingobium rosa NBRC 15208; assembly: GCF_001598555.1. Classification (GTDB taxonomy): domain Bacteria; phylum Pseudomonadota; class Alphaproteobacteria; order Sphingomonadales; family Sphingomonadaceae; genus Novosphingobium; species Novosphingobium rosa. The sequence continues at coordinate 6,203 of NZ_BCZE01000014.1, forward strand.
TGGAGCTGTGCCGGGTACGCTGGCGGCCACAGCGGGCGTGGTGCTGGATTCGATGCAGGCTCATCCGCTGGAGCGCAGCCTGTGGCGCCCGCGTCTGGTCGCCGCGCTGGAATGGATCGACAGCGAGGTGACCGCGCTGGTGGCGGAAGGCCGCCGCGTGATCGCCACCGAGATCAAGGGCGAGATGAAGGTCGATGGCATCCGCATCCATGGCCGCGCCGACCGCATCGACCGCAACCCCGATGGTTCTCTGGCGGTGGTGGATTACAAGACCGGCGCGCCGCCCAGCGGCAAGCAGGTGCAGGCGGGCTTTGCGCTGCAATTGGGGCTGATCGGCATGATCGCCGGGGATGGCGGTTTTGCGGGTGCGGAGGGCGAGGCCACGCGCTTCGAATATTGGTCGATGACGCGCCGCAGAAAGGGCGAGCCCGGTTTCGGCTGGCGCGATGAGCCTATTCTGGAAAAGCCCAAGCGCAGCGGCATCCCGCGCGAGGAATTTTTGCCCAAAACAGAAGAGTTTTTGCGTGAGGCCATCGCCCGCTGGCTGCTGGGCAGCGAGCCTTTCACCGCGCGGCTCAATCCCGATATCGCCGGCTACAATGATTACGACCAGCTGATGCGTCTGGATGAATGGCTCGGCCTGCTGGGCGATGAGGAGCCGAACGCATGAGCGAACCTGCCATCCACCCGCTGTTCGGCAATCAGGCGCTGGCGGTCAATCCGGCGCAGACGGTGTGGCTTTCGGCCAGCGCGGGCACGGGCAAGACCCAGGTGCTCTCGGCGCGCGTGCTGCGCCTGCTGCTGGAAAGCGATGTGCGGCCAGAGCAGATCCTGTGCCTCACCTTTACCAAGGCGGGCGCCACCGAAATGGCCGCGCGCATCAATGAAACGCTGGCGCGCTGGGTGAGGGCCGAGCCCGCAAGGCTGGCGCTGGAACTGCAGGCCATCGGCGCCGACATTGGCCCGGAAACGCAGGGCCGGGCGCGCACGCTGTTTGCCGCCGTGCTCGATTGCCCCGGCGGGGGCTTGCGCATCGATACGATCCACGCCTTCTCGCAATGGCTGCTGGCGGCTTTCCCGCAAGAGGCGGGCCTCACCCCCGGCACGCGGCCCATGGAGGAGCAGGAGACGGTGCTGCTCAGCCGTCAGGTGCTGGCCGATCTGCTGCTCGATGCGGAGAATGGCGGGGATGAGGCCTTGTCCGTCGCCTTGTCCGATTTGTCGCTGCGGATGGGCGGGGATGCGGCGCTGCGCTGGCTGATGGATTGCGCTCGGGCGCGCGATCTGTGGATCGGGCCGGGGGCATGGATGCCGCCTCTGGATGCGCGCGTGCGGCAACTGCTGGGTCTGCCCGCCGACGCAGATGACGCGCTGGTGGCGGCGTTATGCGCCGACGATGCCTTCGATGTGCGATCTTTGCGCGCCGCGATGATCGCCAACCAGCAATGGAAGGGCAAGACCGGCGAGAAAAACGCCAACACCATCGGCGACTGGTTGACCGCTGATGAAGCAGGCCGCGCCGTGCGGATCGACGATCTGTGGGGTGTGTTTTTCACCCAGAAGGGCGAACCGCGCGCCAGCGCCAGCCTCGACAAGATCGACCCCGATTACCCCGCCCATGTGCTGCGCGTGGGCGAAGGCATCGCCAGGGTGCGAGAGGCCGCCGCGCTGGTCGCCCTGGCCGAATGGCTCACCCCGGCGCTGGCTCTGGGCCGCGCTTATGCCCTGGCCTGGGACGGTGCCAAGGCCCGCGAGGGCCTGATCGATTTCGATGACCAGATCCGCAGCGCGGCGGCTCTGCTGGCCCGCGCCGATATGGCCGACTGGATCCGCTATAAGATGGACCGCCGTTTCGACCATCTGCTGGTCGATGAGGCGCAGGACACCAATGCCGCGCAATGGCGCATCATCGACGCGCTGACCGAAGAATTCTTCGCGGGAGAAGGCGCCAAGCCCGACAAGGCGCGCACGCTGTTCGTGGTGGGCGATTACAAGCAGGCGATCTTCGGCTTTCAGGGCACCAGCCCGGAAAACTTCGAGGAAGCGCGGGGTCGGGTGAAGCGCCGTATGCTGGGCGCGGCGGACAATGCCGAAGCTTTGCGTGATGGCCCCGAACCATCCCGCCTGACCGAACTGGGGCTGGAGCAATCCTTCCGCACCGCCGGCGCCGTGCTGGATTTTGTCGACCGCGCGATCGAGCATGTCGGCCATGCCGCCTTTGGCTTGGGCAGTGCGCCGGAAAAGCACAAGGGACAGGCCCGGCCTGGCCTGGTGACGCTGTGGCGCCCGGTCGGCCAGACCAGCGAAGACGATGTAGAGGGCGAAGAGGATGAGGGCGGCGAAGGCTGGCTCTCCCGTCCCGAGCGCGAGATGGCCGAGCGGATTGCCCGTCAGGTCAAGGACTGGCTGGATTCTCCGGGCGGCTTTCCGCTGGTGAAGGGCAAGGAACCGCGCCGCGCCCATGCCGGAGACGTGATGGTGCTGGTGCGCAAGCGCGGCGCTCTGGCGGCGCTGATCGTGGCGCGGCTGCATGCGGCGGGCGTGCCGGTGGCGGGCGTGGACCGCCTGCGTCTGGGCGCTCCCTTGGCGGTGAAGGATCTGGTGGCGGCGCTGCGCTTTGCCGCCCAGCCGCTCGACGATCTCAATCTGGCCAATCTGCTGGTGTCGCCGCTGGTCGGCTGGTCGCAGGAGCAGCTGCTGGCCCATGGCTACCGCGCCAAGGGCGTCCATCTGTGGGACCATCTGCGCGCCGCCACCGATGCCGAGCCGCGTGCTGTGCTGGCGCACTTGCTGGAACTGCTGGGCAAGGCGGAAATCCGCCCGGTGCAGGCGGTGTTGCACTGGATGCTGGTGGGCCCGTGGCAGGGGCGCAAGCGGCTGGTCGCCCGGCTGGGGCATGAGGCCAATGATCCCATCGATGAACTCATCAATGCCGCCCATGCCTATGCCGCCAGTTCCACGCCTAGCCTTGTGGGCTTCCTTAACTGGTTCGAGGCGGGCGATGGTGAGCTGAAGCGCGAGGCGGGCCGCGCCGATGGCCTTGTCCGCGTGATGACGGTGCATGGCTCGAAGGGGCTGCAGGCGCCCATCGTGATCCTGGCCGACGCCACCGGCAATCCCGAGGCGGGGCGCGGCGGCGCTCTATCCCTGACCGATCCGATGAGCCTGATCGGCAGCGATGAACCGCGCCGCGTGCCCATGCCGCCTTTGTCGCGCGAGGAGCGGCTGGGCCGTCTGGCGCAAGCCGCCGAAGTCGCCGCCAAGGCCGAGGGCGAGGAACATTGGCGTCTGCTCTACGTCGCCATGACCCGCGCCGAGGAAGCGCTGTTTATCGGTGGCGCGCTGGGCAAGCGTGACAAGGTGCCAGCGCCCGCCAGCTGGTATGCGCGCCTTGCCGAACTGTTCCCTGCAGACGCCTGGCAGGACGATACCATCTGGGGCGCCAGCGCCAGCCATGGTGGCATGCCGCCCAGTCCGGTTTGGCAGGCTGAAACCCGCAGTTTCGATATGGGCGAGGCGCTGCCCGGCTGGGCCTCACGCACCGCGCCCGATGAACCGACGCCGCCGCGTCCGCTGGCGCCTTCCGCGCTGGGCGAGGAAGGCGCGGTCGATCCTCCATTCCCGCCGGGCGCCGGGCGGGCTCAGGCGGCAAGGCGGGGTACGCTGATCCATGCGCTACTGGAACGCTTGCCGGATGTGGCGCCTGAGGTCCGCGCGGATGTGGCGGCGCGCTGGCTGCAGCGTCAGGCCGGCGATCTGGATGATTTGACGCGCGACAATCTGGCCAAAGCCGCGCTGGCGGTGGTGAATGATCCGCGCTGGGCTGATCTGTTCGCTCAGGAGGCGCTGGCCGAGGTGCCCATTGCCGCGCTGATCTCCACCGCCGCCGGGCCTCAGGCCGTGGCGGGTGTGATCGACCGGCTGGTGATCGCGCCCGACAGCATCAGGCTGGTGGATTACAAGACCGCGCGGCGACCTCCCATGGGGCTGGAGGATGTGCCCGTTGCCTCGTTGCGCCAGATGGCGGCCTATGTCGCCGCGCTGGAAAGCAGCTTTCCGGGCCGCCGCGTGGAGGCAGCCTTGCTCTACACCGAAGCCGCGCGCCTGATTGCTATCCCCCACGAGGTGATCGTTCAGCACAAAATTGCCTTGGGTCACAGGCAGCAAAGCTTCACCGCCTGAACGCTTGTCAAACCGGGCATGCTTCCTAGATACATGCCAACGCATTTGGAGTTTTGATTATGGCCACGATTACCGTCAGCGATTCGTCCTTCTCCACCGACGTGCTGGGCGCCGACAAGCCCGTGCTCGTGGATTTCTGGGCCGACTGGTGCGGCCCCTGCAAGATGATTGCGCCCGCGCTGGAAGAGATCAGCGAGGAACTCGCCGACCAGATCACCATCGCCAAGGTGGACATCATGGCCAACACCGACACCGCCAGCCAGTTCGGCGTGCAGTCGATCCCCTATCTGGTGCTGTTCAAGGACGGCAAGCCCGTCGCCCAGAAGCTGGGCGCGGCGCCCAAGGGCCAGCTCAAGGGCTGGATCGAGAGCGTTCTTTAAGTTCGGAAGAAAGTGAAGTGCGAGGGGGTTACCCCCTCGCGCTCTCATAACGTCTTCCGACGATAGGGCAGGGGCACCGCATCGTGGCGCTCCCGGCTCTCCACCTGCGCAGTGCAAAGCGCCGCAGGCAACCAATCCCAAATCGATAGAGTGGTGCCGGGCGTTTCCAGCCTGCGGCGAGGTTAGGCCTTTGGCCGAACCCATGGCGCAAGGTAGACATTAAAGGGAGCGCGAGGGCGATGGCCCTCGCATTTTCTCTTTTCTTAAATCCCTGCAATCCTGCCAGCCAGTTCTTCCCACAAGGCGGGAGAGGCAGCCCCGATCAGCCCCTTGCGATCATCATCGACACGATAGGGCGAGCCATCGAAGCGCGCCGCCTTGCCACCGGCCTCGTTGAGGAACAGCACCCCGGCGGCATGATCCCAGGCCAGCGTGCGCTCGAACAGCGAGACATCGTTCACGCCCAGAGCCAAACGCGGGTATTGCTCGGCAGCGCAGCGGGGCACATCGACCACGGTGTAATGCGGCGCGATATGCGTTTGGATCGCGGCGCGGCGGTCCGGGTCGGCGAAGATCAGCGAGAGGGCCGCGACCGGAGGCACCGTGCCGGTGGGCTTGGCCATCAAGCGCTCGCCGTTGAGAAAGGCGCCTTCGCCGCGGCGGGCGTGGCAGAAGCGGCCCGAGAGCACATCGTAGATCCAGCCGCCGATGGTCTCGCCGCCCTGGGCCAGCGCGATCAGGATGCCGAAGGGCGGGCGACCATGGGCGAAATTGTTGGTGCCATCCAGAGGGTCGATGATCCAGCACAGCTCCTCGCCAAGGCGGGCCATGATGGCGGGGTCGGCGTGGGCGGCTTCCTCGCCCACAATGGCGGCTTCGGGCAGGATCTTGGCGAGGCCTTCGGACAGGATCGCCTCGCTTTCCTTGTCGGCGATGGTGACGAGGTCGTCATGGGCCTTTTCCACGATCTCGCTGGCGGCCAGATGCTGGTAGCGCGGGCGGATGGCGCGCTCTGCGGCATCGGCCATCACGGTGTAGACGGCTTCGGTCAGCGGATCGTTGATGGGCTTGGTCATGGCGGCTTTCAGGTAAGCGGAATTGTGACGTATTTAAAGCCGGGGCGCAGCTTCAGCTTTTCGTACCAGGCGCGGACGTGTGGGGTCTCGATGCGGTCGAGCCCCAGCGTGAGCCAGGTGTGGGTGTAGGTGCCCATGGGAATGTCGGCGATGCCGAAGTCCTTGCCGGAAAGCCATTCCTGAGAGGCCAGGGTCTCTTCCAGAATGGCCATCATCGCGCTGGTGGCCTGCGCGCCTTTTTCAACCTTGGCCTTGTCGCGCTCACCTTCGGGCACGCGGACCATCTGGAGGAAGGCCTCGCGCTGGGCATCGGCGAACTGGAACTGCCAGTCCATCCAGCGGTCCGCTTTGGCGCGGGTTTGCGTATCGCCGCTCCACAGGTGGCGGGCGTGCTGGTCGGCGATGTAGCGCAGGATGGCGTTCGATTCCCAAAGGGTGAAATCGCCATCCTGTATGGTGGGGACCAGACGGTTGGGGTTCATCGCCAGATACTCGGGCGTGTAGCCGAACTGGCCACCTATATCGTGGCGTTCCCATTCAAGGCCCGCCTCGACAGTGGCCCAGACCACTTTCTTCACATTATGCGAGTTGAGGCGCCCCCAGATGGTGAACATGGCGCGTCAGCTCCGGTAATCGGCGTTGATCGAGATGTAGCCATGCGTCAGGTCGCAGGTCCACACGGTGGCCGTGCCTTCGCCCAGGCCAAGATCGACGGTGATGTCGATGTCCGTGCCGCGCAGATGCTCGGCGACGGGGGCTTCGTCGTAATCGGCCAGCGGCTGGCCGTCCTTGGCGGCCCAGATGCCGCCGAAGCCGATGGAAAGCTTGTCGCGGTCGGCGGGTTCGCCCGCCTTGCCCACGGCCATGACGATGCGGCCCCAATTGGCGTCCTGCCCGGCGATGGCGGTCTTCACCAGCGGTGAGTTGGCAATGGCGAGGCCCACCTTGCGGGCGCTGACATCGCTAACGGCGCCGCTGACGGTGACGGCGATGAACTTCTGCGCGCCCTCGCCATCCTTCACCACCAGATGGGAAAGCTGGCGGCAGATGTCCTTCAGCGCGGCGGCGAAGGCATCGGCGCCTTGGGTGTTTTCATCCTCGATGAGGTCGTTGCCCGCCTTGCCGGTGGCGAAGGCCATCACCGTGTCGCTGGTCGAGGTGTCGGAATCCACTGTGATGCAGTTGAAGGTTTCGTCGGCGGCCTGGCTCAGCAGCTTTTGCAGGAAGGCCGGGTGAATCGCGGCGTCGGTGAAGATATAGCCCAGCATGGTGGCCATATCGGGCGCGATCATGCCGCTGCCCTTGATGATGGCGCTGAAGTTCACCGTCTTGCCGCCCACGATGGCGCTGGCGGTGGCGCCCTTGGCAAAGGTGTCGGTGGTGCCGATGGTGTTGGCGGCATCTTCCCACGAGCAAGGCGCGGCCGTCAGGGCGGCGGCCACGCCTGCCTGCGCCTTGTCCTTGGGCAGGGGCACGCCGATCACGCCGGTGGAGGAGACGAAAACTTCCTCTTTCGCGCAGCCCAGATGCGCGGCGACCTGATCCATGATCTGCTCGACCGCCTCGCGCCCGCGATAGCCGGTGAAGGCATTGGAATTGCCGGCATTGACGATCAGCGCGCGGGCGGACCCTTGCGCCACGTTCTGCCGACCCAGCTCGACTTCGGAGGAGCAGCAGATGTTGCGGGTGAACACGCCCGCCACGGATGTGCCTTCCGCCAGTTCGACATAGGTGAGGTCGCAGCGGTCCCAGGCCTTGTACTGCGCGCGGGCGACGCGCGGTGTTGCCCCGGCAATCGCGGGCAGGGCAGGGAAGGGCGAGGCGAGCGGAGAGATGGCGTGACTCATGCGCAGCGGGGTAGCGCAGCGGTGTGACAGGTCAAGGGCGGATGGGCTGGTTGCGGGCAGGATCAAGCTCTTGTAATCTGACCACGGGATAGGAGACCGGGCGATGCTTTGGTTGATGATGATGGCGCAGGCGATGCCTTTGGCTGTTCCGGCGGAGCGTGCCATGCGGGCGGACCGTTCGGAGCCGGTGCCTCGCGCGGCATCACCAGTCACGGCGGGCGTGACCCCCGCCTTGGTCACTGTTCCTCTGGTTATGCCGCCCTCAACCCTGCCGCATGGGCCGGTGCCGGTGGTGCGTCAGGCAGGCTGGATCAGGGCCAGCGATTATCCGGCCGTTGCCCTGATGAAGCATGAGCAGGGTTCCACCGGCTTTGTCCTCTCGGTGAACAGCCGGGGTGAGGTGAGTGATTGTGTGGTTGCGGCTTCCAGCGGATCGCCCACGCTGGATCATGTGGCGTGTGGCCTGCTGTGGGAAAGGGCGGCCTTTACGCCCGCGCTCGACGGGCAGGGGAGGCCGGTGGCCGGAATCTATGTCAGCTGGGTCAACTGGATTCTTCTCGGCGTGGCGCGCCCGCCTTTGCCGGTGAGGGTGCCGCCGCGAGGCAGACCTTGCCCTGTGCCGGACGGGCAGGCGCCTGGGCCTGCTTCCTGCCGCAGCATTGCCCCGGCAGCGGCCATGACGAGCCCGCTTCCCACCCCGGCGAGCCCGCCTGTCCCGCTCAACAAGGGCCAGTGGATCACGCCCGAGGACTATCCATCGCAGGCGCTGCGCAAGGGTGAGGGGGGCACGGTCGGCTACCGGCTGGTGATCGCTGCCGATGGCCGGGTGGAGGGTTGCACCGTCACCGCGTCGAGTGGATCGGATGAGCTGGATGCGGCCACCTGCTCCTATCTGTCGCGCCGGGCCATCTTCACCCCGGCACGCGATGCGGCGAGCAGGCCGGTGAGGGCCGCCTATGCATCGCATATGGCATGGACCGTGACGAAGAACTAATCCGGGCAAGCAGGTCTGGACGCGCGCAATCGGCCTGCCTATATCACGGTCCCAACATGATCCGCATGCTGCTCACCTTTCTGGCTTTGATGTCCGGGCTGGCCGCCTCTGGCGCGCCGACGCTTGCCCAGGCGATGGAGCCGCGCGCGGTGGTGGCATCCGGGCGTTACATCACGCCGGGCGCCGCGCGCGTTTCGGACCATGTGGTGGCCCATGGCCGCGCCATGACGCGCCCCGCGCAGCCGGCCCTTGTGGCCGCGCGCCTCTTTACGCCAGCCCCCGCGCCCATGGTGGCCCCGGTGCTGGTTGGGATTGAGCGCGCCCGCGAGTAAGACGCGGCGCCTTTTCCCTTTCTCAAGCATTTATGCCGCAGACGCGCGCGTGAACATCCACGCCGCCGCGGCCATGACCGACCTTTCATTTCAGGAAAAATTGCATGTTTCAGGCCCTTGCCAAGTCTCTCTTCGGCTCGTCCAACGACCGTTATGTGAAGTCGCTCGACAAGACGGTGCAGAAGATCGCGGCCTTCGAAGGCGCCGTGCAGCAGCTGTCGGACGAGGAATTGCGCGGCCAGACCGACCGCTTCCGCGCCATGCTGGCCGAGGGCAAGACGCTTGACGATATCCTGCCCGAAGCCTTCGCCACCGTGCGCGAGGCCTCGACCCGCTGCATGGGCATGCGCCATTTCGATGTGCAGATGATCGGCGGCATGGTGCTGCACCGTGGCGAGATCGCCGAAATGCGCACCGGTGAGGGCAAGACGCTGGTTGCCACGCTGGCTGTTTATCTGAACGCGCTGGAGGGCAAGGGCGTCCACGTTGTGACCGTGAACGACTATCTGGCCAAGCGCGACGCTGAAACCATGGGCGTGCTTTACAACTTCCTGGGCCTGACCGTGGGCACCATCGTCCCCAATCTGGACGAAATGGAGCGCCGCGCCGCCTACAATTGCGACATCACCTACGCCACCAACAACGAACTCGGCTTCGACTATCTGCGCGACAATATGAAGCACTCGCGTGATCAGATGGTCCACCGCGCCTTCAACTACGCCATCGTCGATGAAGTCGATTCGATCCTGATCGACGAGGCGCGCACACCGCTCATCATCTCGGGCCCCACCGACGACAAGAGCGACCTCTATCTGGCCGTCGATGCCATCGTGAAGAACCTCAACCCCGAGGATTACGAGGCCGACGAAAAGACCAAGAACATCACCTTCACCGAGGACGGCATCGAGCGTGCCGAGCGTCTGCTGGAGGAAGCCGGTCTGCTGGAAGGCAGCAATCTCTACGACATCGAGAACACGCAGGTCGTCCATCACCTCGACCAGGCCCTGAAGGGCAATGTGATGTTCAAGCGCGACATCGACTACATCGTGAAGGACGGCAAGGTCATCATCATCGATGAGTTCACCGGCCGCATGATGGATGGGCGCCGCTGGTCCAACGGCCTGCATCAGGCGGTGGAGGCGAAGGAAGGCGTCCGCATCGAGCCGGAGAACCAGACCATGGCCTCGATCACCTTCCAGAACTATTTCCGCATGTATCCCAAGCTGTGCGGCATGACCGGCACGGCGGCCACCGAAGCGCCCGAATTCTTCGACATTTACAAGATGAATGTGGTGACCATCCCCACCAACGTGCCGGTGCAGCGCATCGACGAGGAGGATGAGTTCTACAAGAACACGAACGACAAATTCGCCGCCATCGCCCGCCTGATCCGCGAGAAGAACGAGATCGGCCAGCCGGTGCTGGTGGGCACGGTCTCGATCGAGAAGTCGGAACTGCTCAGCGAATTCCTCAAGGCCGAGGGGGTGAAGCACAATGTGCTCAACGCCCGTTTCCACGAAATGGAAGCCCATATCGTGGCGCAGGCCGGCAGCCTTGGCGCGGTGACCATCGCCACCAACATGGCGGGTCGCGGTACGGACATCAAGCTGGGCGGCAACCTTGAGTTCCGCATTGAGGACGAGCTGCGCGATCTGCCCGAGGGGCCGGAGCGCGAGGCGCGCATCGCCGCCATCAAGGCCGAGATCGATGCCGAGAAGGAGCAGGTGCTGACCGCCGGCGGCCTCTGCGTGATCGGCACCGAGCGCCACGAAAGTCGCCGCATCGACAACCAGCTGCGCGGCCGTTCGGGCCGTCAGGGTGACCCGGGGCTCTCGAAGTTCTACCTCTGCCTGGAGGACGATCTGCTGCGCATCTTTGGGCCGGACACGATGTTCTCGCGCATGATGAACAGCAATCTGGCCGATGGTGAGGCGATCGGCTCCAAGTGGCTGTCCAAGGCCATTGAGCAGGCGCAGAAGAAGGTCGAGGCGCGCAACTACGACATCCGCAAGCAGGTCGTGGAATACGACGATGTGATGAACGACCAGCGCAAGGTCATCTACGAGCAGCGCGCCGACATCATGGATGCCGAGGCGCTGGACGATGTGGTGCTGGATATGCGTCATGAGACGGTGAATGCGCTGGTCGCCACCGCTTGCCCGCATGGCTCTTACCCCGAGCAGTGGAACTTTGAGGGGCTGCGCGAGCAGGCCTTCGCCACGCTGGGCCTTGAGTTGCCGCTGGACGCATGGATGGAAGAGGACGGCATCGAGCCCCAGACCATTGAGGAGCGCGTGCAGACGCTGGTCGATGAGAAGATGGCGGCCAAGGTTGCCGCCAACGATCCGGCCATCTGGCAGCAGGTGGAAAAGAGCGTGCTGTTGGAGCGCCTCGACCATTACTGGAAGGAGCATCTGGCCACGCTGGACGCGCTGCGTCAGGTGGTGTTCCTGCGTGCCTATGCCCAGAAGACGCCGATCAACGAATACAAGCAGGAAGCCTTCGGCCTGTTCGAGCGCATGCTCGATACCATCCGCGAGGATGTGACGCGCATCCTGTGCACCGCCGAAATCCAGTTCGGCCAGCCTGCCGCGCCCGAGCTGCCGCAGCTGCCCGATTTCCTGACCAATCTGGATGATTTGGGTGCCGACGGCTTCGGTGGTGTGAGCCCGGCGCCTGCCGGTTCGCCCTTCTCGGCCGATGCGCTGCTGGCCAGCGGCTTTGGCGCGGGCGTGGCGGCGGGGTCGCTGTCGGCTGGCGAGCCGGGGCAGCCTCAGGGCGATCCCTATGCGCATATGGGTCTGAACCGTAATGCGCTGTGCCCTTGCGGCTCGGGGCAAAAGTACAAGCATTGCCACGGCGCGGTGGTCTGAGGCGAGGGCCGCCTCGCTCCGGGTTTGCCAACGAACCCTTTGGATTTGTTTCCATCGCATCGGCCGTCCGCTTCATCGCGGGCGGCCGAAATGCGTTGCGGATTATTTATCCTATTTAAATATTTCGTCTTTTAGGCTGGCAATCTATTGTTGTGGCCGTTCCGGCTGTTTTCAGGCTTGCCTTGCTGATGTTTCGGCATGAATATGTCGTGAATCTTATCGTGATTTCATAACTGATTTACCATTCTTGTGCGATTGAGAAGGCAAGACATTGACAGGTGGGGCAATCACTCGCGGGTTTCGCGATGGGGCCTTTCGAGATGTGATGGTGATGGCTTGATCGTATTCGTCGGCCATGGGGCTCGCCCTCATGGAGGTATGAACCGGCGGCTGAAGTGAAGGCGCTCCCCCGGGCGTTTGTGTGAGGTGACGAATTGGCGCAGGATCCTAACTCGATGCAGGAAGCGGCGGCGGGCGCTGTAGCTCAGCCTGCGCCGCAGTCGGGGGCGGAATTGCGCCGCGCGCCGCGCTATACGCTGCTGGTGCGGGCGGCCAAGCTGGTGCTGGACGGGCGCGAATATCTCTGCGTGCTGCGCGATGCCTCCAGCACGGGCGTGAAGGTCCGCATTTTCCATTCGCTGCCCAATTATGAGCATATCGCGCTCGAGACCGGCAGTGGTGAGCGCTATCCGATGGAAATGATGTGGTTCAAGGATGACCACGCCGGTTTCCGCTTCTTCGACGAGATCGACGTTCAGGCTTTGATCGAGGACCGGCGGGAGACCTATCCGCGCCGCCAGATCCGCCTGCGGCTGGAACGCCCCGCCACGATCCATTCGGGCAGCAAGAGCTGGCCGATCCTGCTGCGCGACATCTCGCAACAGGGCGCCTGCATCGAAACACCCGAACGTTTGCTGCTGCGCCAGTTGGTGAAGGTGGATATTCCCGGCTTCCCGCAGATCTATGCCAAGGTCTGCTGGCGGCAGGAGCCGCGCCATGGTCTGGCGCTTGAAACCAGCTTCACCATGGATGAGCTGGCGGTCAACATCATGAAGATGCATGAATATCCGCTGGTGGCCGCACCGGGCGGTGTGGTGCCGGGCGCGAACATCCGCGCGGTGATTTAAGGCGCGGGTCGACCGGGACATCGCCGTGGCGATTGCCCCAGGAGGCGGTCGCACTCGAACACTTTCCTTACCCCGTTTCCTGTCATTCCGCCGGAAGACGTCCCGCGAGCGTGAGAGGGTAACCCCCTCGCATTGTCTCTTTTCTTTTGCCCACAACAAAAGCCCGCCACCAGAATGACGGGCTGTGCATGCCTAAATTCTTGAAAAGAAAGGCGGGCAGGGGCGGCGATGGTCGCCTGCGGCCCTGCCCCGCACCTTGCTCATGGCCATATCCGCCTGCCTCTCCCCACCTGCGGATATGATGCCCCTGTGAGCGGTCTGTCAGCGAAGCAGAAGCATCGCCAGCAGCGCGCACCACAGCAAGGCGCTGATCGGCAGAGAATAGACAATTCCTCTGGCGATCTGATTGCGCTCTTCCGGCGCATCGTTCCAAATACCGGTCTTTCTGTTTGCGATGATCTGATCGCTTCCTGAAATCCACCGATCAAATGGTGTAAGCTTCAACTGAGTGTTCATCGCTGCGCCCCTCGAACTCAACGGCCTCTTGCAGAATTGAAGGATCTTAAAACGAGACCTTCAATCTCCCCCTGCCTTGAAGAACTGATACCATCTTGTTGGAGGCGAAACAATATCCTGTAAAAACAAACGTCTATTTGCGCAACTGCGAAAGGAATGAGCGGTTGCAGCACGTTTTTCGGTTTGTGAGGGGGATTTCGCCGTCGCTGGGGCTTGTTTTCATGGCATTTGCGAAAATTTTACGCAGTTGCACAATCGCTGATGCGGCGAGGCATATTGTTATCGGTTGCATTGCAGCAGCCCTCCGACAAATTGATTGTCACGAAATCGACAAAATTGCCCGAATCACCTCATACGGACCCCTTCCACGGATTGCCCTGAAGGCCGTCAGCGGCTAGCGCGTCGTCTTCACTGGCAACACAGGACCCCCGCCATGACCGACAGCCCCGCTCCGGAGCTTTTTCATCTGCCCTATGATGAATTTCTGGCCGATGTGCGCAAGGTAGCAGGGCAGGTCGCCGCCGATCCCTGGCAGCCCGATTTTGTGGTGGGCATCGGGCGCGGTGGCCTGGTGCCGGCGGTTTACATCTCGCATCAGCTGAACACGCCGATGCTGTCGGTCGATCATTCCTCGAAGGTGCCCGGTTTCGCCGAGGAGCTGCTGCGCAAGGTGGCCATGCGCAGCGCCTCGGGTGTGAAGCTGCTCTTTGTGGACGACATCAATGATAGCGGGCGGACCATCGCCACCATCCGCCGCATCCTTACCGACCATGGCGGCAATGCCGACAACTGGCGCTTTGCGGTGGGCATCAACAATGCGAGTTCGCAGGTGCAGGTCGATTTCTGGGCGCGTGATATCGACCGCGCGACCGATAAGCGCTGGTTCGTCTTCCCGTGGGAGGCCGTCGGCCAGACCAGCACCATTGAGGCCGAGGCCCGCAGCGTGCCGGAACGCCTCGCCTGATCCTCAAACATGCGCAGCGCAGGCGCGCATAACGAAGCGGGGCCGACCTGAGGCCGACCCCGCCGGGTTGCAAAAGGTTTCAGAGCTTAGTGGTGGCCGCCAAAGCCACCGCCATGGCCTCCGCCGAAGTTGCCGCCACCATGCGGGGCATAGCCACCACCGCCGAAGCCGCCATGATATCCGCCCGCGAACCCGCCATGCGGGGCGAAGCCGGGGCCGCCGCGACCGATGAAGGGATGGGCAAAGCGCTGGCCGTCATGGTTCCACCAGTAACCGTCGCGCCATGACCAGCCCATCCGGTAGTAATCGGCGGAGGGGTAGCAGTAACCCTCATAGCCGGGATAGGCTTCATAGCAGCTGGCCGGGCCGCCATAGGGCGCATAGCCGACAGGCGTGGCGTCATAGTCGTAATCGCCGCCCTGATCGGCCAGAGCCGCGCCAACGGCCAGACCCACCACACCGGCAGCCACCGCCGCACCGGCGCCACCGCCGCGATATCCATAACCACCGTGCCATGGTTGGGCGGCGGCGGGCGTGGCGGTCAGTCCCGTCAAGGCGGTGAGCGCCAGCGCGGAACCGAGCGAAATCTTTTTCAGGATGCTGTTCACGATCTTTCTCCGAAAGGCCGAGCGCGAGATCCATCGCGTCTTTATCGCCGCTGCGTGCCTTGTGACTTTCTTCTAAGCGAGTCCTTCTGAATAGCGGCGGAAGCGGACATGCAGTCTCAATTCAACATTGTATCCTGCGTGTAAAATCGGATACAATTTGGTGCGGCCTGCAGGGTGGAGTGTTGTTCCCCTCAGGCAAAACCATGAAATTGATGCGTCATCTTCCAGCTTCTGCATGCCGGGGCAGGCTCACGCTTATCGCGAATGCATTTTTTGCATGTTACCACTCTGCCTTTGCATCACGGGAAATTTGCCCCGCCCAGTCGTGGGGTTTATGCGACGGGCTCCCCCGATCCCCCGACTCCCGTACCATCAGGCCCCATCATGTCCCGTTCCTCGTTGCAAATTTTGCTGACCGTCACCTGCACCGCGCTGGCCTATTTCGCTGTAGGCTTGCCGCTGGCGGTGCTGCCCGGATGGGTGCATGGCGATCTGGGTTATAGCGCGGTGATCGCGGGCATCGCCATTTCGATGCAATATGTCGCGACCATCGTCAGCCGCCGGATCGTCGGGCCGATGGCCGATACCTCCGGGCCCAAGGTTTCGATCCTGGTCGGTTTCGCCTGCTGCCTTGCCAGCGGACTGGCCACCATGGGAGCGTCCTTGCTGCTGGGCATGCCAAGCATGGCGCTTTCGGCTGTGCTGCTTGGTCGCATCTTGCTGGGCTTTGGCGAAAGCATGCTGGGCACCGGAGCCATCGCCTGGGCCATCGGCCGCGTCGGTTCCGAGCAGACCGCACGGGTGATCTCCTGGAATGGCATCGCCACTTACGGCGGCATCGCGCTGGGCGCTCCGGCGGGCACCTGGCTCTATGCGTTGGGCAAGATGAATGCCGTGGGCGCGGCGCTGCTGGTCACCGGTCTGGTCGGGCTGCTCTTTGCCTGGCCGCAGGCGGCGAGCCCGGTGATCCGCGCCGAACGCCTCCCTTTCCGCGCCGTGCTGATGCGTGTGATGCCCTATGGGCTGGCGCTGGCGCTGGGGGCGATCGGCTTTGGCGTGATTTCGGCCTTTATTGCGTTGTATTACAGTTCGCATGGCTGGGGAGGGGCATGGGTGGCGCTGAGCTTTTTCGGCATCTGCTTCGTGCTGGCCCGCGTGCTGTTTGTGAACAGCATCGCACGCCATGGCGGGCTGAAGGTTTCGCTGGTGTTCTTCGCCATCGAGACTCTGGGCCAGTTTCTGATCTGGGGCGTACCACATGGCTGGGCCGCCGTGGCGGGCGCTGGCGCGGCGGGCTTCGGCTTCGCGCTGATCTTCCCGGCGCTGGGGTTGATCGTGGTCGATCTGGTGCCTGCGCAGAACCGGGGCTCGGCGATTGGCGCTTATTCGATGTTCACCGATGTGGCGCTCTGCGCGACCGGGCCGGTGGCCGGGCTGCTGGCCTCCAGCGTCAGCTATGCCGCGCCGTTCCTGTTCGGCGCGGTGGCTTCGCTGACAGCGGCGCTGATGATGGTCGTGCTGCTGCGCGGGGAGCATGATGAGGGCCGCCGCACGGTGGCGGGCTGAGATCAGGCGGGCGCAACGCTCCACACCTGACCGCCGAAGAGATCCCGCGCCAGCCAGGCGTTGCCCTGATGGTGGATGGCGGTGTCTTCCCACCAGTCGGGCGGGGGATAGGCGAGGGCTCCGCCAAACAGCGGCTTGCCCAGCCTGATGGCGACGGCGCAACACAGCGCCTCATCGCCATGGCGGCGCAGGAAAGCCACCACATGCTCCGCGCGGCGTCCCGTGACCTCCAGAGGCCGATAATCCCCCAGCGCCAGTGCATGGCCATGGCGGCGCAGGCTGAGCAATTGGGCGATCAGATCGAGTTTCGGGTCACCCTGTGGATCGGCCAGCAGCACGGCACGGCGGGCGAAATCCACCGGACGGCGGTTGTCGGGATCGACCATGCTGAAATCGCCCAACTCGCCGCCCTGATAGATGTCGGGCACGCCGGGCGCCAAATGATGCAGCGCGGTCTGGCCCAGGCTGGCCGCCAGCGCCGGAGCGGCCAGAGCGTCCAGAAACTGCCGGGCATCCGCAAGGAATGCTTCGCTGGCGAAGAGGGCGGAGGCCAGATCGCGGCAGCGGGCCTCACAGGCTTCATCGGGCGCTTCCCATGACGAGCGCAGCCGGGCCTCGCGCAGGGCCTTGCCTTGCCAGGCGTGCAATCGGTGGAGCAGCGCCTCGTCCAGCGCGCCTTCCCATGCGCCGACCATGGCCTGAAACAACAGGTAGAGATCGCCCTGATCGACCTTTTGCGCCAAGGGCGCAGCCAGCGCGATCCAGCGTTGAGCCGTCTCCTCCCACAGGCCGGGAATGGTGCTGAGCACCGAGAGCCGCGCCCGTGCATCGGCGCCGCGCTTGTGGTCATGGGTGGCGAGGGCCAGCATGGCGCCTGGGTGATGGCTGGCGCGTTGCGCCATGGCCTGATGGAACGCCTCGACCGATAGCGCGGGCTCGGCGGGATCGAAGCCGACATCGTTGGTCGAGAGCAGAGCGCCGTAACGGTAGAAGGCGGTGTCCTCCACGCCCTTGGCGGCGATGGGGGCGCTCAGTTGCTGGAAGCGGCGGACGGCGTCGGCTTTCAGGGCGGCATCGCCGGGGCCTTCGCCCGCCAGCCAGCCAAGGATCAGATCAGCCACCCAGCCTTCGCCGGGGGGCGCCGCCATGGCCTTGCGGGCGGCCCGGCGCCATGGGGCGTCTCCGGGCAGGGCGGTTTCGCCGGTGCCATAGGTGCGATAGGCGGGAAACACATGGAGCAGGCCTGCGACAGCCCGGCGCAGCATGCCGCGTGTCGGCGCTTGACCTGATGCCGTGGCCAACCTTTGCAGACTGTCGAGGCAGGCGTTCAACTGGCCCTCGAACTGCCATGAGAGCATATCGCGACGGCCTTGCAGCGCCTCCTGCGTGAAATCGGCTGAGCGCCCGCTAATCCGCGCCCAGAGCGTGGAGAGTTGAGCCATGCCCGCAGCATCATGCAGCAAGCCGCTGACCTCGCGCATGAAATCATAGCCAGTGGTGCCTTGCACCGGCCATTCGGGGGGAAGGTCTTCCCCGCAGGCAAGAATTTTCTCCACCACGATATAGGGTTCGCGGCCATTCCCCGCCGTGTGCAATGCGTCACGCAACTGGCGGCAATAGGCAGTGGGATCCGCCAGCCCGTCCACATGATCGACACGCACGCCATCGATCAGCCCGCGCGCGAAAAGATCGAGAAACAGCTGATGGGTGAAGGCGAAGACAGCCTGATCCTCCACCCGCACCCCGGCCAGATCGTTGATCGCGAAAAAGCGCCGCCAGTTGAGCGTGTCATTGGCCGTGCGCCAGTCGATCAGGCGGTAGTGCTGGCGTTGGATTAGGGCGAGGATTTCGGCGTGATTGTCCGCAGAGATGCTGTGAAGATCCGGATCGTCATCGCGCAGGGGGTAGATCGTGCCGCCTCCCACCTGCAGGCTGCGGGTTTCGCCTTGCTTCACCAGCCTGACCGCACCGGAGGCGATGCTGTCTTCCAACGAGCTGTCCAGCACCGGCAAGGCGATGGGCTGCTCCCAGTCGATATCGAATAGCTTCGCATGCGGGCTGGCGCGTCCTCTGGCCAGCACATCGATCCAGCAGGCGTTGTTGTCGCCCGACACGCCCATATGATTGGGCACGATATCCACGATCAGCCCCATCTGATGCGCGCGCAGCGCCTCCACCAGACGGATCAGTCCTGCCTCGTCGCCCAGTTCGGGATTGATCCGGCGCGGATCGATCACATCATAGCCATGAAGCGATCCCCGCGCGGCCATGGTGATCGGCGAGGCATAGAGGTGGCTCACCCCCAGCGCGGCCAGATAGGGCACGATTGTCTCGGCATCGGTAAAGGTAAAGCCGCCATGCAGTTGCAGGCGGTAGGTGGCGCGGGGGAGGGCGGACAAGGTCATGCGCGGCGGCTCCGGTTGATCAGGTCGAGGCGGGCGGCGATGGTGGGGCTGGCGGCCAGGTCATCGAAAGGCGCGGGCAGGCGGCGGCGCCAGTTGGGATGCTCTGTGCTGGTGCCCGGCAGATTGGGTTGTTCCTGCAATCCAAGCACATCCTCCAGTGGAATGATGGCAAGTCCGGAGCCGGCCTTGCCGATATGCTCCAGCGCGGCATCGACCACAGGCGTGGTGACCTCTGGTGCGGGGGGAGGCGGGATCTGCTCCATGGCGGACCAGAGGGCGGCGCGGTCGACCACCCTTTCGGTTTCGGCCATGGCCAGAGCGGGCGGGGTGCGGCGGCGCAGCGCCCGGTCCCAGGCCAGATCGCGCCCGTGCCACCAGCCCGCCACGGTGGGTGTATCATGCGTGCCGGTCATGGCCACGCTGAGGGGCGTGAAGCTGGCAGGCGGGCGGAAGTCGCCGTTTTTGTCACGCTCGAACCACAGCACGCGCATGCCGGCCATGCCTCTCTCCGTGATGGCCTGAGCGAAGCCGGAGGGATGCGTGCCAAGGTCTTCGGCGATGATGACGGCTCCGGCGCGATGAGCTTCCAGTGTGATGATCCGCAGCAAATCGGTGCGTGGATAGGAGAGATAGGCGCCCTGAGCCGCCGAAAAGCCCTCCGGCACCACCCAGAGTCTTTCCAGCCCGAAGGCATGATCGATCCGCAGGCCTCCGGCATGGGCCAGAGCCGCGCGCAGCATGGCGATGAAAGGGGCGAAGGCGGTGGCGCGCAGGCCCTGCGGCGAAAAACTGGTGAGGCCCCAGTTCTGCCCCAGCGGCCCCAATGGATCAGGCGGAGCGCCGATGGTCAGGCCGCGCAGCATGGCGCTGCCCATGGACCACGCGTCGCTGCCGCCCGGATCGACGCCGACAGCCAGATCGGCGATCAGCCCGATGCCCATGCCCTGCGAGCGGGCGGCGTGTTGGGCTTGGGTCAGGGCCTGCTGCGCTTGTCGCTGAATAAAGAGATGGAGGCCGATCTCTTCGCTATGGTTGGCGGCTGCCTTGCGGGCGGCCTCGCCATCGGGATCGTGGAAGGCTGCGGGCCATTGCTGCCATGGCAGGGCGGCGAACTGGCGCCGGAGGACGTTGAACAGTGCGTGACGATGCAGCGCGGGGCCTTGCTGCTGAGCCCATCCGGCCAGAGCGCTGCGCTCAGCTTCCGACAGTTGCGCATGCTCTGTCTGCATCCGGGCGAATTGGCGGGGGACGGCGGTGGCCCAGTCGATCAGCCCGTCCGATGCTGTATCCGCAACCGGCGCGGCCAGCGCTCCATTAAGAAACAGGCGGCTCGAGGGGCTGTAAGGGCTGACGTGCAGGCCATCGCCGGGGAACAGCGCATGGACCGGGCTGATCGCCACCGCATCGGCGCCGTGCCGGGTCAGAGCCGCGATCAGCCCAGGGAGATCGTCCAGCGTGCCATAGGCGCTGCCTGCCGATGCCCGCAAAGACGGCACCTGCACCGCCACGCCCCAGCGCTTGTGGTCTGTCGCGGTCAGCGGGGGGCAGCGGGGCGGGGTTATGGCCAGCGTCAGCTGATGCCCGGCGATTGTAAGCTGGTGATAGCCGGGCTGGTGGAGGGCGGGCAGACAGCCTTCTTTCACCGTCAGGCGGGAAAATTCGCCCTGTTCGGCCAGCAGATCAGCCTGGCGGGCTTCAGCGAGGGCCTGCGGCAGAGCAATCGGCTGGCCGATATCGCCGGTGATCAGACTCGGTGGCGCCAGATTCTGAGCGGCGATCTGCTGCAGGCTGTCGCGCTGCTGGGGCCCGGTGTGCGCTGGGTAACCCAGAGCGGCCAGCACGGCTATGAGCGTTTCGTCGCTCACGGTCTGGCCTTGCTGGCGGGCATCGCGCCAGTGCCGGGCCACGCCTGCGGCCTGCGCCAGATCGTCGAGCATGGTCATGCCGGGGCCAGCCATGCGGCGAAGCGCAGGCCTTCGCGCCAGAGCAAATGGTCTTGCGCGACGGGCAGGGCGGGGTTGTCGCCCAGATCGAGGGCCAGTGTCAGCGCCGTGCCATCGCCCAGACGCCATGCGGCGCGCACGGCTCTTTCGCCTGTGGCTTGCGCGCCCAGGGCGGCGGCGCCTTTCAGCCGGGGGGCGATCTGCGCGGCGCGCAGGGCTAGCAGATCGCGGTAGAGGGCTTGCCATGCTTTGCCATCGGGGCCGGGGACGGGCATGGAGGCTTCGAAGGTGCTGAGCGCATTGGGATCGGGGATGCGGGCGCGGCTGGCCTCAGCGGAGAAGGCCGGGAAATGGGCGAATTCGCGGCGGCGGCCTTCTCGGACGATGTCTGCGAGGTCATCGTGGAAGTCGGTGAAGAACAGGAAGGGGGAGCGCGATCCCCGCTCGTCGCCCATGAAGAACAGCGGGATCTGCGGGCAGAGCAGCAGCAGCGCGGTGGCGGCGCGCAGGCGCTCGTGATCGGTGAGCAGCGTCAGCCTTTCGCCCAGAGCGCGATTGCCGATCTGATCGTGGTTTTGCAGGAAGCTGACAAAGGCGCTGGGCGGCAAATCTCCGCTGGGCGTGCCACGCGTCTTGCCGTTCTGATGGGGGGAGGGCTCGCCCTGATAGATGAAGCCCTGCGAGAGGCAGCGGGCCAGTTTTTCTGCCGGTTTTTCCGCAAAATCTTGATAATAGCCTGCATGTTCTCCGGTCAGCAGGACATGCAGGACATTGTGAAAATCATCGTTCCACTGCGCCTCGTAAAGGCCCGGCGCCAGCAGCGCGGCATCATTATGCTCGTTTTCGAGGATCAGGTGGATGTGTCGGCCCGGCTGAACAGCGCTGCGGATTTCGCCAGCCAGCCTCTCCAGAAAAGCCCTGTTGCCGATGGCATGCACCGCATCGAAGCGCAGCCCGTCGAAGCGATAGGCCTCCAGCCATTGCAGCGCGTTTTCGAGGAAGAAAGCCGCCACCTCCGGCCTGTCCACCGCCACCGCGCCGCCCCATGGGGTCATGGTCTCGGCATGGAGGAATTCGGGCGCGTAGAGCGGGATATAATGCCCATCGGGCCCGAAGTGATTGTAGACCACATCGAGCAGCACCATCAGCCCCAGCCCATGCGCGGCATCGACCAACGCCTGAAGCTCTTGCGGGCTGCCCAGAGCCTCGGCGGGGGCGAAGGGCAGCACGCCATCATATCCCCAGTTGCGCGCACCCGAAACCGCCGCCACCGGCATCAGCTCGATGGCGGTCACGCCCAGCGCGGCGAGGCGAGGCAGATCGCGCATGACGCCGGCAAAGCCCCCACACAGCCCGGGATGAATCTCCTGAATGACCGCCTCTTCCCATGGGCGGCCTTGCCATTGGGCCACTCGCCATGCGTGGTTGGCAAGATCGGTCACCACGCTCCAGCCATGAACGCCATCGCTTTGCGCGCGGGAGGCGGGATCAGGCACCAGCGTGCCGTCTGCCAGCTGAAAGCGATAGCGGGCGCCGGGCGTGGCTGGGGTGTCCAGCGTGAACCAGCCGTCGGCTTGTTTCTGCATCGGCGCGGGCTCACTGCCCTCGATCACAAGGTGCAGCTGCGTCTGGTTGGGCGCCCAGAGCTGGAAGCGCACTGTGGTGTCGTTCAGGGCGAGTGGCCCCCAGCGCCGCATCAGGCGCATCCCTTCAGGCCGAGCGGGCGTGGAGCAAAAAGTCTCAAAGGCGTTTCCTTCACGCTGGGATTATGGCCTGCGTGAAGGAAATGCCGTGACGGCGGTTTGGATGCATCATGCTTGCCGCCAAGGATAAATTTCCTAGGCGGTGGGTTTGAGATAGCGGCTGTAGAGCCAGCCCACGCCGATCAGGCTGAAGCCTAGCGCCAGGAACGACCCGATCCGCGCCAGCCCCTCCAGCCCCGAGGCATCGAGCAGAAATACCTTGCCCACCGCCGCCAGCATCAGCACCAGCGAGGCGATGCGCCAGTCGCGCGAGGCGCTGTCGGCGCGGCGGCGGATGCCCCAGACCAGATAGGCCACCGCCAGAGACAGCGCCGTCAGCGACCAGAGAATGCTTTCGCCGGCGCCGATGGGCTGGGCGGCGGGCATGCTTCCGGCGAAAAGCTGGCGCAGCAGCGAGGCGGCGAGGAGCGGGATCAGCGCGATGCGCGCCCATTCCACGGGCCTTGCGGTCAGGCGCTCCCATGCGGGCATGATCCGGCCCGGCAGCGCCAGAGCGAGGAAGATCAGGCCATAGGCGGGCAGCAGCAGATTGGCGACGGGCAGCGGGCCCACCGCTTGCTCGGCCCAGAGCGGATTATGCAGCGCCACGGTATAGAGCAGGGCATGGGCCAGCCCCGCGCCGATCAGCGCCAGAGCCGCGACGGGGCGGCGGACAAAGCGCCACAGGGCGATGCCTCCGCCGATCAGCAGGGCTTGCCACAGGGTTCTTTCGGCCATGCCCAGCGCGATGAAGCCTTGAACATCCTTCAGCGCGAAGATTTGCTTGAACAGCACGTGCAGCGCCACCACCGCCAGCGCGCCGAGGGTTCCAGCCAGCGGCAGCCAGAGGTTTGCCGGCAGGCGCTGGCCGCGCTGACGCCAGAGGGCGAAGCCTGCCAGCAAGGCGGGCAGCAACAGCTGGCGCAGGGCCTCAAGCGGGGTGGGCAGGGTGCTGGCCAGCACGGGCTGGGCAGCCACCGAGAGCAGACCTGCCGTCAACCACAGGCCCAAAGGCTGTAGCGCCCAGAGTCCGCCGATGGCGCTGGTCATCAGCAGGGCGGGCAACAGATCGAAGGCTGAACGGCGGCGCATGATCTCGCTCAGGCCCAGCAGGGCCAACGCGCAAGCCGGGGCCAGCCATGGCGCGGGCAGCAACTGCGCCAGCGCGCCATAGGTCAGCAGCGCGGCGAGGCCTTGCAGCGCCATGCGCTCACGCGGAGCCATCAGCAGGCGAGCAAAGCCGACGGCCGATGCCGCGACCAGCCCCCAGCGGATCAGCGACGCGCCGGGCAGGGCGAAGCCGCTGTCCTGCACCAGACGGCGGAACTCGGCACCGGGCGAGCCGGTGATGCTCAGCGCGATCAGGCTGCTGCCAAGCCCCAGCAGGGCGATATGCGACAGGCGGCGGTTGCGCGCCCGGCTGGCCAGCGCCAGCGTGGCGAAGGCCACCACCGCCAGCGGCGCGGGAGCGGCCCATGCGGGCAGCGCGATCATGGCGGCGAAGGCGATCAGCACGGCTGAGGCGCCGGCCTGCATGGCGAAGGGATCGCCTTCGGGCGCGCGGGCGCTCGCCCATGTCAGGGTGGCGCCCAGAGCTGGCAAGACGGCGAAGCACAGCGCCAGCAGCGCCGTATGGCCGGTTGAGGGATCGAAATGCCAGCAGGTGATCACGAAACCGGCCAAGGCGATGGCGGCCAGCGAGGCTGCCTCGGGCAAACCGGCGGCGCGGCGCAGATGGTGGAGCGCCGGGCCGCCATGGATCAGCGTGATCCCGGCCAGCACCACGATGAAGATATCCTTGTGAGGATCGGGCCAGATGGCCAGCAGGCTCAGCGCGGTAAGCAGCGGCAGGATCAGCAGCGGGCGCAGTGCGGGGACGCGGGTGGTCAGCCAGACGAAACCGGCGGAAAGCAGGCCATAGAGGCCCCAGGTCAGCGGCGCGAAATCGCCTGTCGCTACCAGCGCCGCCAGTTGCAGCGCGGCGACGGTGGCGGAAGCACCGCGCAGCAGGGTGGTGTGGCGCTCGGTGGTCGCGAGCACGGGCAGGCCGAGGCCCAGCAGCAGGATCAGCGCGCCGATGCAGAGGGCTGACAGCGTGTCCAACCCGCCCATGGCGATCATCAGCAGGCTCCAGCCCGCGCCGCCCACGAGCGCGCTGACGCCCAGCCAGACCCAGCGCTGGCGGCGCGAAAGCATTGTCAGCGCGGTGACGACCAGCGCGATATAGGCGGCCAGCATTGGCGGATTGTATGAATGGGATTGCACTAGCGCCGGGGCGGCAAGGCCTCCGACCAGCCCAAGCAGGGCGCTGGGCGCGCCGAAGCGCAAGGCCAGCGCCATCGCTCCGCCGGTGACGCAGGCCAAAGCGGCAAAGGCGGCGATGGGGCCGATCAGACCGTAGAGATTGGCGGCTGCCAGCGTGGCGGCATAGAGGCTGCCGATGCCCGCGCCCGACAGTGCTTGTGGGATGCGCGGGTCGGCCGCGAGCGCGGGTTTGCGGTGGGTGATCTCCGCGCCTGCGATCAGGGTGAAGCCGAAGATGGCGCCCATCACCACGCGCACCACGGGCGAGAGCAGCCCGGCGTCGATGGAATAACGCACCAGCAGAGCCGCGGCGATCAGCAGGGTGATGCCGCCGGCCCAGATCGGCAGCTTGCGGCCAAAGAGATCCTCGAAACCGGCGCTCTGGCGGCGGGGTTTGGCGGCGGCGGGCACAGCCTGCTGTGGAAGGGGCACCGGTTCGGCGGGCGGAGGCGTGGTGGCTTCCGGCGCCTCGACGATCTCGGCGGGGTGTTCGAGCGGTGTGGCTACAGGCTCCTCGACGACGGGGGCGAGGTGCGGTTCCTCAACTGCCTTTTCGGGCAGCGGGTCCGGCTTGGCCAGCCATGGAGTGATGGTGGGCTTGGCGACAGTTTTCGGCGTGGCGACGAGCTTCGGCGCAGCGGGCGTGAGGGCACCTTCCGCTTTCAGCGCTTTTTCAACCGCCGCAAGGCGTTTGCGCGTATCATGCAGCAGGCCGCCAAGAACGATCACGCCGATCAGCAGAAGGAAGGTCATGCCGGTCTCCACCAGAGTCGAGGCAGCAGGCTAACGTGAAATTGAGCGCCGTGCAATTTAAATTGCACGATGTATAATTCAAGTGACGTTCACGCATCAACCTTGAGGATCGGGCCGGGAGGCTGCCATGAAAAGGCGCTCACCCGGCCCGGATTTCAGGTTTTATGCAGGCTCGTCCTCGTTTTCCGGTTCATCCGAAGATGTGCTGGCGGCGCTGAGCGCCAACTCGCCCAGCGTGACGTAATCCACCTTGCCGGTGCCCAGCACGGGCAGCTCGCTCATCACGCGGATGTCGCGCGGGATCATCAGCTCGGTGGCGCCATGCAGGCGGCCCCATTGCTGGAGATCCCGCGCCTGCGCGTCCGGGCAGGTGGTGAACAGCACCAGCACCTCGCCCTTCTTGGGATCGGGGCGGGTCACCACGGCATGGGCAAAGCCGGGCCAGCACTGGGCGGCATAGCCTTCCACCGCAGGCAGGCTGACCATCTCGCCACCGATCTTGGCGAAGCGCTTGGCGCGGCCCCGGATGGTGACGAAGCCGTCATCGTCCAGCGTGACGATGTCGCCCGTGTCGTGCCAGCCCTCGACCGGCGGTTGCAGCACGCCCGGCGCGCTGGCGAGCATATAGCCCGCCATCACATTGGGCCCGCGAACGTAGAGCCGCGCGCCCTCGGCAATGCCGGGGACGGGCTCCAGCCGGGCCTCAATGCCGGGCAGCAGGCGGCCCACGGTGCCCGCCTGGAAATGCATCGGCGTGTTGACCGCAATCACCGGCGCGCATTCGGTGGCGCCATAGCCCTCCATGATGCGCAGGCCGAATTTCTCGGCATAGGTCTTGCGGGTTTCGTCGCGCACTTTCTCGGCGCCTGCAAAGATGTAGCGCAGCGAATAGAAATCATAGCCATGCGCCATGCGGGCATAGCCCGAAAGGAAGGTGTCTGTGCCGAACATGATGGTGGCATTGGCATCATAGGCCAGCGCCGGCACGATGCGGTAATGCAGCGGGCTGGGATACATCACCGTGCGGATGCCATTGAGCAGCGGCAGCAGCGTGCCCCCCGTCAGGCCGAAGGAATGGAAAACCGGCAGGGCGTTCAGCACCACATCGTTGGCGTTGAAATCCACCCGTGCGGCCAGCTGCGCCAGATTGGAGAGCAGGTTGCGGTGGCTGAGCACTACGCCCTTGGGCACACCCTCCGAGCCGGAGGTGAAGAGGATCACCGCCGAGGCGTCCGGGCTGATCGCCAGTCTTTCGTGGCGTTTCGCGCTACCTTTTACCGTCAGCAGAGCCCAGAGTTTTTCGAAGCTGCCGATGGTGGCGGCCAGATCCTCCAGATAGGTGATGCGCAGGCCGTCGGCTTCCAGAGAGGCCACGATGTCTGTCAGTTTGGCCTGATCGACAAAGGCGCGCGCCGTCACGATGCTGCGGATGCCCGCCGTGCTGCAGGCCGATCGCATATTGGCCAGACCCACGGTAAAGTTCAGCATGGCAGGCACGCGACCGATGGCCTGCAAGGCAAAGAATCCTACCACCGCGCCATTCACATTGGGCAGCAGCACGCCGACAACCTCGCCCTGCGTGGTGGTGGTGGCAAGGCGCTTGCCCAGCAGGCGGGTGCCCACCAGCATGCGATCATAGGAGAGCGGCTCGCGCTTCACATCCTCCAGCACTTTCGCCGTGCCGCCGTGGATGGCGCGCGCCTCGCACAGGGCCGAGAACAGCGTGCGGTCGGTCTGCGAGGTGACGAAGATCATGCCGCTCATCTCGTCATAGAGGCGGCGTCCGGCGATGGCGCGGCGGGCGCGGGCGCTCATCTCGCCTTCGATGTGAAAGCGACGCGGGGGCAGCACGGTGATCGTCACCTTGGGGAACCAGCGCAGCCGCAGCTTGCCGCGCAGACGGCTGAAGGGCGTGTATTGCGGGCCATCAAGGCGGATCGGGATGATCGGGGCGTCGGCGCGGTCGGCCACCATGCCGGGGCCGTCGAACACCTTCATCAGCGCGCCGGTCACGGTGATGCGGCCTTCGGGGAAGATCACCAGCGTGTTGCCCTCGCGCACTGTCTTGACCATCGCCTTGGCGGCCATGGGGTTGGTGGGATCGACCGGGAAGGCCTTGAAGAGCGCGAGGAAGGGCTTGATCCACCATGCCCTGGCGATGGCGGTGTGGACGGCGAATGTGGGCTTGCCGGGCAGGAAAGCGCCAAGCAGCACGCCATCGAGGAAGGAGAGGTGGTTGACCACCACCACGGCGCGCTGACCCTCGCGCGGCATATGGTCGAGGCCCTTGACCTCGACGCGGTAGAGGGCGCGCAGGATCAGGCGGATCACATCCTTGAACAGGGTTTCGGGCAGCAGCCAGATGCTCACCACCGCGACGATCAGCGTGGCAAAGCCCAGCACGCCCACCAGATCGGGCACATCCACCCCGGCGGCGAGCAGCGCCGTTACCACCAGCACGGCAGCCACGGTGATGGCGGCATTGACGATGTTGTTGGCCGCGATCACCCGCGAACATTCACCCTCGGGGCTGTAGACCTGAATGATGGCATAGAGCGGCACGACAAACATGCCGCCGCAAAAGGCGATGACGGCCAGTGCGATGACAATCGCCGTCGAGCCGGGCGTGGCCATGAACTGGCTCAGCGAAGCATTGGTGACCTGAGGGGTGAAGCCGCGCGTCACCAGCCACAGGCCGATCATGCCCAGCGCCAGACCCAGCGCCGAGGCGGGCACATAACGCGCGGAAACCTCACCCTTTTGCAGCATGTTGACCGCCAGAGCGCCCGCCGCGACGGCCAGCGAGAAGACGATCAGGAAGGCCGTCGCCACCTCCTGCGTGGCGCCCAGCGTGTCCGAGACCAGCGGCGCGAATTCGGACACCAGCACCGCTCCCACCGCGAAGAACCAACTGGTGCCCAGAATGGCCAGCCACACGCCGCGGCCTTCATGCGCGATGGTCAGGATGTTCCAGGTGCCGCGGAACACGTTCCAGTCGATCCTGTCGCTGCGGCCCGAAGGCGGGGCGGAAGGGACGCCAAGGCTGACCACAAAACCCAGCGCGGCAAGGCCCATCAGCACCAGACCCGAGGTCCAGGGCGTGATCACCCCCGCCAACAACTGCCCGCCGAGGATGGCGAGGAAGGTGCCGCCCTCGATCAGGCCGGTGCCGCCCATGATCTCATCCGTGCCCAGATGCTGGGGCAGGATGGAGTATTTGACCGGGCCGAAGAGGGTGGAATGCAAGCCCATCGCAAACAGAGCAAGCAGCAGCAGCGCCACCGATTGCTGCCAGAAGCCCAGCAGACCCACCCCCATGATGAGGATCTCCGCCGCCTTGATCCAGCGGATGAGTTTCGCCTTGTCCATATGGTCGGCGATCTGGCCGGAGAGGGCCGAGAACAGGAAATAAGGCAGGATGAACAGGCCGGTGGCGATGGCGGCCAGCATCTTGGCCTTGGCGGGCTGCGCGGCGTAAAGCCCGAAATTCGCAAGGAAGAGCATCGCGAATTTGAGCAGATTGTCGTTAAACGCGCCCAGGAACTGCACGAGGAAGATCGGTCCGAACCGGCGCCTGGCGAGCAGCGAAAGTTGGGGGGATGACATCGTGACAGTTCCTTCAATCGCAAGAGGATGACGATTTGGGCGTGTTGTTCTTAAGAATTCGGTCGAAATGCAAACTTTATGCACGAATTTAGCGTGAAATCTGTGTGGATAGGGAAGGGCTGTGACTCGACCTCCCTGTCGCGAAACATCCTCTCGCATAAAAATATACATCGTTCAATAAAAATAATGATCGCTGTTCATTTGAGCGCTTGCCTCTCGCCCGCACCGCTGGCAGAGCAAGCCCCATGGGACGCAGATCGGATCACACGCGAAGCGAATTGCGCGAGATGATCGTGCATGAAGGCCATCGCCAGCTCTCGCAGGTGGGCTTTGCGCGTTTCTCCGCGCGCGAGGTGGCCAAGCGGATCGGCTATTCGATCGGCACGCTCTACAATGTTTTCGGCAGCTATGACGGGCTGATGCTGGCGATCAACGGGCGTACGCTCGATCTATGGCGCGATTATCTGCGCGCTGGGCTCGATGCGGCGCATGGCGACAGGTTGAAGGCTGCGATCACTGCCTATTTCGATTTCGCCACCCATCATCGCCACAGCTGGGCAGCGCTCTATGATTTCCGTCTGGCCGAGGGCGAGCCGACACCGGAAGATTACGCCAAAAAGGTGAAGGCAATCACCCAGATCGTGGTGGAAGTGGTGGCCGAAGCCTTGCCGCTCGAACGCCGCGATGAGGCTGACGGTCTGGCGCGTTCACTGCTGGCCACGGTGCATGGCCATTGCTTCTTCACCCTCAATGGCACCTTCCGCCTGCTGGGAGAGGAAGACCCGCTGGGCGCCGCTCTGGCCCGCGTGCATGAGGCCATCGGGCTGGAACAGGGATAGATCCCGGCCGCTCACGCCGAGGGAGGGGAAGTGAGCGACCGGGCGCCCGCCTTTCGGCAGGCTTTATTCGACAAAGGCTTCGGTGGCCTCGCGTTTGCCGCGCAGGAAGGCATCGGCCACCAGACGCAGCGGGGCAATGTCCACATCGCTGCGCCCTTCCGTCACCAGCGTGGCGAAGCGGGCATAGAGGCCGGGATATTCCTCATCCTCATGCACTTCGCCGCTGCCATCGGGCAGGCTTAGCACGGCGCCGCCCTTGGCTAGCTTCAGCGCGCCTTCGTCTGTCTCGACGATGATGTCCCAGCTTTGCGGGCCGGTCTGGCGCCAGTCGAGATCCATATGGATCGGCGCGCCGCTGGTGTCCGTGAAGGAGAGATCGGCGGCGATGGGAGCCTGACGGTTCTCGGGGATGGTCAGCGTGGCGCCTTTCAGGAAGAAGGGGCGCGGCAGGATATGCGTCGCGATGGAGAGCGCATTGATGCCCGGATCGAAGACGCCCAGCCCGTCGCTTTCCCAGATCCAGTCCTGACCGGGATGCCAGACGCGCACATCCTCGCGCCAGATGATCTTCGCCGATTTGATCTCGCGCGCGGCCAGCCATGCCTTCGCGGGAGCAACACCCGCCGCATAGCGCGAATGCCATGAGGCAAACAGCGAAGCACCGGCCTTGTCGGCCTGCTCGCTCAGCACTGCCACCTCGGCCAGCGTGGCGCCGGGGGGCTTTTCAAGGAAGGTGTGAACCCCCTTGCTCAGCGCCAGAGTGGCCAGATCGTAACGCACCTGAGGCGGGGTGCAGAGCGCCACCGCATCGACAGCCGTGTCACTCTCCAGCAGCTCTTCAAGGCTGCGGAAGTTGGGCACACCCTCAAGGGGCGTGCCGCGCGGGCTGACCGTGGCGGCCAGCGTGAAGGCATCGTTGCCCGCGATGGCGGGCAGATGCTGGTCGCGGGCGATCTTGCCGAGGCCCACGATGGCGATACGGATCGGGCTCATTTACAGGGCCTTGACCGCCACGTTCACGGCATCCGCGCGGCTCAGCCCATTGGCCAGCGGCAGGGTGAAGGGCGCGGCGGCAATCTCGAACACATCGCCTTCCTGCGTGGCGATATCGTCGCTGAAAGACAGCGTCGCGGTGCCGAAGAAATGGACGTGAATGTCGCCGGGATTGCGGAACAACTCATATTTGAAGTGATGATGCTCCAGATTGGCGATCGAGTGCGACATGTTCGCCTCGCCCGAGAGGAAGGGCTTTTCCCAGATCACCGCGCCATCGCGGCGGATCAGGCTGGTGCCGCGCACGTCTTCCGGGGTCTCGTCGATCAGCAGTTCGGCGCCCAGAGAGGCCTGACGCAGCTTGGAATGGGCCAGCCACAGGTAGTTGTGACGCTCGGTGATATGGTCCGAGAACTCATTGGCCAGCGCGAAGCCGAGGCGGAAGGGGGTGCCATCCGTGCCGATCAGATAAATACCGGCCAGTTCGGGCTCTTCGCCGCCGTCCTGAGCGAAGGCGGGCATGGTGAAGGCCTCGCCGGGGGCGACCAGACCGAAGCCATTGCCCTTGTAGAACCACTCGGGCTGCTGGCCCACGGCGCCAGCGGCGGGCTTGCCGCCTTCGAGGCCCTCAAGGAACATGCGCATGGAATCGGTCAGCTTTTCGCCCGCAGCGGCGGCGGCATGCATCTTGTTGCGGCCCTCGGCTGAACCCAGATGCGTCAGGCCGGTGCCGGTCATCAGCAGGTGAGCCGGATCGGCATGGTCGATGGGGGCGAGCAGATTACCGGCGGCCAGTTCCGCGGCGATGTCCACAGCGATCCCCTTGGTGGCGGCGCGGGCGGCGGCGGCCAGCGAAATCCCCTGCGCGATGGCGCTTTCAGCCAGTTCGCGGGTGGTGGCAACGCCGGTCAGGAAATGGGCTTCGCCGCCATCGGCAAAGATCACGGAACGCGCGCCGTTTTCGGCGCGATGCTGCAACAAACGAAGGGCCATGAACTATCTCCCGGCCCCGCCACGTGTCC
Source organism: Novosphingobium rosa NBRC 15208 (assembly GCF_001598555.1). Lineage (GTDB taxonomy): Bacteria > Pseudomonadota > Alphaproteobacteria > Sphingomonadales > Sphingomonadaceae > Novosphingobium > Novosphingobium rosa. The sequence continues at coordinate 38,275 of NZ_BCZE01000014.1, forward strand.
TGGCGGGGCGTGTGTTTCAAATTAGAGGATGAGCGCGCCGTCGATCAGGCGAGGGGCGCCATCGCCCCTGGCCTCGTCGCGCAATTCGGCGGGCAGCAGCGCGCCCGAAAGGTTCTGATAGCTGACCGGGCGCAGGAAGCGGTCGATCGCCAGCGTGCCCACCGAGGTGCTGCGCGCGTCAGACGTTGCGGGGAAGGGGCCGCCATGCACCATGGCATGGGCCACCTCGACGCCGGTGGGCCAGCCATTGGCCAGAATGCGCCCGACCTTGCGTTCAAGGATCGGCAGCAGATCGGCGGCCAGCGCCTCATCGGCATCGTCGAGATGCAGCGTGGCGGTCAGCTGGCCTTCGAGGCCGCGCAGCACCGCGGCAAGTTCCCCGGCATCGGCGCAACGCACCAGAATGGAGGAGGCGCCGAAGACCTCATGCGCCATCGCCGGATTGGCGAGGAAGGCCTTGGCATCGGTCTGGAAAAGGATCGCGCCGCCGGTCAGGGCATTGCCTTCATCGCCCCTGGCCAGCGTCTCGACCTCGCCTTGGCTCGCCAGAGCAGCAACGCCCTTGCGATAGGCCTCGCCAATGCCCGGCGTCAGCATCACCTGAGCGGGGGCGGCGGAGACAGCCTGCGTGGCGGCCGCGACAAAAGCGTCCAGCCCTTCACCCTCAATGGCGAGCAGCAGGCCGGGATTGGTGCAGAACTGGCCCGCGCCCATCGTCAGCGAACCGGCAAAAGCACTGCCCAGCGCCGCGCCACGCGAGGCCAGCGCCGAGGGCAGCAGCAGCACGGGGTTGATGCTCGACATTTCGGCATAGACCGGGATCGGCACCTCGCGGGCCTGAGCCAGACGCGTCAGCGCCAGACCGCCGCCGCGCGAGCCGGTGAAGCCCACGGCGGCAATGCGCGGGTCTTGTACCAAAGCAGCGCCCAGTTCGTTGGAAGGACCGACCAGATGGCCGAACACACCCTCGGGCAGGCCATGGGCTTTCACCGCCGCCGCAATCGCCGAGGCGACCAGCGCGCCGGTTTCGGGGTGAGCGGGATGACCCTTGACCACCACCGGGCACCCGGCGGCCAGTGCCGAGGCGGTGTCGCCCCCCGCCGTCGAGAAGGCCAGCGGGAAGTTGGAGGCGCCGAACACCGCCACCGGGCCCACCGGGATCATGCGCAGGCGCAGATCGGGGCGGGGCAGCGGCTGGCGCTCGGGCAGGGCTGGATCGATGCGCAGACCCTGCCAGCCGCCCTGACGGACCACCTGTGCAAAGAGGCGCAACTGGCCCACGGTGCGGCCACGCTCGCCCTCAAGGCGGGGGCGGGGCAAGCCGCTTTCGGCCATGGCGGCCTCGATCAGCGCGTCTCCAGAATCGAGAATGTTCTGGGCGATGGTTTCGAGGAATGCCGCGCGCTCATCGCGCGAGGTGGCGCGATAGGTGTCGAAGGCCGCCTCAGCCGCAGAACAAGCCGTTGCCACATCCTGTGCGGCGTGAGTCGCGAGGTCGGGCCCCCGTGGCTCGCCCGTGGCGGCGGCAATGGAGCGGAATGCGGTCATGACGGTCTCCGGAAGGGGAAATGTTGGATATTAGTAGGAGTAAATATCAGGGCCGTCTAGCCCGCTTCTGCTTCAACCTGCACATCGGGCAGCGCATGGGTGGGGCGCGAACCCCACAGTGCGTAGAACAGCGTGTACAGTTCGCAGGCGGCGGTCAGCAGGAAGGAGTTCTGCAGGCCGTAGGTATCGGCCAGCCAGCCCTGCACCACCACCAGCGCGCCACCGGCGATCGCCATGATCAGCAGGCCCGAGCCTTCCTCGGTCAGCGGCCCAAGGCCCTTGATGCCCAGCGTGAAGATGGTGGGGAACATGATCGAGTGGAACAGCCCCACCAGAATCAGCGACCACATCGCCACGGGGCCGGTGGTGAAGACGGTGATCATCATCACGATGAAAGCGCCCACCGAGAAGGCCGCCAGCACCAGATCGGCGCGCATCTTCTGCATCACCGCCGAGCCGACGAAACGGCCCACCATCATGCCGCCCCACAGGAAGGAGAGATAGCGCCCGGCTTCCTCATGCGTGAGGTTGGCAATCGTGGGCTGGCTGACGAAATTGACGAAGAGATTGGCTACGCCGATCTCCGCGATCAGATAGATGAAGATCGCCGGCACGCCGAAGACCAGATTGCGGTGCTTCCACAAGGAATGGCCCGCGCGCTCCTCAGCGGCGAGGCGCTGGTTCGACTGGCCCATGGCGGGCAGGGGGAAGCGCAGCAGGATCACCGCGAGAACCACCAGCACCACCGCGACCAGGCCATAGGGCAGGATCACCGAATGGGCATCGGCCAGACGCTCGGCATGGGTGAGGGTGGCTTCGCCGGTGGCAGTGCCGCTCTTGGACCGGCCAAGGATCAGATAGGCGCCGAACATCGGAGCCAGCATGGTGCCCGCCGAATTGAGCGCCTGCACCAGATTGAGGCGCGAGGAGGCCGTCTCCGGCTTGCCCACCACCGCGACGTAGGGATTGGCCGCGACCTGAAGCAGGGTGATGCCGCAGGCGATGATGAACAGCATCGCCAGGGTCACGCCGTAGGAGGGGATGGAGGCGGCCAGCATCATGCCCAGCGCGCCCGCCGCCATGATGCACAGGCCCACCACCAGCGAATGCTTGTAGCCGATCTTCTCGATCAGCTTGGCCGAGGGGATGGAGGCCACGAAATAGGCGATGAACCAGACCGACTCGATCAATGTTGTCTGGGTATAGGTCAATTCGAAAACGCTGCGCAGATGCGGCAGCAGCGTGTTGTTGATGACCGTGATGAAGCCCCACATGAAGAACAGCGTCGCCAGCAGCGACAGGGCCGGGCCATAGCTTGTGCCTGAATCCGCTGGCGCTGCGGCCCGGACAGAGGCTGAGGAGACAGGTGGCGCCATGAAAAACCTCTCGAATGGTCTGGCCGGTCCAGTGGTTTGGCATCCCGGCTTGCGTTTTCTATATTTGTAGGACTATATGCACTTGGTGGTGCCGTCAATGGTCCCGGCCCCTTCGGACGCACCCTTCAAACATGGTCTGGCCGGGCGCATAAGGTGGGAGATAAAGCATGATGGCCTTGAAGGCGATCGGCTCGATTCAGCGGAGTATTCTGGTTTGCGCATTGCTCTCGACAACAGCTGGGGCCGCCATGGCCGCTGAAGCCAAACAGGAAAGCGCCGGCCATCTGGCCGATGGCACCGAGATCTTCGCGATCACGCTGAAGGCCGACAATGGCGTCTCGGCCCGCATCCTCTCCTATGGCGCGACGCTGCAGTCGCTGATCGGGCCGGACCGCAACGGCAAGAAGGCCGATGTGCTGCTGGGCTATGACGATCTGGCGGGCTTCGTCGATCACCCCAACTATTTCGGCGCCACCGTGGGCCGCTATGCCAACCGCATCGCGGGCGGGCGCTTCGTGCTGGACGGCAAGACCTATCAGCTGCCCCAGAACGATCACGGCCAGTCGCTGCATGGCGGCGACAAGGGCTTCGACAAGCTGCCCTGGCAGGTGGTTTCGGTGCAATCCGGCCCGGTGGCCAGGCTGGTGCTCAGCCATGTCAGCCCCGATGGCGATTCGGGTTATCCCGGCACCCTGAAGGCCACGGTGACCTACACGCTCGATGAAAAGGGCGATCTGGGCATCCTCTTCGAAGCCACCACCGACAAGCCGACCGTGGTCAACATGACCAACCATGCCATCTTCAATCTGGCGGGCGAGGGCAGCGCGGGCGGCGCGATGGATCACCGCCTGACGGTGCCCGCGTCCGCTTTCACCCCGGTGGATGCCACGCTGATCCCCACGGGTGAGAAGCGCCCCGTGGCAGGCTCCGTCTTCGATTTCCGCGCGCCGCGTCGCCTTGCCGATGGGTTGCGGGACGGCAAGGATCAGCAGATCGTCTTTGGCCGTGGTTACGATCACAACTTTGCGCTCGACAAGGGGCTGACCGCCACGCCGCAACTGGCCGCCCGCCTGGAAGATCCCGCTTCGGGCCGCGTGCTGGAACTGCTCACCACCGAGCCGGGCGTGCAGGTCTACACCGGCAACTTCCTCGACGGCACGCTGGTCGGCAAGCAGGGCCACCTCTATCGCATGGGCGACGGCATCGCGCTGGAACCCCAGAAGTTTCCGGATTCGCCCAACCATCCCGACTTCATTTCCACGCGCGTCGATCCGGGCAAGCCTTACCGGCACGCCATGATCTACCGCCTCACCGTTTCGCGCTGAACCCACCTTCGCGCCGACCCACCTCGCATATCGAGAAAACCATGACCGACAAGCAACCCACCAAGCTTCGCAGCCGCGCCTGGTTCGACAATCCCGACAACATCGACATGACCTCGCTCTATCTGGAGCGCTACCTCAACTTCGGCCTCAGCCTTGAGGAGCTGCGCAGCGGCAAGCCGATCATCGGCATCGCCCAGACCGGCAGCGACCTCTCGCCCTGCAACCGCCACCACCTCGTGCTGGCCGAGCGCATCCGCGAGGGCATCCGCGAACAGGGCGGCATTGCGCTGGAATTCCCGGTCCACCCCATTCAGGAAACCGGCAAGCGCCCCACCGCCGGGCTCGACCGCAATCTGGCCTATCTGGCGCTGGTCGAGGCGATGTATGGCTATCCGCTCGACGGCGTGGTGCTGACCACCGGCTGCGACAAGACCACCCCGGCCCTGCTGATGGCAGCGGCCACGGTGAACATTCCGGCCATCGCTTTGTCGGTGGGCCCGATGCTCAACGGCTGGCACAAGGGTGAGCGCACCGGCAGCGGCACCATCGTCTGGAAGGGCCGCCAGATGCTGGCCGCCGGCGAGATCGACGATGAGGGCTTCATCAAGCTGGTGGCCTCATCGGCGCCCAGCACCGGCTATTGCAACACCATGGGCACGGCCACCACGATGAACTCGCTGGCCGAGGCCTTGGGCATGATGCTGCCCGGCAGCGCCGCCATCCCCGCCCCCTATCGCGACCGCCAGGAATGCGCATGGCGCACCGGCAAGCGCATCGTCGATATGGTGCATGAGGATCTGAAACCCTCCGACATTCTGACGCTGGACGCTTTCCACAATGCCATCGTCGTCAATTCCGCGATCGGCGGCAGCACCAACGCGCCGATCCATCTGGCCGCCATCGCGCGCCATATCGGTGTCGACCTGCCGCTCACCGACTGGCAGGATCTGGGCCATAAGGTGCCGCTGCTGGTCAACCTGCAGCCCGCCGGCGAATATCTGGGCGAGGACTATTACCGTGCGGGCGGCGTCCCCGCCGTCGTCGCCCAGCTGATGGGGCAGGGCCTGATCCGCGAGGGCGCGATCACCGTCAACGGCCAGACCATGGGCGACAATTGCCGCGATGCCACCATCGAGGACGAGAAGGTGATCTTCCCCTTCGAAAAGCCCTTCAAGGAAGAGGCCGGTTTCCTCGTGCTGAGCGGCAATCTCTTCGATGCCGCGATCATGAAGACCAGCGTGATCTCCGACGAGTTCCGTGACCGCTATCTCTCCAACCCCAACGACCCCGAGGCCTTCGAAGGCCCCGCCGTGGTCTTCGACGGGCCGGAGGATTACCACCACCGCATCGACGATCCCGCCGTCGGCATCACGCCCGAAACGCTGATGTTCATGCGCGGCGCAGGCCCCATCGGCTACCCCGGCGCCGCCGAGGTGGTGAACATGCGGCCCCCCGCCTACCTCATCACCGAGGGCGTCGGCGCTTTGCCCTGCATCGGGGACGGGCGCCAGTCGGGCACCTCGGGCAGCCCCTCGATCCTCAACGCCTCGCCCGAGGCGGCGGCGATGGGCGGTCTGGCGCTGCTGGAAACCGGCGACCGGGTGCGCATCGACCTGCGCAAGGGCACCGTCAATGTGCTGATCTCCGATGAGGAGTTGGCTGCCCGTCGCGCGGCTCTGGCGGCCAAGGGTGGCTATCCCTATCCCGCCAGCCAGACGCCGTGGCAGGAAATCCAGCGCAATCTGGTGGGCCAGATGAACACCGGGGCCATTCTGGAAGGCGCTGAAAAGTACCAGCGCATCGCCCAGACCATGGGCCTGCCGCGCGACAACCACTAAGGCGTTGCGCCATTGAAGCGGCTGGCCTGAGTTTGATCGGGCCAGCCGTTTTGCGCATCAGGAGAGGATCAAGCCCATGAGCAAGGTGCAGACAAGCGTGCGAAACATCGCCCGCGAAACCCGCGATACGCTGGGCGAGGGCGCCCTGTGGGTCGCCCGCGACGGTGCCTTCTACTGGGTCGATATCCTCGCCCCCGCCTTGAACCGCCTGACGCTGGCCACCGGCGCGGTGGAACGCTTCCTCATGCCCGAACCCCTCGGCTGGGTGGTCGAGCATGCCGATGGCGGCTTCGTCGGCGGCTTCCGCAGCGGCATCGCGCGCATCACGCTCGACCCGCTGACCATCGGCCCCCGCTCCGGCCCCGAGCCCCATCTGCCCGGCAACCGCATGAACGATGGCAAGGCCGATGCCACCGGCGCCATCTGGTGCGGCACCATGGATATGGCCGAGGAGCAGGACAGCGGTTCGCTCTACCGCCTCTCGCCCGAAGGCGCGTGGCAGCAGATCGACAGCGATTACGGCGTGCCCAACGGCCCCGGCCTCTCGCCCTGCGGCCAGTGGCTCTATCACGCCGACAGCAGCAAGCGCCTGATCTACCGCTTCGCCCGCCATGAAAGCGACGCATCCTCGCGCGAACCCTTCATCCAGTTCACCGAGGTCGACGGCTATCCCGATGGCATGAACTGCGACGCCGAGGGCTTCCTCTGGGTCGCCCATTGGGACGGCGGCCGCATCAGCCGCTTCGATCCCGATGGCAAGCTGGAGCGCAGCATCGAACTGCCCGCCCGGCGCATCACCAACATGGCCTTTGCGGGCGAGGGGCTGGACCGGCTGTTCGTCACCTCCGCCGCTATCGGCCTGCCGGAGAGCGAGCATGACGGCGCGCTGTTCGAGGTGGAGACCGGGGGTGTTCGCGGCAATCCATCGCATGCCTATGCGGGGCCGGTAGGGTAAGGGATTAGAAGAAAAGAGACATGCGAGGGTGTTACACCCTCGCGCTCCCGGAACGTCTTCCGGCGATAGGGTGGGATATGCCGAACCCATCGCGCGCGATCTCTCCGCCGCGTTATTTTCCTACATACATCGGCAAAAGATCGCGCCTTGCCGTGCCCACCTTCGCAAGATGGCGCCAGCAGCATACGGCACAAAGGGGCCGATGCGGACACGCGCCCATGGCCGGGCGGGTGCTGAGGCACGCCTACGCTGCGAATGGCCGGATGAGGGCGCCCCCAAAAACTCCGGCTCGGCCCTGCAGCCTTCGGCGAGGGCGGGCACGGGCTCGCAGATGAGCCGCCTCTCGTTCATCCCGAAGCGTGGGGGAGGCGTCGCGGAAGTCCTCCGGCTTGTCACCGCCCGGTCCCGCGCCGCATCGGCCCTGTGTCTGGATCATGCCTGGCCTAGGCAGATCCGGGGAAGCTTTTAGAACCATATGGGTTAAAAGTCAAGAAGGGAGGAAGTTATGCCTCCGGCGGGCAAAGGGCCATCGCCCTTTGCAATCCCGTTACTGTCAAACTTGCGCTAAACTCAAAGCGCCGCAGGCTTTAAGACCTCTGGCGCAGCGCCATGGATTTTAAAGCCTGCGGCGCTCAGAGCCCGTGCGAAACCAAGAGGTTGTACGCAAGGTGGACATTAAAGGGAGCGCGAGGGCGATGGCCCTCGCATCTTATCCTTATTCCTTCATCCCCTGACCCATTTCTTCCTTCGTGTCTTCGAGCGCCAGATCGACGAGGAAGCGCATCGCCGCCGCCGCCGCATCACCATCGCCCGCGGCAATAGCGTCATAGACCTTGGCGTGATCGGGGATTGGATTGCGCGGCAAAGCGCGCGAACGCTGCTTGTACTGCGTCGTCCAATGCACTGCCGAGCCGATCGAGGCCGTCAGCACGATCAGCGCATCGTTGCGGGTGGCGCGCAGGATGGCGTCGTGGAAATCGCGGTCGGCGGCGCGCCCGGCTTCGGTGGCCAGCGTGTGGCGGCGCATGGCGGTGAGGGCGTCCTTCATGGCGCGCAGATCCTCGCGGTCGCGGCGCTCGGCGGCGAGGCGGGCGGCGCCCGGTTCCACGATGGCGCGCAACTCGAAGATGCCGCGCACGAAGGAGGGATCGGGTTCGCCGGAGAAGGCCCAGGCCAGCACGTCGGGGTCGAGCAGGTTCCAGCGGTTGCGCGGCAGCACGCGGGTGCCGGCCTTGGGGCGGCTTTCGACCAGACCTTTGGCCGCCAGCACCTGCATCGCCTCACGGAAGGCCCCGCGCGAGACGTCCAGCGCCTCGGAGAACTCCACCTCGCTCGAGAGCACCGTGCCCGGCGCATAGACGCCCGAGACGATATCGGTCCCCAGCTTGAAGGCGATGGCGCCATGCAGCCGCCGCCCGGTGCCACGCCGGGGCTTCGGGGCATCTGGCTGCGCGTCTTGCTGGGTGATGGGCGACGTATCGGATGATTGGTCGGACTTGCTCAATGGGGTTCTCTCGTGAGGTCGCTGATGCAGCCATAGCCAAAACAGCATTTGCGTTCGAGGAAATTCTCTTTTAAGTAGGAGTAATTGACGGATCAGGCGGATCGAGGGGCCAAACGCGCCGCATCCCCTGCCGATGCCCGATTTTCGCGCAAGATGCGAGGCGGGCGTGAGGGCAAGGCGGTGTTTCAGAATGATGATGAGGCGGTCCTGCCTGTCCATGCCCGGCATGGGTGAGGGGCTTGCTGCGCTTTGTCTCCCTTCGAACGGTGTTTCTGGTCCGCATAAAGATCGAACTATTGGGAGTCGATGATGGTGATGGTCAGGCGTATGATGGCGGCGGCGCTGCTGCTGTCGGTTTCGGCAGGGGCGGTGCAGGCGGCGGCCAAAGAGGCAGGGGCGCATGCTCCGGCAGCGCAACCCGCGACGGCCACTTTGGAGGCCGATCACCCCGGCGCCACCTATGACCGCCATATCTTCACCCAATTCGCCGAACATCTGGGCACCGGCATCTATGGCGGCCTCTGGGTCGGCACGGACTCGCAGATTCCCAACACGCGCGGGTTTCGCAACGATGTGGTGGGCGCGCTGCGGGCGCTCAAGGTGCCGATGGTGCGCTGGCCGGGCGGCTGCTTCGCCGACGAATACCACTGGCGCGAGGGTGTCGGCGATCCCGCGAAGCGCCCGGTCAAGGTCAACACCCATTGGGGCGGCGTGACCGAGCCCAACCGCGTCGGCACGCATGAATTCATGGATCTGGCCGAGCAGATCGGCGCGGAGCCCTATATCGCGGGCAATGTTGGCGATGGCACGCCGCGCGAAATGGCCGAATGGGTGGAATATATGACCGCCCCCGCCGGGTCGCTGGCCGATGAGCGCGCCGCCAATGGTCATAAAGCCCCCTGGGCGGTGCCCTATTTCGGCGTCGGCAATGAGCTGTGGGGTTGCGGCGGCAACATGCGCCCGGAGTTCGCGGCGGATGAAACGCGTCGTTACAGCACCTTCGTCAAGCTGCCCGAGGGCGCGCATACGCTGAAGGTCGCCTCGGGCGCGAATGTCGACGATTATGCCTGGACCGAAGCGATGATGAAGATCGCGGGGGACAAGGTCGACGGGCTTTCGCTGCATTATTACACCATTCCCGGGCAGTGGCCGCCGCGTGCCTCGGCCACCGAGTTCGACGAGAGCGGCTGGCAGGAAACCCTGTTCGAGGCCAACCGTCTGGACGATCTCATCACCCGCCACAGCGCGATCATGGACAAGTATGATCCCAAAAAGCGCGTCTTTCTGGCGGTGGATGAATGGGGCACCTGGTTCGCGCCGGAAAAGGGCACCAACCCCGGCTTCCTGCGCCAGCAGAACACCATGCGCGATGCGCTGGTGGCGGCGATCTCGCTCAACATCTTCGCCCATCATGCCGATCGCGTGCGGCTGAGCGCTGTCGCCCAGATGGTCAATGTGTTGCAGGCGATGATCCTGACCGATGGCGCGAAAATGGTGCTGACGCCGACCTATCATGTCTTCGCGCTCTATCGCCCGTGGCAGGACGCCACCGTGCTGCCGATCACGGTGAAGGGCCCGACCTATGGCGAGGGCAAGTGGGCGGTGCCGGGGATCAGCGCCTCGGCGGTGAAGGGCAAGGATGGCAAGGTGCATGTCGCGCTGGCCAATCTGGACCCCAACCATGCCGCGCCTTTGTCGGTGGTGTTGGAGGGTGTGAAGGCGGGCCGCGTGCAGGGCCAGATCATCACCGCCGCCGCGATGAATGCGCATAATGATTTCACCGCGCCCAACACCGTTGCGCCCGCGCCCTTCCGTGGCGCCAGCGTGACTGGCGGGGTGCTGAAGGTGACGCTGCCGGCCAAGTCGGTGGTGGTGCTGGATCTGGATTGAGGATTGAAACCATGCGGAAACTTCTTCTCACCGCTTCGGCGCTGCTGGCCGCCGTCGCCATGCCGGTGGTGGCCCAGACGCCCACGCTCAATGCGCAGCTGACCGGTGATCTGGTGCCCACCCATGATCCGGTGATCACGCGTGAGGGTGACACCTACTACGTCTTCGGCACCGGCATTCCGGGGGATGCGGGGCACTATCTGCTCAGCCGCACCTCGAAGGATCTGATCCACTGGACCTCCGGCAAGCCGCTGTTCGACCATATCCCAGACTGGGCGCAAAAGGCCGTGCCCGGCACCAAGGAGATGTGGGCGCCGGATATTTCCTACGTCAACGGGCGCTGGCGGCTCTATTATGCCGTCTCGACCTTTGGCGGCAATCGTTCGGCGATTGGCCTGTTCACCTCGCCCACGCTCGATCCTGCCAAGCCCGGCTATGGCTGGCGCGACGAGGGGCTGGTGCTGATGTCGCACAATTCGGACGATTATAACGCCATCGATCCCAATGCGGTGGTGGATGCGGAAGGGCGCCACTGGCTGACCTTCGGCAGCTTCTGGACCGGGATCAAGCTGGTCGAACTCGATGGCAAAACCGGCAAGCCGCTGCACCCTGAAGCCAAGCCTTTGTCCATCGCGCGCCGCCCGGCGCCTGCGGGCGCGCCTGCTCCGGTGGAAGCGCCCTTTATTCTCCGGCATGGCGGGGCTTATTGGCTCTTCGCCTCCTATGATTACTGCTGCAAGGGCGTGAACAGCACCTATTACACGGTGGTGTCGCGCGCGGACAAGATCACCGGGCCCTATCTGGGCAAGGATGGCAGCGCGATGATGCAGGGCGGCGGCACGATCTTCCTGCGCGCCGATCTGCCCGAGCAGGAGCGCTTCCGTGGCCCCGGCCATGCCGGTTTCATGCATGACAAGGACGGCACCGACATCGTGGCCTATCACGCCTATGACAAGGAGAACCACGGCGCCTCCACCCTGCGTCTGGCCCGCATCCATTGGGGTGCGGATGGCTGGCCGGTGGCGGAGCGCTGATGATGCAACGGCGTGAGATGATGGCGGGCGGCGCTTTGCTGGGGGCTGCTCTGGCCGGTGGTCCGTTGCTGGCGCGCGGGCCCCGGGATGGCATCGTCAATCCGGTGGTGAGGCAGCGCGCCGATGCGCAAGTCTTCCGCCACACCGACGGCTGGTATTACATGACCGCCTCGGTGCCGGAGTATGACCGGCTGGTGCTGCGCCGTTCGCGCACGCTGGGCGGGCTGGGCCGGGGCGAGGAGATCGTGGTGTGGCGTCGCCCCGCCAGCGGCAGGATGGCGGGCTACATCTGGGCCCCCGAACTGCACTGGATCGACGGCGGCTGGTCCTTCTATTTCGCGGCGGGCGATGGCGACGACAAGTTCCATATCCGCACCTATGTGCTGCGCGGGCAGGGCGCCGATCCCTTCCGCGCGCAATGGGCGCTGGCCGGGCAGTTGCAGACGCCGTGGGACACGTTCACGCTCGATTCCACCAGCTTCGTGCATCAGGGGCGGCACTGGCTGGCCTGGGCCCAGAAGGAGCCGGGGATCGAGACCAATTCGAACCTCTATCTCGCGCCTCTGGCCACGCCGACGACGTTGGCGCAGCCTCCGGTGCGCCTGTCTGTGCCGGAATTGCCGTGGGAAATTCGCGGCTTCAAGGTGAATGAGGCCCCCGCCGTGCTGATCCGCCATGGCAGGGTCTTCATGACCTATTCGGCCAGCGCCACCGATGCGCGTTACTGCATGGGCATGCTGACCGCGCCCGCCGATGCCGATCTGATGGATGCGAAAGTCTGGCGCAAATCGCCCGAGCCGGTCTTTGCTTCCAGTCCGACTCATCATGTCTTCGGGCCGGGCCATAACAGCTTCACGGTGGATGAGGCCGGGCGCGATATGCTGGTCTATCACGCCCGCGATTACGCGGCGATCAAAGGCGATCCGCTCTTCGATCCCAACCGCCATACCCGTATCCAGCCGATCCATTACCGCGCTGACGGAACCCCGGATTTCGGCGCTCCCGTGGCCAATGGCCCGCTGATCCGAGCGGATTGACGCCCATGGGGCCGGGCCGCGATGCGCGTGTTCCGGCCCCATGGCATGGCAAAATCATCACAGTGTAAAGCTGGCTTAACGTTGCGGAAGAATGGCCCTTGACGGGCGTGACCACCGGTGTCACATCGCGACTCAATAGTTAGACTAAAAGCCCTAAGAGGGGGCATGATTCATGGAGGGTGTCTCAATGAAATCTTTCCGCAACGCGGTCCTGTGCTCGGCGTCCTTTGGCGTGCTGGCGCTGGTGACGCCTGCTCACGCCCAGAGCGCTGACGCAGCTCCCGCCGCCCCGCAGTCCGCGGCGCAGGACGCTGCCGCCGATATCGTGGTGACCGGCGTGCGCGCCTCGATCGAGGGGGCGCTCAAGGTGCGCCGCACTTCGGTGCAGATCGTTGATTCCGTGGTCGCCGAGGATGTCGGCAAGCTGCCCGACAACAATGTGATCGAGGCGCTGCAGCGCGTCACCGGCATTCAGGTCACCAACCGCACCGGCGGCGAGGCGTCCGCCATCTCGATCCGTGGCCTGACCGATGCGCTGACCACGCTCAATGGCCGCAATGTCTTCACCTCGGACGGCCAGTCCTTCGCGCTGCAGGATCTCTCGTCGAACCTCATCAAGCAGGTCGATGTCTACAAGACCCGTGCGGCCGACCAGCTGGAGACCGGCCTGGCCGGCCAGATTGACGTGCAGACCCGCCGCCCCTTCGATTTCAAGGATTTCGCCTTCTCGGCCCAGGTGCGCGGCATCTACAATGAGCAGGCGAACAGTTACAATCCGAACGTCTCGGCGCTGATCTCCAAGCGCTGGACTACCGATATCGGTGACATCGGCATTCTGGTGAACGGCAGCTATAGTCGGACCAAATACCGCGACATGAGCGTGACAGCGGGCGCCTTCGTGCCCTTCGCCACCGAAAATCCGCCTGCCGGCTCGGGCCTGACCCCGCTGCAGCGCATCTTCCCGGGTGACAGCAACCAGAACTGGCAGCCCGGCCAGAATGCGGGCCTTTCCACCACGCCGGGCTCGACCATCCTGAGCAATGGCGTGACGACGCCCTATTACCTGTCGCGCGACGCCATCTTCTCGAACGATCTTTACGGCAAGCGCGAGCGTCCTGCGGTCAATGTCGCCCTGCAATGGGCGCCCAACGACCGTTCGACCTACACCGCCGAATTCTTCTACAACGGCTTCCGCGGCGAAACCTACAACGCCATGATGTTCAGCTTCGTGGACTATTGGGGCGCGCTCGACAGCGACGTGACCAAGGATTTCTCGCTCTATCCCGGCACCAACATCGTCAAGTCGCGCTATGCGGGGCAGGTCTATGGCTTCAACAGCGCCGATTACACCAAGAGCCAGACCGACAGCTTCCTCTATGGCCTGAACGCCAAGTGGGATGTGGGCAAGGCCGGCAAGATCGAGGCCGACGTCGCCTATCAGAACAGCAAGTACAAGACCGCCTTCATGGCGCTGCGCACCGATCGCACGGCGCAGGGCATCAATGTCGATTTCAACTCGGGCGGCGGCATCCCCTCCTACAGCTTCACCGACCAGAGCCAGCTGACCAATCCGGCCGCCTGGAATCTGGCGCAGCTCTATGACAATGGCGAGCGCAACAAGGGCGATGCCATCACCGCCACGCTGAAGGGCCACAATGAGTGGGACAGCGGCTTCCTGCGCCGCATCGAGCTGGGCTTCCGCTATGATGACCGCACCGCCAGCGATTACATCCGCCAGCAGAGCACGGATTCGCTGGGCCAGTCGCTGACCACGCTGGGCAGCGGCGCGCTCTTCACCACGCAGGGCTTCTTCGATGGCCGCGCCAATGTGCCGACCAGCTGGACCCTGCCGAGCGGCTACTGGGTCTATCAGAACCAGGACCAGATCCGTTCGCTCTATCATTCGGTCTTCCCGAACTTCAAGACCAGCGATCAGCTGAGCTACACCAATGTCTTCAATGTCGATGAGCGGACCTTCTCGCTCTATGGCATGGCCGATGGCGAGGTGAGCATCTTTGGCCGTCCGCTCAAGGTGCAGGGCGGCGTGCGCTACACCAGCGTGGACACCAAGCTGGACTTCACCGACCAGTACAGCTTCGCCAAGACCATCTCCAGCGTGGCCACCCAGCGCTTCCTGCCCAGCGCCACGCTGCGCTACGATCTGACCGACAAGCTCAAGCTGCGCTTCAACTATGGCCAGACCTTGCGCCGCCCCAACTTCGGCGATCTCAACCCGGCCTATAATCTGACGGGCGATCTCACCAATGTCGGCTATGGCAGCGGCACCTCGGGCAATGCGAAGCTCAAGCCCACCACCTCCACCAACTATGACCTTGCGCTGGAATGGTATTTCGCGCGCGGCAGCGCCTTTTACACCACGCTGTTCCGCCGCGATGTGCAGGGGCTGGTGGTCTCGCTGGCCAACCGCGTGACGGTGACGGGCACGGGGCTCAACACCACCAGCTTCGTGGTGACGCAGCCGCAGAATGCCTCGAACGGCAAGCTGCAGGGCGCGGAGGTGGGCTTCACCTTCTTCCCGCAGAAGCTGCCGGGCCTGCTCAAGGGCCTGGGCGTGCAGGGCAGCTTCACCGCGCTGGATTCGAGCCAGAACATCCCCATCGCCGACAGCGCGGGCAACATCGTGGGCCAGAGCACCAGCTCGTTCTTCGGCGTCTCGAAGTACAGCTTCAACGTGACCGGCGCCTATGAGCGTGGCCCCATCGGCGCGCGCCTGTCCTATGTCTGGCGCTCGGCCTTCCTGGCCAGCAACGAAGCGGCGCTGTTCGCCAATCCCATCGGCATCTGGCGCACGCCGGAAAGCAGCCTGGACGCTCAGCTGACCTTCAAGGTCACCAAGAATCTGGCGGCCACCTTCGATGCGGTGAACCTGCTCAATTCCGTGCAGCAGACCTATTACAAGTTCGGCGACAAGGGCAATGCGCAGCAGTACAACCTTGGCACCACGCTGCTGTCGCGCACCTTTGCCCTGGGGGTCCGTTATTCGTTCCAGTAATCGCCTGTTTCCCTCCGGCCTCGTTCTCCTTCGAGGCCGGATCAGGGCGGCAGCACTGGCCGCTGCCGCCCTGATTTGCTCGGCCCAGCTTGCGGCGGGTTCGCCTG
>NZ_BCZE01000015.1 GCF_001598555.1 Novosphingobium rosa NBRC 15208
CGGGTTCGCCTGCCGCGCCTTTGGATGCCCAGGCTGTCCTGGCGCAGCGCTATGGCGGCGATGCGGCATGGTATGCGGGCAACATCCCGCTGTTCGCCAGTTCCGATCCGCAGCTGGACGATGTGTGGTACTACCGCTGGGCGCTGTACCGCGCGCATCAGCGCGACACGGGCGAACAGGGCTATCTCACCACCGAATTCTTCGACGATGTCGGCTGGCAGCGCGAGCCATGGGCCGGGCTGAACGACGCCAGCGGCTTCCATATCGCGGAAGGCCGCTGGCTGCGCCAACGCCGCTTCGCGGGCGATTACATCGGCTATCTCTACGCCCATGGCGGCAATGACCGGCACTTCAGCGAAGCCATCGCGGACGCTGTCTGGGGCCGCTATCTGGCCGACGGCGACCGCGCTGCCGTCACCCGCTATCTGCCCGAGATGCAGCGCATCTACGCCGCATGGGACGACCATTTCGACAAGGCACGCGGCCTCTACTGGATCGAGCCGCTGCTCGATGCCACGGAATATACGGTCACATCGATCAATGCTTCGGGCGGCAAGGACGGGTTTCGCGGCGGGGATGCGTTCCGGCCCTCGATCAACGCCTATATGGTGGCCAATGCGCGGGCGATCAGCCGGATCGCGGCGCTGGCCGGGCAGGGGGAGCAGGCGCGGCTTTATGCCGACAAGGCCGAAACGCTGCGCAAGGCTCTGCTCACCGATCTGTGGAGCCCGGGCCTCACCCATTTTGTGGACCGCTACAAAGACAGCAATGCTTTCGTGAAAGCGTGGGACCAGATCGACCAGCGCGAACTGGTGGGCTATCTGCCCTGGGCTTACGGCGTGGTGGGCAGCGACAAAGGCTATGACGCGGCATGGCGCCATCTGCTCGATGCCGATCAGCTTGGCGGCCCGCATGGCTTGCGCACCGCCGAGCCCTCCTATCGCTACTACATGCGGCAATATCGCTACGACAAGGACACCGGCCTGCGCGAATGCCAGTGGAACGGGCCGGTGTGGCCTTTCCAGACGACACAGGCGCTGATGGCGCTGGCCACCATGCTGCATGATCGCGGCGGCGACGCTCCGGTGGCGCGGGCCGAATACTGGCGCCTGCTGCGCCAGTATGCCGCGCTCCACCGGCAGGCCGATGGCCGCCTCGATCTGGAAGAGGATTACGATCCCGCCACTGGCGCTCCCATCGTGGGTCTGGCGCGCAGCCATCACTATTTCCACTCCGGTTTCAACGATCTGGTGGTGACGGGGCTGGTCGGCATCGTGCCTTCAGCGGATGACAGGCTGATCCTCGACCCGCTGCTTCCTGCCTCGGGCGAGGGGCCAGGCTGGTTTGCGTTGCAGGATCTGCCCTATCACGGCCATCTGCTGACGGTGACCTATGACCGCGCCGGGGATCATTTCCATCAAGGCGCGGGGCTGAAAGTCTGGCTCGATGGGCGGCTGGCCGGGCAGCGCGCCACGGCGGGGCGGATGGAGCTGGCCGTGCCGCGCAAGGCCAACCCCGATCAGCCGCATCCCATCGATCTGGCCGTGCAATTGCTGCGCAACGGCTGGCCGCATGTGGCGGCCTCCAGCGGCGGGGATGCGGAGAAACTGCACCAACTTGTCGATGGGCGCATCAGCTTTTTCCGCGAGCTGCCCAATGGCTGGGTCTCCGCGCGTGACACCACCAGCGAATGGGTCGGCCTGAGTTTCGAGAAGCCCATTGAGCCCCGCGCCATGGAACTGGCCCTTGTGTCGGGCGAGGGCCATGCCTTGCCGACATCGGCCACGGTCTGGACCGGCGGCGAGGGGCATTGGCGCAAGCTGGCGCAACTGCGCCCCGATGGCCGTAACATCTATCGCGTGGCCTTGCCGGGTGAGGCCACCAGCGCTCTGAAGGTCAGTTTCGGGAAAAAGCCGGGCACCACGCTGATGGTGAGCGAGATCAAGGTCTTCTGATCACGGCCACCGCGCAGATCAGCCCATCGCGATGATGCAGATGGCCGACAGTTTCGCCTGCGAGGGAACGGGCGCGCAGCAGCGGCCCATCCTGCCATGTATGGATATCGCCCCCCTCGATCCTTGAGGCGATGCCCAAAGCCTTGGCGTGAGCCTCCTTGGCCGTCCAGCGGGCGACCAGTGCTGCATCGGAGGCTCCGGCCAAATCCCGGCGTTCGCCGGCGGTCAAGGCGTCCTCAGGCGGGGGCAGAGCGTCTTCAGGCTCGATGTCCACGCCCAGCGCCTGTCGCGCCACGCCGATCACGGCATGAGGCCAGCGGCCCGCCACGCTGATGTGCCAGCCCTGGGGGGCATCCACCAGAGGTTCGCCCGCATCGCCGCGCCGCAGGGTGATGGTATCGGGATGGCACCCTGCCAGGCGCGCCAGCAGCAGCCGGGTCAATTGCCGCCGCAGCCCGCGCATCGCCGCCTGAGGGCGCCCCGCCAGATCGCGCAGATCGCTTTCCCGCAGCGCCGCGCCGCCTGCCAGCGCGGCGACCGCAGGATCGTCCAGCCGCAGCAGCCACATCTGTGGCGCGTCATGAACCGCAGGCAGATCCCCCAGCGCGCCGTGATGCCAGACCTCCGGCATCATCCCCCATGCGCCACCAGCCTGGCGGGCGATCCTTCCCAGCTGGTGCCCGGGGGCAGTGTCTCGCCCTTCATCACCACCGAGAGGTCGCCCAATTGCGCATCCTCGCCGATCTCCGCATCATACAGAACGATGGCGTAGGAGCCGATGGTGGCGCGGTCATGCACATGCACGCTGCTCACCTTCATCACGCGGTCCTCGAAGAGGTGGGTCTGCAGCCCCGCGAAATCGTTGAGCGCCACATCGTCGCCGATGTTGACCAGATCGTGTTCGGTCACGTCCGTGGTGTCCATATAGCAGCGCTTGCCGATCTTGCAGCCCAGCAGGCGCAGATAGGCGGGCAGCCATGGCGTGCCGCGCAGCGGCTCCAGCAGGTTGGAGACGGCGAGGTTCTCATAGGTGGCCGTCACCAGCTCGGTGCGCCAGACGAAGGTGCTCCACAGCGGCTGGGTGGTGGGCTTGTAGCGCCCCACGATCAGCCATTTGAGCAGCACCACCGAGGCCCCGCAGGCCAGCGCGAAACCGATGTAGAGGAAGGGGAAGGCGATCAGGATCAGCCGCCCGCCATGGCGCAGATCGTCCAGCGTGCCCACCGCCGAAAGCAGCAGGTCGAAGAAGGCCAGGAACAGGGTGAGCGAAAGGGTGACGCGCACCGCCTCGATGGCCAGACGCGTCGCCACCAGTTTGGGGCCGGGGTTGAAGCGCGCGCCTTCGTCGAACAGCGTCGAGGTCTGGCGCACCGGCAGGCTGATGGGCGGCGAGCCGAACCATGTGCCATCGGGCTGGGCGGCCCCGCCATCGCGCGGCGGGGTGGAGAGCACGCCGATCAGCACGCCATCGCCGATCTGCGCCCCGCTGGGCAGCAGCGCCGAATTGCCGATGAAGCTGCGGCGCCCGATGCGGGTATGCGCCAGATCGATGGCGCCGGGCTGCACGCGGGCGGCGCCGAACAGCACGGCGTCGGCGATAAAGCTTTCGGGGCCGATATCGACCAGATCGGGCACGATGGCGGCAGCGGTGGAAATCTCCGCGCGGCGGCCCACCTTCACGCCCAGCGCGCGATACCAGGGCACCACATAGAGCGTGGCATAGATGGGATGCAGCAGCCGCAGCGCCAGATCGTTGATCTGCTGCACGAACCAGAAGCGCACATAGAACCAGCTGTGCAGCGAATAGCGCCCGGCATGCACGCGGCCCAGAAACAGCCGCTTGGCGATCACCGTCAGCACGCACATCAGGATCACATAGGTGACCGCCAGACCGGGCGCGAGCAGCAGATAGGTGTAGCTGTCGGAATTCCAGTCGATCTCGATCATGGCGATCAGACCGGGCGCGATCGGCAGAATGGCGACGATCGGCAGGATCAGCGCCGCCAGAGACAGCGCCAGCGCCGTCAGCATGCGGGCCAGCTTGCCGGCCTTGTCATCGCTCTGCTGCGGCAGGTCTCCGGCGATCTTGTGAGCGGGCGAACCGCTCCAGCGCTCACGCGGGGGGATGGTGGCATTGACTGGCAGCGAGGAGAGATCGTCCAGCATCGCGCCATCGCCGATCACCCCGCCGCGCCCGACCACCGCCATCGAACCCACGATGGCGCCCTTGCCCAGCGTGGCCGAGCCCAGGCGCAGCAGGCCCCGCTCCACCGAACTGGTGGCCAGCATCGCCTGATCGCTGATGACGGCATCGTCGCCGATGGTCACCAGATCGGCGACATCGATGGGACCGCGCCCGATAAAGGCGCGCTTGCCCACCTTCGCGCCCAGCAGGCGGTAATAGGCGCGGATCATCGGCGTGCCTGCCAGATAGGGCGTGGCGATCACCTCGGAAAAGCGCCGCACGAACCACCAGCGGAAGTAATAGGCGCCCCACAGCGGATAGTCGCCCGCCCTGAACCGCCCGATCACCAGCCATTTGATCAGCACCGAGGCCAGCATGGCCAGGGGCGGAATGGCGATAAAGCTCAGGCCGCTGAGCATCAGCGCCTGCAAGCGGCTCATATCGCCCGAGAAATGGGTATAGGCCACATAGGGGAAGAACCATTGCAGCCCCGCCACCGTGTAGATGGGGATCAGCGCGACGGTCTGGGCGATCCAGCACAGCCACCGTTTCCACGCGGCGATGCGGTGATAGGGTTCGGTCTCGTGATCGTCAGAGATCAGCGTGTCCTTCAGCCTTTCGGCCAGCGTGCGGATCGTGGGCGCGGCGTAGAGGTCCTGAATGGAGACGCCCGCCAAGCCTTTCGACTTGCGGATCGCGGAAACCAGACGCGCGGCCTTCAGCGAATGGCCGCCCAGATCCTCGAAGAGATCGTCGGTGACGGAGACCTTCTGCGGCGCAAAGGCCTCGGCCCAGATGGCGTGAAGCTGCTCCTCCAGCGGGGTGGCGGGGGCGACGGTGTCGCGGTCCTCGGCCACGGCCATGGCGGGGCGCACCAGCGCCTTGCGGTCCACCTTGCCCGAGGCGGGCAGGGTGGGAAGCGCATCCAGCACCTGATAGGCGGCGGGCCGCATATAGTTGGGCAGACGTTCCTTCACCCGCGCCTTGGCGGCATCGAGATCGATCACCGCGCCGCCGCGCGCCACCACGAAGGCGGCGAGGAATTCCGCGCCATCCTCATCCTTGAAGAGATGGACGACCGCCTGCGCCACCGCGCGGTCCTCGGCGATCACCGCCTCGATCTCGCCCAGTTCGACGCGGAAGCCGCGGATCTTCACCTGCGTGTCGATGCGGCCGATGAATTCGATGTCGCCCACCGCATCCAGCCGCACCAGATCGCCCGAGCGGTAGATCAGCGCTGGCTTGCCATCGGGCCCGTCGAAGGGCGTCATCACGAATTTGTCGGCGGTCAGATCCTCGCGCCCGACATAGCCGGGGCCCACGCCCGGCCCACCGATGACCAGCTCGCCCTCGCTGCCCGCAGGCACCGGCCAGAGCTTTTCGTCCACGATCCAGGCGGTGTAGCCGGGCAGCGGCTTGCCGATGGTGACGCGGCGGCCCGGCTGCACCTCGGTCCAGGTGGCGGTCACCGTGGTTTCGGTGGGGCCATAGGTGTTGAGCATGCGCAGGCCGGGGCGGGCCCAGCGGTCCACCAGCTCGGGCGGGCAGGCCTCGCCGCCCAGATTGAGCAGGCGCAGGCTGGGCATCGGCGTCTCGACCAGCGAGAGCAAAGAGGGCACCACATGCCAGACGGTGAGGCTTTCCGCCGCCAGCACGCCCGCCATATCGGGCCCCGCCTTGGCCAGCGCCTCATCGGCGACCAGCAGTTCGGCGCCGACGAAAAAGGCGCTCCACATGGTTTCGACCGACATGTCGAAGGCCAGGCTGAAGCCGCCGAAGACCTTGTCGTCATGGTCCAGCGCCAGAATGGCGCATTCCGAACGCACCAGATGGCAGGCATTGCGGTGCGAGATCATCACGCCTTTCGGGCGGCCCGTGGTGCCCGAGGTGTAGATGATATAGGCGAGGTCTTCCGGCGTGGCTCCGGTGTCGGCGCGGGTGATTTCGGTGGCTTCGTGGGCGGCCAGATCGCCCAGCTGCGTGTCCAGATCCAGCGTGCGCACCGGCATGGCGGCGGCGCGCTCGCTTTCGGTGACGACCAGCACCGCGCCGCTGTCCTGCGCGATATAGTCGATGCGGTCCTGCGGATAGGTCCAGTCCACCGGCACATAGCAGGCGCCGACCCACAGCGTGCCCAGGATCGCCATATACTGGTCGAGCCCGCGCGGCAGGCAGATCACCACCCGGTCGCCGCGCTTGATGCCCAGAGCGCGCAGTTCGTGCGCGAAGCGCAGCGCGCGGCGGCGCAGCTCGGCATAGGACAGCTGCGTCTTGCGGCTGCTTTCCGGATCGTCGGCCAGCATGCGCACGGCGCTGCGCCAGGCGTGGCGTTCGTGGGCGGCCTCGAAGATCTCGTGGAGCAGCTCGTCGCGGCTGTAGGGTTCATCCTCGCGCAGGGCGGGGGTGGGGGTGATGGGGGCGAAGACGGTGGGCTCGCGCTCCTCGGGCGAACCATCCGGCGATCTCGGTGTCTGGCCCCCGGTTTGGCCCCCGGTTCGACCGATGTCAGCATCGAGCATCGCAACTATCCTTTTTGCCTTCGCGGCCCATGTCAGGCCCGCCCCTTATTCTTCACGCCATCTGAACTGCGCCTTATCGCGCCATAGCGGGTTGCCCTGCGTTTGCTAAAGCTTTCACGGACATAGTTTGAAAAATCATGCAACATGCATTCGGGTTCCCGCGCCGCGCATATGATCGAGGCAGGCGGCCTGAACCGTGTCGCGCAGCCAGCGCTGCGCCGGATCGGCATCGAGCCGGGGATGCCACATCAGCGAGACCACCACATCGGGGGTCTCCACCGGCAGCGCGAAGCCGAGCAGATCGTCGGGCCTTGCGGGTTCCTCGGCGGTGCGGATCAGGCAGGAGGAGGGCACCAGCGCCACCAGATCGGACTGGCGCGCCAGCCGCATCGCATCGGGAAAGCCCGGCACGATGGCGACGATCTTGCGGGAGAGCCCCAGCGCGGCAAGCGCCTGATCCACCGGCCCGCTCTGCGCGCCCCGGCGCGAGGCCACGACATGCCCGCAGGCGGCATAGCTTTCCGGCGTGATGGGGCCGGTCAGCAGCGGATGGCCGGGGCGGACGGCGCCGATCACGCGGTCGCGAAAGAGGAAGCGGCTGCGCAGTTCGGGGCCGGACTCGCCCGCCACGCCGATGTCCAGATCGACGGCCCCCTCACGCAGGGGCCGGGCATCCTTGCTGGGCTTGGGGGTGAAGCACAGGCGCACGTTCGGCGCCGCTTCGCGGATGGCCTTGACCAGCACCGGCAGAAAACGCGCGAGGAAGCCTTCCCCGGCGCGCAGGGTGAAGGTCTGCTCCAGCGCGGCGATGTCCAGCGCGGCGGCGGGCGGGCTGAGGACGGCGCGCGCCTCATGGGTGAGATGCCGCACCTTGTCGCGCAGATCCCGCGCATGGGGCGTGGGGACCAGCCCGCGCCCGGCGCGCACCAGCAGCGGATCGCCGGTGGCGGCGCGCAGGCGGGTGAGGGTGCGGCTCATGGCGGAGGAACTCAGGCCAAGGCGCCGCGCCGCGCCGGTCACGCTGCCTTCGGCCAGCAAAGCGTCGAGCGCGACAAGCAGGTTCATGTCGATCATGGGGGCAGGGTACCGCAAAGCTGGCGCGGGGAACAGGCGTTCCATGCACTTGTTATGTGCATCCGCTGCGTCTGGCGCCTGTGCAGCGCGGGGAGGATAAGGCGGCATTCCCGGCACAGGAGCCCCCCATGCAGTTGATCGGCATCGAAGAACATATCCTCACCCCCGAGGTCTTGCAGGCCTGGCACGATCTGGGCCTTGAGGCGCAGGACCCCAGCGTGGCCTTCCATGGCGGCCCCATCGCCGGGCGGCTGATGGATCTGGCCCAGCAGCGTCTGGCGCTGATGGACGAGACCGGCATGGATATGCAGGTTCTCTCGCTCACCACGCCGATGCTGCATGATCTGGGCGCGGAAAGCGTCGATCTGGCGCGCCGCACCAACGATCTGCTGGCAGAGGCCATCGCGCGCCATCCCGAGCGGTTTCAGGGTTTCGCCACGCTGCCGGTCTCGCAGCCCGATGAAGCAGCGCTGGAACTGGAGCGATGCGTCAAGGAACTGGGCTTTACCGGCACCATGCTGTGCGGGCGGGTGGGTGAGCACAATCTGGACGCGCCTTTCCTCGCTCCGATTTTCCAGAGCGCCGCGCGGCTGAAGGCGCCGATCCTGCTCCATCCGCGCATGCCCTCTCCGGCGGTGCGGCAGGCCTATTATTCGGGCTTTCATCCAGAACTGGATGTCGCCTTCGCCGCCTTTGGCCTGGGCTGGCATTATGACGCGGGCATCCAGTTTCTGCGGCTGGTGCTTTCGGGCACCTTCGACCGCCTGCCCGATCTGCAGGTCATCCTCGGCCATTGGGGGGAGGTCGTGCTGTTCTATGCCGAGCGTCTGGCCGCGATGGACCGCTTTTCCCGCCTGCGCCGCCCCATCGCCGATTATCTGCGCGACAATCTCTATGTCACGGCCAGCGGGATGTTCATGCCGCATTACCTTGAGCGCGCCCTCGCGATTGTCGGCCCCGAGCGGCTGCTCTTCTCCACCGACTTTCCCTATCAGTACCGTTCCGGCGGCGATGCGCGGCAGTTTCTGGACACATGCGGGCTGGAAGGGGAGGACAAGGCCGCCTTCGCCCATGGCAATTGGCTGCGCCTCAACCGGTCCCTTACAATCTGAGATTTATTGCGACAGATTTGCACTATCAATTTCATGGCGCGGTGGATATGCGCGGATCAAGCTCTTCCCCTGATCGAGACCGCCGCCACCATGACCCGCACCGTCCTGTTTCAAATCCACTGGTTTCTGGGCATCACCGCCGGCCTCGTGCTGGCGGTGATGGGCGTGACGGGCGCCACGATCAGCTTCGAAAACGAGATCATGGCCGCGCTCAGCCCCGGCGTGGTGACGGTGGCCAATGCCGGCAGGCCCGTGCTGTCACCCGATGCGCTGGTGGCCGCCGCCTCGGCCCAGAGCGGCGGCCTCAGGGTCGGCACGCTGATCCTTTCCGCCGATCCGGGCAAGGCCGCGGAGGTGTTCTTCGATCCGCCCAAGGGCAGGAAGGGGCGGGGCGATTACGGCTATATCGACCCCTACACCGGCAAGCTGCTGGGCCATGCCCGGGGCGAGGAGACCTTCCGCTTCCTGCGCAGCCTGCACCGCTGGATGGCGCTGCCGGGCGACGGCAATGGCATCGGGCGCACCATCACCGGCATCGCCGCGCTCTCGCTGATCTATTTCGCGCTGTCGGGCCTCTATCTGCGCTGGCCGCGCAAGCCGCTCGACTGGCGCGCGTGGTTCGTGCTGGATCTGCGCATGAGCGGGCGCAACCTCTATCGCGCGCTGCATGCGGTGATCGGCGGCTGGGTGCTGGTGTTCTATCTGCTGAGCGCGCTGACCGGCCTGTGGTGGTCCTATGACTGGTATCGCCAGAGCGTGATCTACGCCCTGACCGGCAAGGCGGCCGAGCAGGAACACGCCGAAAAGGACGAGAAGAAGGCTGCCAGCCCCGCTCTTGCCCCGGCATGGGCAAGCTTCCTTCAGGCCAGCGGCGGCAAGTATGAGAGCCTGCGGATCACCATCCCCAAGGGCGACAAGCCGGTCGATATCCGCGCCCTTGTCCCCGGCGCGCGGCATGACCGCATGACCGACAATTACCGCATCGATGCGCAAAGCGGCGAGGTGGTGAAGGCGGACCTCTATGCCAAGCGCAAGCTGGGCGTGGTCATCACCACCAGCGTTTACGAGCTGCATCGCGGTGCGTTTTTCGGGCTGATCGGGCGGATCATCATGCTGATCACCAGCCTCACCATGCCTTTGTTCTTTGTCACCGGCCTGTTGCTGTATTTTGCCCGCAGGCGGAAAAAGCGCGAGCTGAAAGCGTTGGATGCTCCCCTTCTGGCCGGCGATGGCGGCAGCGGCGAGACTCTGGTGGTCTATGCCAGCCAGACCGGCGGGGCCGAGCGCCTCGCGCGCCAGACGGCGGCGGCTTTCGATGATGCCAAGCTGGTGGCTCTGCCGCAGCTGGACGAGGCGATGCTGGCGGCGGCGCGGCGCGCTCTGCTGGTGGTCAGCACCTATGGCGAGGGCGAGGCGCCCGACCATGCCCGCAGCTTCGCCCGCAAGGCGATGGCCGCGCCCGCTGCCCTTGGCGCGCTGGACTATGCCGTGCTGGCGCTGGGTGACCGCGAATATCCCGATTTCTGCGCCTTTGGCCATCAGGTCGATCACTGGCTGCATCAGGGTGGGGCCCGCCGCCTGTTCGACATGATCGAGGTCGATGGGGATGACCCTGACGCCCAGCGCCAGTGGCAGCAGCAGATTGCCTCGATCGGCGCACATGGCGAACTGCCCGACTGGCAACCCGCGACCTATGACCGCTGGCGTCTGGCCGGGCGGCGCCTGCTCAATCCGGGCAGCGCGGGCGGCCCGGCCTACCATATCGTGCTGGAGCCGCTGGACGATGCGGCGCGTGACTGGGAGGCGGGCGACATCGCCGAGGTGCTGCCCCGCCACGATCCCGCCGCAGTCGGCGCATGGCTGTCGCAGGCGGGTCTGGATGGCGCGACGCTGGTGGCGGGGCGCACGCTGGCCGATCACCTCACGGCCAGCATTCTGCCCGAGGCTGTTGCCGGCCGCGATCCGGAAGGGCTTGTGAAAGCGCTGCGCCCGCTGCCGCATCGTGAGTATTCCATCGCCTCGATCCCCGCTGATGGCAGCGTGCATCTGCTGGTGCGCCAGGCCAGCGACGGGCAGGGGCGGCTGGGTCTGGGCTCGGGCTGGCTGACGGCTTTTGCGCCACTCGGTGCCGAGATCGCCATGCGCCTGCATGCCAATGTCAACTTCCGCGCGCCTGTGGGCCCTGCGCCGATGGTGCTGATCGGCAATGGCACCGGTCTGGCGGGTCTGCGCGCCCATCTGCGCCATCGCGCCGCCCATGGAATCGCCGACAGCTGGTTGATGCTGGGAGAGCGCAACGCCGCTCACGATGCGTTCCATGAGGAAGAACTGCTGGCCAGCGTGGCGTCCGGCAGCCTGACGCGGCTCGATCGCACATGGTCCCGCGATGCGGGCGATGGCCGCTATGTGCAGGCGCTGCTGGCCGATCATGCCGGGGAACTGCGCGCATGGGTGTCGCGCGGGGCCGCGATCTATGTTTGCGGCAGCCTGAAGGGCATGGCCCCGGCGGTGGACGCCGCCCTGCGCTCGGCTCTTGGCGACGAGACCGTCGAGACGATGATGGAAGAGGGCCGCTACAAGCGCGACATCTACTGAAGCGCACCGAACCCCGTCCGGCCGAAGGGGGATTGTCATGCCCCGAGACGGGCCGCAGGGAACAGCCTCGCTCGAGCAGCGTCTATCTGGTGTTGCTGACGGAGTTCTGCCGGATGAGTGTGAAGAGCATGCCCAGGGCCCGCGCCACCGCGCTTCTCCTGCTGCTGGCAACGGGCGCGGCGGCCAGGGGCGCGCCGCCGCAGCAAGCCGGCGCGAAGCAGGAGGCCACCCTCACGGGGCAATGCACGCATCTGGTGGTGGCCAACCATCTGATCGATGACCCCTGCAACCAGCAGGCTTTCGGCACCACCTATCCCAATGGGCGCGTGAGTTTCGCCTTTTCCGTCGAAAACGAGTACATTCTGAAGTTCGAGGGGAGCGGCGCGCGCAAAAAGCCGCTGGGCAATCTGGGCAGCGAGCAACCGATCGACACGATCATCTTCCGGCAGTTCGAGAAGGGCGCGCTCGGCAAGGGCGGGAGCGGCAGGCTCCAGCCGCTCAAGGCGACCGGAAAATGCGTCTATGGCGACGCTTTTTCCGGCGATCCGATCTCCATCGTCTGCGAAGGCGCCACCGCCAAGGGCCGGTTCGAGGTCACCTTCGAGACCGATGGCGGGAGCCCGGGCTAACCTCAGGCCGGGCTGAGCAGCCTTCTCAGGTGGCGTGCAGCACCCCGCGATAGATCTCGTCTTCCAGCACGCGCCCCGCGCCCATCGCCACGCAGTTGAGCGGATTGTCCGCCACGGTCACCGGCAAGCCGGTTTCCTGCGCCAGCAGCTGGTCCAGATTGGCCAGCAGCGATCCGCCGCCGGTCATCACGATGCCGCCGTCGATGATGTCCGCCGCGATTTCCGGCGGGGTCTGCTCCAGCGCGGCGCGCACCGCCTCCACGATCTGGCCGACAGGCTCGCTCAGCGATTCCACGATCTCCTCCTGAGAGATGGTCATCTCCTGAGGGACGCCCTTGGCCAGATCGCGGCCCTTGATGATCGCCGAAGGCTCGGGCCCGTCATCGCCGATGCGCGCCGCGCCCAGCTGCAGCTTCACCCGTTCCGCCGTGGCCTCGCCGATCAGCAGATTGTGGTGGCGGCGCACATAGGAGCCGATGGCGTCGTCCATCCTGTCGCCGCCCACACGCACCGACATGGAAAGACTCAGGCCCCCCGTGGCGATCACGCCCACTTCCGTGGTGCCGCCGCCGATGTCCACCACCATCGAACCGACCGGATGGGTGACGGGCAGCTCAGCGCCGATCGCGGCGGCCATGGGCTCGTCGATCAGCCACACCTTGCTGGCCCCGGCGTTGGAGGCCGCATCGCGGATGGCGCGGCGCTCCACCGGGGTCGAGCCGGAGGGCACGCAGACCACGATCTCGGGCCGCCCGCGCATCCGCCGCGCCACATCCTGACGCGCGCCATCGCCGTGCCCCTGCGCCTTGCGCACGAAATGGGCGATCATCTGCTCGGCGACCTCGAGATCGGAAATCACGCCGCTGCGCAAAGGGCGCACGGTGCGGATATGGTCGGGCGTCTTGCCCATCATCATCTTGGCGTCCGCCCCCACCGCCAGCACGGTGGAAACACCATTGATGGTCTGCAAGGCCACCACCGAAGGCTCGGCCAGAACCACGCCCCGGTTGCGGACATAGACCACCGTATTGGCCGTGCCCAGATCGATCGCCAGATCGGAAGAGGTGAAGGAAAACAGATCGGACAGGGCCATGCATACTCTCGGTTACGGGGGAACCTTCTTGGTTCCCGTCGCTTCCTGACCCGAAAATGAACCGATCCCTGTAACAGACTGTATCAGCGATGCATGCGTCCCTGCGTGCGACCAGTCACTTTTCCTCTATGGCAATATCCGAGCGCGGGCGCCCGGCCAGACTGATCGCGCCTTCCAGCGAATCCCCCAGCGGCTGGCACAGATGCTGCACCGTGCGCGAGCGCAGCCACGGAACCATGCGCGGCGCCAGACCACCCACCAGGGCGCAGCGCGCCGCGCCGCGTTCGAAGATGGTTTCGATGAAGCGCTCGATATGGGCGGCGGCATCCTCGACGATGGAGCGGGCGATGGCGTCGTTCGCCTCGGCGTAATCCATCACCAAAGGGGCAAAGGTGCCATAGTCGCGCGGGGTGGCCTGATCCATCCACGCCACGGCCTGAGCGGTATCATGGTTGAAGCGCGCGGTGACCGCCGTGCTGAGCGGGGTCTGGCGCGTGCGTCCGTCCAGCGCGCGCAGGGCGTGGCGCATGGCCGAAAGGCCCAGAGCCGCGCCGCTGCCTTCGTCGGAAATGGGGAAGCCATAGCCGCCGATGGTGAAGTCATGGCCATCGACGCGCAGCTGCGCCGCGCTGCCGGTGCCGATGATCAGGATCGCCCCGTCATGCCCGCCATGCGCGCCCAGATTGGCGATCAGCGCATCGGTGGCATAGGCGGTGGCGGCGAAGCCGAAGTCGAAGCCCTGCAGCGCCTCGCGCACGCCGGGGCGGGTGATGCCGGCGATGCCCATGCCCGCCCTGATCTGTGCCCGCTGATCCGTGGAGAGCCCGGCCTGCGCCACGGCCTGATCGGCGGTGTCCTTCAGCGTCTCGTAAAGCGCCTCCAGCCCGATGCGCGCATTGGCCGCGCCGGAGCGGCCCTCGCCGATGATGGCGCCGTTGGCGTCGATCAGGCGGGCGCGGCAATTGCTGCCGCCGGCATCGATGCCCAGATAATAGGTCATGGGTGGGGGGCTCCATGGCTGGCGGTCTCGGCCCAGTCCCTTGTGCGGGTGGTGTGGCCGATGCCGGGGTTGAGTTGGTTGCGCGGATCGATCTGACGGTAGAAATCGGCCAGTTCGCTCCGCGCCACATAGAGATGGCCGACATTGTGTTCGGCGGGATATTGCGCGCCGCGCTCGTCGAGCAGGGCCCAGAGGGCATGCTCATAGGCCAGCGGGTCGGTGCCCTTGGTCACGATGTAATCCTGATGGAACACCTGACAGAAAAAATGGCCGTAATAGAGCACATGGACGGTCTGCCGGATCAGTTCGGGGGGCAGATGCTCGACCCATTCGCGCGTGTTGCGGGGCAGCGCGACATCGAGGGCGACGATATCCTCGACCTGCTGCCTGTGGACGGCGCGGTAACGCACGGCGGCCCCGGCGGCGACAAAGCGGTGGAGGAAGGCCTTGGTGGCCTCCTCTGCGCTGCATTCGAAGAACGCACCTGCCTCACCACCGGGCAACAGACGGGCCAGCAGGGAGCGCGTGTCATCCACCTGATCGCGCGAGACCTTCAGGATCAGGTGATGGGCGAATTGATCGCGGAACTGCCGCATGCGGGGCGGCAGATGATCGGGCAGCAGGCGGCTGGCCCATTGCAGCAGGCGGTCGCTGCGGCCCGCCCCCAGCACGGCATCGACGCGCGCCTTGGCGGCGAAGAGCGCCGGCAGCCGGTCCGTGCCCAGCCTTTCGATGGCCACGAAAGTGTCGCGGCCATAGCGGTCGGCGATATCGAAGGCGGTGCGGTGCATGTACTCCCCCGCGATGGGGGGCGCGGCGAAGGTGCCCAGCATGGTGCGGCGCAGATCGGTCAGCACGGCGGGCCGATCGGTGCCGATGTAGAAGGTGGCGGTGTCCTTTTCCTGCGCGAAGGTGTCGAGGCGGACGGCGAAGACGATCAGCTTGCCGGCGCTGCCCGCGGCCTCGAACAGGCAGCGCGGGTCGGCGTTGAAGCGGGCCGGGGTGTCGCTCTCGATGTCGCAGACATGGGCGGTGTAGCTGTGGTCATGCGCCCAGCGGTCATCGGCGGGGGCGATATCCGCTTCGGAGAACCGGCCCTGATCCAGCCGCGAGAGGATGGTTTCGGGCTCTGCTCCCAGTTCGATGCCCAGATGGTTGACGAGGCGCAGGCTGCCATCGGGCATCACCTGCCCATACAGCGCCATCTGCGTGTAGGCGGGCCCGCGCCGCACCAGCGATCCGCCCGAATTGTTGCACACGCCCCCCACCACCGAGGCGCCAAGGCATGACGACCCGATCACCGAATGCGGCTCCCGCCCATAGGGGCGCAGCGCCTGCTCCAGCCGGTGCAGCGTGGTGCCGGGCAGGCACAGCACCTGCTGGCCCTCGCGGATCACCCGCAAGGCGGAGAGCCGCGTGGTGCTGATGATGACCAGCCCGCCGGGATAATCCGCGCCATCGGGCGTCGACCCGCCGGTGAGCCCCGTGTTGGAGGCCTGCATGATGATCGAGACGTCCGCCTCGACGCAGGCCTGCGCCACGCGCCACAGCTCCAGCAGGCTGCCGGGCCGCACCACGGCGAGCGCGGGGCCCGAACCCGTGCGATAGCCCTGCCGATAGCGCGCCGTGGCCCGCGCCGAGGTCAGCACATGGTTGGAGCCTACGGCCTGGCGGAGTTGGGTGAGCAGCGGGTGGGCCATTATTGGGTCTGCACTTCGTCGTCCGTCATCAGGTCGGCGCCCTCCAGCCAGCGCAGGATCTCGCGGGCGGCAGGGTGGTCGAGGTTGTCGTAGCGCCGGCGCAGGCGATCCGCGCGCGCCCCGAGCCGTTCATGGCCGATATCCTGAAAGATCAGAAGATCTTCCTGAAGGCGGGCGGCCAAATCATCGCCCAGCATCCGGCGGGCTGCCTGTTGGAACGCGGCGCCATAGCTGTAGGCCTCGCCCTGTTGGTAGAGCATCGGCAAGGTCAGCGCCGGAATGCAGGTGAGATGCGCCTGGATCGCCGGATTGAGCGCGTGGCCGCTGATATGGGCCGCATTGGCGGGGGAGCGCCCTGTCAACGCGCGCAGATGCAGAAAGCGCGACATGCGCGAGCCATCGTTCACCGGATAATTGTCCCACAGGCAGACCGGGCGGCCCAGCTCCTGTGCCACGCGGGCCAGATGGGCCGGTTCGATGGCGCGGGCGCAGACCTCCTCGCCCGTCCAGTAGACCTGCACATGGGGCGCGAGCAGGCGGCCCAGATCGGCCAGATAGCCCGCCGGCCTTTCGCCGAAGACGACATCGAGAATGCGGTCATCGGCGTAATAGGTGGGGCAGGTGTAGACGCGCGTGGCTTTGGTGAGGCCCGCGCAGAAGTTCACCACCTCGGCCTGACGGGCGGCGAGATCGGGCATGTCGCCGCGCAGATCGTCGAAGAAGATGGCCAGATCGTCGATGCCGATGGCGTCGAGCCCGGCCACGCGGCGGGCCAGATCGGCGCGGGTCTGATCGTCAAAAGGATGCGTTGCGCCCACCGGGGTCAGCGCCATGCCGAAGCGCATGCCGGCGGCGCGGACGCGGGCCGAGAGGCGCATCAGCATCGCGCCATCCTCTGCGCTGTGCGGGCGTCGCCAGTCGCGGCGCAGGGCGCGGTCGGCCTTGGGGCCGTAGTGGTAGAAATTGTAACCTGCCGCCGCCAGCGTGGCGACCACATGGGCGCGTTCGTCCTCGCTCCAGATGCGGCCGAAGCGGGCTTCGACAAGACCCAGATCGGGGGTCATGGGGTATCCTTGTGCTGACCGTCGATCCAGGTCGCAGTGACTTGGCGCTGGTCATCCAGATGAACCAGATCGGCGCGCAGGCCCGGGGCGATGCTGCCTGTCTCGCCGTCCAGCCGCAGGAAGCGCGCCGGATTGCCGCTGGCCATGCGCGAGGCGGTCAGCAGATCGCAGCCCAGCAGGTCGATGGCATTGTTGAAGGCCGCGATCATGCTCAGGCCGGAGCCCGCCAGCGTGCCGTCCGGCCCCCGGCAATCGCCATTGGTCACGGTGATCCTGGTGCCCATCAGGGTGAAATCCAGCCCCTGTCCGCCCACCGGCGGCATGGCATCGGTGACCAGCATCGCGCCTTCCGTGCCCCGCGCCAGCAGAGCCACCCGCAGCGAGGCGGGATGGACATGCAGCCCATCGACAATCAGCCCGACATGGGTGTTGCGGTCCTCCAGCGCGGCGCCGACCATGCCGGGCTCGCGGCTGGAAAACTGCGTCATGGCGTTGAAGAGATGGGTGAAACCGGCCAGGCCCTCGGCCAGCGCGGCGCGGGTCTGGGCGTAATCGGCCATGCTGTGACCGGCGCACACCAGCACGCCCGCGCGCGTCAGCGCGGCGATCGCGCCCTTGGGAGCCAGCTCCGGGGCCAGCGTGACGATGCGGCGCCCGAGCGTGGGAGCGCCAAGGCGCTCGATCACCTGAGCATCGACCAGCGTGAAGCGGTTCTGGTCGTGGATGCCCTTTTTGGCGGGGTTGAGATGGGGGCCCTCGATATGCAGGCCCAGCACGCCGGGGACGCCCTGCTCCAGCGCGGCCTCGCCCGCTGCCAGCACCGCATCGACCACCTCGGCATGGTCGCTGATCAGCGTGGGCAGCAGGCCGGTTGTACCGAATTGGCGATGCGCCTGCGCAATGGCGCGGATGCCCTCGACAGTGGGCTGATCGTTCAGCAGCACATCGCCGCCGCCATTGACCTGCGTGTCGATAAAGCCGGGCAGCAGGGTGCCGCCGCCCAGATCGACGTGGGTGTAGCCTTCGGGCACGTCGCCGGGCGCGGCAAGGCCGATGATGCGCCCATCCGCGATCAGCAGCGCCTGATCCCGCACCAGCCTGTCGGCCAGCACGATCTGCGCGCCGGCAAGAGCAGACCGCTTCAGATCTGTCGATGTCATAGCGTGCTCGTCACCTTGTTGAGATGGGGCGGGTTGTCGGGATTGCAGCCCCGCGCCAGCGATAACGCATTGGCCAGCCCATAGAAACTCTGGATCTGGGCGATGGCGCCGATGATCGGATGAGCGTCCGGGGCAAAGGGCAAGACCAGGGCGGCAGGCGCGATATCCTCGGGCTTTCCCGCGGCGATCACCCGCGCGCCGCGCGCCGTGAAATCCTCCAGCCTTTCGCGCAGGCCGGTGCTGGCCACATCGAGCGGGGCGAAGGCCAGCACGGGATCGCCCGCGCCCACCAGTGTCATCGGACCATGGGCGACTTCGGCGCTGCTGAAGGCCTCGGCATGGAGGTTGCAGGTTTCCTTGAGCTTCAGCGCGGCCTCACCGGCGATGGGCAGGGTGGGGCCACGGCCCAGCACCAGCATCTCCTGCGCCTTCGCCAGCAGCGGCACGGCGGCGGACCAGTCGGCCCGCGCGGCCTGTTCGAGCAGCGGACCTGCATGGGTGAGGGCATCCAGCAGATCGGCGTCGCCACTCCATTCGGCGGCCAGATGGGCCAGCGCGAAGAGGGTGCAGACGAAGCTCTTGGTGGCCGCCACGCTGGTTTCCGCGCCCGCATGGACGGGGATGACGATCTGCGCCAGCTCGGCCAGCGGCGAGGCGGCATCATTGACCACCGCGATCACCAGAGCGCCCCGCGCGCTGGCCTCCTGCGCGGCGGCCAGCAGATCGGGGCTGCGGCCCGATTGCGAGATGGCGATCAGCGGCACGTCACGGAATTTGTCGGAGGTTGCCTGATAGAGCGAGCCGATCGAGGGGGCATGGCTGACGGTGGGCAGGCCGACCCGCGTTTCCAGCAGAAACTTGGCGAAACTGGCCGCCTGATCGGAGCTGCCCCGCGCCAGCGTGGCGGCAAAGGGTGGCGCCAGAGCGCGCAGGCGCTGGCCGGCCTCACGCATCAGATCGGCGTTGCGGCGGAGTTGGGCGAGGCACAGCGCGGGGGCTTCGAGCGCCTCCGTGGCCATCCGGGTGGGGGCGTTGAAAGACATGGGTTTCATAATACCGGTTCTGTCTGTTTTTACAAGTGGCATTAAAGTGGTTTGAATGTCCTGCGGTGTGATGATAGTCATAGCGCAAGAAGAGAGGATGGTCGCCGATGCTGGTCATGGGATTTATGAGCGGAACGTCGCTGGATGGCGTCGATGTGGCGATGCTCCGCAGTGATGGCGAAGCGATCGAGGCGTTCGGCCCCGCTTTGCTGATGCCGTTCGAGGATCGGGAGCGTGCGGTGCTGGTCGGCGCCACGGAGGATGCGCTGGACTGGAATGGGTATGGCGCGCAGCCGGAGTCGTTCTCTGCGGCGGGCGCGGTGGTGGATGCCGCGCATCGGCGGGCCGGGCAGGCATTGATGGCTCAGGCGGGCGAAAAGCCTGATCTGGTGGGCTTTCATGGCCAGACTTTGCTGCATCGCCCCAAGCGCCGGCTTTCGGTGCAGATCGGTGATCCGCAGGCCTTGGCCGATGCGCTGGATGTGCCGGTTGTCGCCCAGATGCGTCAGGACGATCTGCGCGCGGGCGGCGAAGGTGCGCCCTTGGTGCCTGCCTATCATGCCGCGCTGGCAGCGCGGCTGGGGCTGGCGGCGCCGGTGGCTTTCCTCAATCTGGGCGGCGTGGCCAATCTGACCTTTCTTGGCGCGGATGGCGAACTGGTCGCTTTCGACACGGGCCCGGCCAATGGTCTGATCGATCTGGTGGTGCAGCAACGCGGCGCCGGGCGTTACGATGATGGCGGGCGTCTGGCCTCGGCGGGGCAGGTGGACCAGCGCATTCTGGCCGATCTGCTGGCGCATGACTATTTCCGGGGGCAGGGCGCCAAGTCGCTCGACCGCTATGATTTTCCGCTGGATTGGGCGTGGGACTACAGGCTGGAAGATGCCGTGGCGACGCTGACCGCTTTCACCGCCGAATCGGTGGCTCTGGCGGCGCGCAGCCTGCCGCAAAAGCCCCGGGTATGGGTGATCTGCGGCGGCGGTTGCCATAATCCGGTGCTGATGCAGGCGCTGCGAGACCGTCTTGGCGATTGCCGCAGCGCCGATGCCGTGGGCCTGCGCAGCGATTTCGTGGAGGCCGAGGCGATGGGCTTTCTCGCGGCGCGCAGCCTGCGCGGTCTGCCTTTGACCTTTCCCGGCACCACCGGGGTTGCCGCACCGCTGACGGGTGGCTGCTTGTGGCGCCCGGCCACGCAGGCTGTGGTGGTCTAGGTCTTACGCTACCAGTCGAATACCGATTGTTTGCATTTTTTCGTGAATTTTTCTATCAGATGAGCGTTCAGACCGTTTTTCGCACCTTTCGATCAAACGAAGGGGCGGCGGCGGCCTGAACCAGGGAAGAAAACAGAGGGCTGGAATTATGGCTACATTGGATCGTCGTGCCATCGCCATGGGGGCTTTGGTTGTCGCGCTGGCGCAGGGGGCTTCGCTGGCCCAGGCGCAGGATGCGCCTGCCAACAATGCGCAGGATGCCGCGGCTGCAGCACCCGCGCCGCAGAATGAAATCGTCGTGACGGGCACGCGCATTGCCGTGCCGGGGCTCACCGCCAGCAGCCCGATCTCCTCCACCAATCAGGAGGCGATCAAGCTGCAGTCGGCGATGACCATCGAGGACTTCTCGACCAAGCTGCCTCAGCTTTCGGGCGGTGTCCGCCAGGGTTCGCAGGGCAGTGACGCGTTCGGCGCCAATGTGCTGGAACTGCGCAACTTCGGCCAGAGCCGCACGCTGGTGCTGATCGACGGCACGCGCGCCGCGCCTTTCGGCTTCCGCAATTCGGTCGACGCCAATGCGCTGCCCGCCTCGCTCATCAAGCGCGTCGATGTGCTGACGGGCGGCGCGGCGGCGGTCTATGGCGCCGATGCCGTGGCCGGTGTGGTCAATTTCATCCTGAACGATGACTTCAAAGGCATTCAGGCCAGCACCACCGGTCGCCTTGCCACGCGCGGCGGCGGGGCCAATTATGGCGGCTCGCTGACCTGGGGCAGCAAGCTGGGCGATCGCGGCCATCTGGTGATCGCCGTCGATTACACCCAGCGCGACGGCGTGCGTGCTGGTCAGCGCGACTGGGCCAACACGCCAGGCCAGACCATTCCCAGCGTGGGCGGCGTCTTCACCGATGTGGCGAGCGGGCGCAAGTTCGGCTTCACCGATGCCGGGGCTTTCACCACCAATCCCTCGGCCACCTCGAACATTTCCGGTTCCTATCCGCTGACCTCGCCGCTCAAGCGCATCAATGCCGCCGCTTTGTTCAAGTATGAGATCACGCCGCAGGTCGAATTCTATGGCCGCGCCATGTTCACCCATATGCGCAGCCAGGAAACCGGCACGCCGGGCGCCGCGCCCGCCTCGGTCAGCCAGACGGTGGGGATCAGCGCCAGCAATCCCTTCCTCACCGATGCCATCCGCAACCAGCTGACCTTCGTGAACGGCGTGGCGCAGGTCAATGTTTCGCGCTCGCTGGCCGAGCTGGGGCTGATCAACTACGATACCGAGCGCAACACGCTGCAGGTGCAGGGCGGCTTCCGGGGCCCGCTGACGCCGCATATCAAGTGGAACGTCTACGCGCAGTATGGCCGCTCCAGCGAGAACACCGAGATCACCGGCGACGGTCTGGTCACCAACGCCAGCGGCGCGAACAATTTCGCCTCCATCGTGAACACGGTCAACATTTTCGGGCCGAACTCCTCGGGTCTGGCCAGCGCTTTGGGCAGCTCGATCAACGGCTTCCGCCGCACGCGCGACCAGTTCGTCACGGCGGGCACGATCAGCGGTTCGCTGGCCGATGTCTTCTCGCTGCCCGCTGGCCCGATCGGCTTCGCGGTGGGCGTGGAATACCGCCGTGAGACCGCCACCATCGGTCAGGATGCGCCGCTGCTCAGCGGCAACACCTATCGCGAGGGCGTGCAGGCCGCCTACAATGGCGAGTTCGACGTGAAGGAACTCTATGGCGAGGTGCTGATCCCGCTGATCCATGACACGCCCTTTATCCGCAAGCTGGATGTGGGCGGCGCCTATCGCTATTCCTCCTACAACCTGTTTGGCAATCACGGCACCTGGAAGGCCGAAGCCAACTGGCAGGTGGACCGCAATCTGCGTTTCCGTGGCACCTATCAGAGCGTGCTGCGCACCCCGAACTTCGGCGAGTTTGCCGCGGGCATGTCCTCGCTGCCCTTCAGCAGCCTGGTCACCGTGGCACGCCTGACCCCGCGTTACGGCGGCGATCCCTGCGTGCTGGGCACCGGCAATGCCGCGCAATGCGCCCGCTTCGGCGCGCCGGCAGTGGGTTCGACCAACAGCTTCTCGCCCACCTATCTGACGGGCAATTACTATTACGGCGGCAACCCCGCGCTCAAACCCGAAACCGGCTACACCAAGACGCTGGGCGCGGTGCTGACGCCCACCTTCATCCCCGGGCTGAACGTCTCGGTCGACTGGTACAATCTCGATCTGCGCGGCGCGGTGGGCGTGATCCAGCCCATCGCGGCGATCACCAGCTGCTATGTCACCAACCCCAGCGCCAGCAATCCGCTCTGCGGGCTGGTGACGCGTAATGCCGATGGCTCCTTCAAGGATGCCTTTGTGAACAACCAGAATCTGGGCCGCCTGCTGCAGCGCGGTCTGGACATCGCCGCCAGCTACACCGCGCGGCCCCAGTGGCTGCCCGGCAAGGGCATGCGCTTCAGCTATCAGGGCAACATCGTCACCTCCTATCTGATCCAGGCCAATTCGACCGTGGCGGCGGTGCAGTGCAAGGGCACCTTCGGCGCCACCTGCTCGAGCGACGGCACGACTCTGGTGCAGCCCGCCTATCGCCACACGGCGGGCATGGGCTGGCTGTTCGACAAGGGCGTGGTGCAGTTCGACTGGAACCGGATTGGCAAGGTGCGGTCCAGCACGGTGGGTTCGACCGAGACCATCGCCGCTCAGGACACCTTCGATCTTTCGGCCAGCTACAAGTTCACCGATGTGGTGACGATGAGCGCGGGTCTTTACAACATCTTCGACAAGGCCCCGCCCTTCGTTTCGACCGGCGGCGTGTTCAACACCTTCCCCGATACCTATGACATCATGGGCCGCACCGTGGGCATCTCGCTGACGGCGCGGATCTAAACCGCGACCCTGCCTGCCGCCCCCGACCGGTTCGGGGGCGGCCTTTCCCCATCGATGGCCTTTCCCATCGCGGAGACTTCTTCATGACGCTGCCCTTTTCCATGGCAGACTGGCTGGTGATCGGCCTCTATATCCTGCTGCTGGTGGGCGGGGGCTGGATCTTCACCCCGCGCAGCACCGGTTCGGCGCGCGACTATTTCCTCGCCGGGGGCAGCGTGCCATCCTGGCTGGCGGCGGTCTCGGTGCTGTCGGCCACGCAATCGGCGGCGACCTTTCTGGGCGGGCCGGATTACGGCTATCACGGCGATCTCACCTATCTGAGCGGCAACATCGGCGGTCTGCTGGGCGCGATCTTCGTGGCCCATGTGATGATCCCGCGCTTCTACCGCATCAAGGCGACCACCGCCTATGAGCTGCTGACCCTGCGCTTCAGCGAAAAGGCCACGCGCTGGGCGGGCGGCATGTTCCTGATCGGGCGGGTGTTCGCGGGGGGCGCGCGCGTCTATCTGGCGGCCATTGCGCTGGCCATGGTTATGACGGGCAGCGTGGGCGCTCAGGGCATCATGATCGCTGCGGCTTTGCTGGTGGTGGCCAGCGTGCTGTTCACCTTTGTCGGCGGCCTCAAATCCGTGCTGTGGAACGATTTGATCCAGTTCTGCGTCTATCTCGGCTCGGCCATCGCGGTGCTAGTGTTCCTGCGTTACGCGATCCCGGCGACCAACAGCCAGATCATCGAGGGGCTGATGCACACGCCAGAGGGCGTCAACAAGCTGCGGCTGTTCGATCTGTCGCTTTCGCCCTCGCATCCCTTTTCCATGCCCGCCGTGGTGCTGGGCATGACCCTGCTCTACATCGCCAATGCCGGGATGGATCAGGACACCACGCAGCGCCTGCTCTCCTGCGCCGACGCCAAGACCAGCGCGCGCGGGCTTTATATGTCGGTGCTGGGCACGGTGCCGGTGGTGGGGCTGTTCATCGTGATCGGCCTGCTGCTCTATGTGTTTTACGACCGGCCCGATCTGATGGGCGGCGCCACCGCTCTGGCGGGCAACCGTTTCGGCGGCGAGAAGATCAGCATCTTCATGCATTACATCCTCACCCAGCTTCCGGGCGGCCTGCGCGGTCTGGTGACGGTGGGCATCTGCGCGGCGGCGGTGGCCACGACCAATTCGGCGCTGAATGCCATGTCCTCGGTGCTGGTGCAGGATTTCTATCGCCCATGGCGCGAAAAGCGCGGCGCAGCGGAAGAACACCACTATGTGCAGGCCGGGCGCGCGGGCATGGGCGTGATCGGCGTGGCGATGTTCCTGATGGCGGTCGTCTCCTTCTATTGGCAGCGCTACACCCAGATGGGCCTGCTGGAGTTCGCGCTGCAGGTGATGGTCTTCACTTATGCCGGGTTGCTGGGCGTCTATTTCACGGCGCTCTTCACCCGGCGCGGCTCGACGGGATCGGTGATTGCGGCGCTGCTGGGCGGCTTTGTCACGGTTCTGTTGCTTCAGCCCTCTATCGCCCGCGCTCTTGGCCTTCCCGAGGCGCTGAGCAGCCTGTCCTTCCCCTTCCAGCTGTGCATCGGCACAGTGATCGCTTTCCTGATCTGCATCCTTCCCGCCGGAGCGCGCGCTCCGGCCGAACAGTGAGCTTGTGATGAACACCGAAACGCTCGATCCCCGCTACCGCGACCTCGATCTCTGGCCCACCCAGCTGGCGGTCGAGGCGATGCTGGAAGGCCAGATGGCCGCCATCGCCGCGCTGCAATCGCAGACCGCCGCCATCGCCGCCGCCGCCGAACAGGCCGCGCAGCGCCTTGGCGATGACGGACGGCTGGTCTTCGTGGGCGCGGGCACCTCTGGCCGCCTCGCCGTGCAGGATGGCACCGAGCTTTACCCCACCTTCGGCTGGGGGATGGAGCGCATGGTCTTCCTGATGGCAGGCGGCTCCGATGCGCTCACCGAAGCCAGGGAAG
Organism: Novosphingobium rosa NBRC 15208; assembly: GCF_001598555.1. Classification (GTDB taxonomy): domain Bacteria; phylum Pseudomonadota; class Alphaproteobacteria; order Sphingomonadales; family Sphingomonadaceae; genus Novosphingobium; species Novosphingobium rosa. Next base: position 25,206 of record NZ_BCZE01000015.1, read on the forward strand.
GGGCCGAGGATGATGCCGATGCCGCCCGCGCGGAAGTCACCGCCGCCAACATCGGCCCGCGCGATGTGGTGATCGGCGTGGCCGCCAGCGGCCGCACGCCCTACACGGTGGCCGCCATCGATCAGGCGCGTGACGCCGGGGCGCTGACCATCGGCATCGCCAACAACGCCGGCTCCGCGCTGCTGACCCATGCCGAGCATGCCATTCTGGCCGTGACCGGCAGCGAGATCGTGGCGGGCTCCACCCGCATGAAGGCGGGCACGGCGCAGAAGGCGGCGCTCAACCTGCTCTCCACCGCGATCATGCTGCGGCGCGGGCTGGTCTATGAAGGCCGGATGGTCGCCATGCGCATTTCCAACGCGAAGCTCTTGCAACGCGGGCAGCGGATGGTTCAGGATATCGCCGGGGTCGATGCCGCCATCGCGGCGCAGGCGCTGGCCGATGCAGGCAATGAGATCCGGCTGGCGGTGCTGGTCGCCTCGGGCCAGTCGGTCAGCGAGGGTCAAGCCTTGCTGGCGCAGCATGGCGGCGATCTGCGCAAGGTGTTGCAGCAGCTGGAACAGCAGGGTTAAGCCATGATGCGTGATATGGTCTGGACGCGCGAAGACGAGGGAACGCCGCTCTATCTCCAGCTGGCGCGGAGTTTGCGCGATCATATCAACAGCGGCGGGATCGGCCCGGGCAGCGCGCTGCCCTCGGAACGTGACCTGAGCGAAATGGCGGGCCTCTCACGCGTCACCATCCGCAAGGGGATCGAGCAGCTGATCGAGGAAGGCGTGCTGGTGCGCAAGCAGGGCTCCGGCACCTTCGTGGCGCGGCGGATCGAGACCTCGGGCGGCAAGCTGAGCAGCTTCAGCGATGAAGCCCGCCAGCGCGGGGAAGACCCCGGCGTCATCTGGATCAACAAATCATACGCCCAGCCCACCGAGGAAGAGGCCACCGCGCTGCAGATCGGCAACACCGCGCGCGTGGCAAGGCTGGGCCGCGTGCGTCTGGCGGGCGGCGAGCCGCTGGCCATCGAGCATGCGGTGGTGCCGGCGGAGTTCCTGCCCGAACTCGATGGTTTGGGGGATTCGCTGTACCATGCTCTGGATGCGCATGGCTTTCGCCCGGTTTCGGGCACGCAGCGGGTGCGGGCCTCTCTGGCGACGCCGACCGAGGCGGGGATCCTGTGCGTGAAGCAGAACTCCGAAGTGCTGCGGATCGAGCGCATGACCCGGATCGCCAGCGGGCGCATCGTGGAGTTCACCCGCTCGGTCTATCGCGGGGATCGGTATGAGTTTGTCAGCGATTTGAAGGATATTTGAAGGGGCCTCCGGCGGGCAAAGGGCCATCGCCCTTTGCAATCCCATAACGTCTTCCGACGAACCGGGGCGTTACCTCGCAGTCTTGCGCTCCGGGTTCACCGCCGGAGGCTTTCATGCCGCTGCGCGGCGGGGCGTTTCCACGCAAGGGTTGGTCTGAAGCTGCCGCTTCGTCGGGAGACGTAACGGGGGTGCAGGGGGCGATGGCCCCCTGCTTGTTCTCTTATTCCCCCTTGATAAGCGAAGCTAACTCTTCCGCCCCAAGCAAAACCCCGCGCGGCGTGACATAGCCCGTCACCAAAGCCGCCGGTGTGATATCGAACGCCGGATTGCGCACCGGAGAGCGGGTGACGGTAATCTGGCGCATCACGCCTTCCGCATCGGGCCCGGTCACAGTGCTGACTTCCGCGCCACCCCGTTCCTCGATGGGCACGCTGGCGCCATCCGGCGTGGCAGGGTCATAGGTGCTGTCGGGCAGGGCGACGTAGAAGGGCACGTTATGCGCGTGGGCCGCCAGCGCCTTCAGATAGGTGCCGATCTTGTTGCAAACGTCGCCATTGGCCGTCACGCGGTCGGTGCCCAGGATCACCATGTCGACAAGGCCCTGCTGCATCAGCAGCCCGCCCGCATTGTCGGTGACGTAGCTGTGGGGGACTCCATGCTCGGCCAGTTCGAAGGCGGTGAGAGCGCCCTGATTGCGCGGGCGGGTTTCATCGACCCAGACGTGGACGGGCAGCCCCTCGTCATGGGCGAGGTAGATCGGCGCGGTGGCGGTGCCCCAGTCGACGGTGGCCAGCCAGCCGGGGTTGCAGTGCATCAGGATGTTGACCGGCTGCCCCGGCTTGCGCGCGGCGATCTCGCGGATCAGCGGCAGGCCGGCGGTGCCGATGGCGCGGTTCATGGCCTCGTCCTCGTCGCAGATGCGCGCAGCTTCGGCATAGGCGGCGGCGGGGCGGCGGTGCTGGGGCAGGGGGCGGACATGAGCCGTCACCCGGTCCAGCGCCCAGCGCAGGTTGACGGCGGTGGGGCGCGTGGCGGCCAGATGCTGGTGGGCGGCGTCGAGCGCCTCATCGCTGCTGTCGCGGCGCAGGGCCATGGCCAGGCCATAGGCGGCCACGGCGCCGATCAGCGGCGCGCCGCGCGTGGCCATGGTGGCGATGGCATCGGCGGCCTGCTCCATCTCGCTGAGGATCAGGCGCTCGATCGACCATGGGAGGGCGCGCTGGTCGAAGATGCCGATGCTGTGGCCATCGGGCTCCAGCCAGATCGAGCGGGTGGTGACGCCATCGATGTTCATGAGCGGCTTTCCGGCAGGATGGTGTCGAAGCTGGTGGCGAGGGGGTAGGGGCAGGTTTCGGGCGCGCCATCACGGGCGAGAAGGGTGACGGCCAGGCCTGCCTCCCGCGCCGCATCGAGTTCGGCGGGAACGTCGGAGAGGAAAAGGATGTCGGCGGGGGGCAGGGCCAGCTTTTCAGCGATGGCGCGGTAGGAGGGCGCGTCCTTCTTGCCGCCCACGCCGGTGTCGAACCAGCCGGAGAACAGGGGGGTGAGGTCGCCCGCCTCGCTATGGCCGAACAGCAGCTTTTGCGCCGGAACCGAGCCGGAGGAATAGACCGCCAGCGTGATGCCCTGTGCGTGCCAGCGTTTCAGCCCGGCCACGGCATCGGGATAGATATGGCCCTTGAGGGTTCCTTCGCCGTAGCCATGCGCCCAGATCATGCCTTGCAGGGCTTTCAAGGGGCCGATCTTGGCGTCGGCATCCTGCCATGCGAGCAGTTGCGCGATGCAGTCGGCTTCGGAAAGATCGCCTTCAAGCGCGCGTATGTTGGCCAGCACCGGTGCGACCTGATCGGCATGCTGCGCAACATACTCCGCGATCCGCGCGCGGGCGTAGGGGAACAGCACCTTATGCACGAAGGCGATGCTGGAGGTGGTGCCCTCGATATCGGTGAGGATGGCGCGCGGGGTCACAGGCTTCCCGCCGCCATCATCTCTTCGGCGATGGTTTCGCCGGTGTAGCGCGCGACCCAGCCTTCGTGGCTGATGAACAGGCGGATGGCGGTGAAGAGCGGCTGCTCGCCCGTATCGAACCAGTGGCGCGTTCCGGCGGGCAGCACGATCAGATCGCCCGCCGTGCAGGTCAGCGCATAGACCGCGCCCTTGTGATGGATGCAGAACAGGCCCGATCCCTCGACGAAGAAGCGCACCTCATCGTCATCATGCACATGTTCGCTCAGGAACTTCTGGCGCAATGCCACGCGCATCGGATGGTCGGGCGTCATGCGGACGACATCTTCGCTGCGGTATCCGGCGCGGGCCTTCAGCGTTTCGACCTGCGAGGCATAGGCGGCCAGGATGGCGGCATCATCCGCGTCTGCCAGAAGCGCTGCATCGGCCTCCCAACGCTCCAGCGTGATGTTCGCGCGGGCCATGGCGGCGGCGATCCGCGGGAAATCGGTGATCGCGCCTTCATGGGCGTAGGGCGCGGCGGCGTTGTGGATGGTCAGGCTGGTCATGAGCGCGCTCCGTGGATGGCTGGGGGGCGGGTTCCGGCTTTCCATTCCTCCCAGGCGCAGGCCAACAGGAACTCGCAGGCCTCGGCCACCACTTCGGCCTGCTCCATGGTCGGGCCCCAGGCGTAGAGGCCATGGCCGCGAATGTAGAAGGCAGGCATCGCGCCCAGCAGCGGTTTAAGCTGCTCGGCCAGAGCGGGCATGTCCTGCGTATTGTCCACGAGCGGCATGGCCACCGCGCAGTCATGGGTGGTGACGCCCGGGAACGCCTTTTGCACCTCATAGCCTTCCAGCACGATGGCGTCGCGCCCGGCCAGAGCGCGGCTCAGCACGGTTCCGGCGATGGAATGGGTGTGAAGCACCGCTCCCGCCCCGGCGTCCTGCGCATAGATCAGGGCGTGCAGCAGCGTTTCCGCCGAGGGCTTGCGATGATCGAGCGCCACGCCCCGCGCATCGACGCGCATCACCTGATCCTGAGTCAGCTTGCCTTTATGCGCGCCCGAAACCGTGATGGCGATGCTGCCATCATCGAGACGCAGCGAATAATTGCCCGCGCCGGCAGGCGCGAGGCCGCGTGCATCGAGGCGCTTGCCTACCTGCAGAATGGTGGCGGCGGCGGAGGTGAAATCAGTCATTCTGAAGCCCTAGCGCGGCTCCGTGATGACTTGGTGACAGTCAGGAGAAGCTTGTGACGGTCCGGTGACCCGGCGCAAGAACGCCTGCCCGCCCGTTAGCCAGCCGCGTCCAGTTCCCGCCTGATGCGCTCCGCCGCCGGGCGGCCCGAGCGCTCCAACGCATCCAGCGTGGCCAGCGCCATGGCGCGGTAGGCCGGGGACAGATCCGGGGCATCCTTGTCCATCGCCGCGAGGTGATGGTGGATGGTCTCTCCATCGCCGCGCATCAGAGGGCCGGACAGAGCCGCAAACCCTTTCGCCAGAGCATTCTCAAGCGCCGCGCGGACCAGCGGGGCGAGCAGGGCTTCGGGTTCCGCCACCCCCGCCGCGCGCAGGGCCTGCGCTGATCCGGCCAGCAGCGTGACGAGATGATTGGCCCCATGGCACAGGGCTGCATGGTAAAGCGCGCGGTGCTCCTCGGCCACTGTCACGGGCAAGCCGCCCAGCAGCTGGACGATATGCCGGGCGCGCGCGCTGGCGTTCTCGCTCGATCCGGTGACGGCGAAGCGCGCGCCGATCATGCGCCGCACCTCTCCGGCAGGGTCGCCGGTGAAGGTCATGGCCGGGTGGATGGCGGCGGTCAGAGCGCCTTTTTCCGCCAGCGCCGCCAGAGTGCCCACCCCATGGCTGCCGCTGACATGGAACACCAGCGGGGCGTGGCCGAAAGCACCCTTGCTCGCCAGATCGGCCACCACGCCGGCCAGCGCATCATCGGCCACGGCGATGGCGATGATGTCGCTGGCCTGCACCAGCGCGTCAAGGCTGGGCGCGGCGGTGGAGCGGCCCCACATCAGGGGCTCGCCTTCCGCGTAAGGGGCCAGCCCCAGGGCCAGCGCCCGGGCGACCCGGCCCGTTCCGATGATGCCGATGCGGGGAAGTGTCTGATCCGTCATGGCTGCATCCCTATCGCCTGCAGGGGCGGCTGAACAGGGATCAGGCAATCGCCATCAGGCTGGCGTTGCCGCCCGCCGCGGTGGTGTTGGTGGAGATCACCACCTCATCGACAAGGAAGTCCAGCGGATAGGCGCCCTGCGTGCCGGTCTCCACCGCATGCACCGAGACGATCGGACCGGGGCGGGCCGCCAGCCTTGCGGTCAGCGAGAGGACAGCCGCCTGATCCCCCTCCACCAGCGCGGCGGAGAGATCGGGGGCGGTGTCGCCGGAGAGACGGGCCTTCACGCTGGCAGGCAGATCGGCGGGCAGGGGCATCACCTCCACCACGCCATGGTTGCCGGTGGCCAGCACGGCGGCGATCTGGTCGTAGAGCCCGGCGGGCGTGGCGGGAGCCATCAGCACGCGGCCACGCGGATGCAGCGCATAGACATTGCTTTCGCCCACCGGGCCGGTGAGGTCATGGCTCTGGCCCAGACGACTGCGGGCGCCATAGCCGCGCGCGGTGGCGGCGGCGGCCTTTTCGCCCCTGGTTTCCAGCCAATGGATGAAATCCGCCAGCGGCTTGGGCAGGGCGGTGTCGCGCGCTTCCGCCGGCGCAGGCGTGCTCACCAGCCGGCCCAGATAGAGCGGGCCGCCCGCCTTGGGGCCGGTGCCCGACAGGCCGCGTCCGCCAAAGGGCTGCACGCCCACCGTCGCGCCGATCACATTGCGGTTCACATAGAGATTGCCCGCCGCGATCCGCCCCGTCACCTGCGCCATCACATGGTCGAGCCGCGTGTGCAGCCCGAAGGTCAGGCCGTAGCCGGTGGCGTTGATGGCATCGATCAGCGCGTCGAGATCCTCGCGGGCATAGCGGATCACATGGAGGACGGGGCCGAAAACCTCGCGCTCCAGATCGGCGATGCTGGCGATCTCGATGATGGTGGGGGCCACGAAGGTGCCATGGGCGGCGTCCTCGGGCAGGGTCTGGAGGGTGATGGCGCAGCCCTTGGCCTGCATCTTGGCGATATGCGCTTCGATGCTGTCGCGCGCTTCGGCGGAAATGATCGGGCCGATGTCCACCGCCAGCTTGTCCGTGCGACCGATGCGCAGTTCCTGCAAGGCGCCACGCAGCATGGTGAGGGTGCGGTCTGCCACGTCTTCCTGCAGGCACAGGATGCGCAGCGCCGAGCAGCGCTGCCCCGCACTGTCGAAGGCCGAGGCGATGACATCGGCCACCACCTGCTCGGCCAGCGCCGAGGAATCGACGATCATCGCGTTCTGCCCACCGGTCTCGGCGATCAGGGGAATGGGGCGACCCGAGGGCAGCAGGCGTGTGGAGAGCTGGCGCTGGATCAGCCGCGCCACCTCGGTGGAGCCGGTGAAGACCACGCCGCAAGTCTGCGCAGAGGCCACCAGCGCCGCGCCGATGGCGCCATCGCCGGGGAGGAGCTGCAGGGCATCGGCGGGAACGCCCGCCTCATGCAGCAGGCGCACCGCCTCCGCCGCGATCAGCGGGGTTTCCTCGGCGGGCTTGGCCAGCACTGGATTGCCCGCGACCAGCGCGGCGGCAACCTGCCCGGTGAAGATCGCCAGCGGGAAGTTCCACGGGCTGATGCAGACCACCGGGCCCAGCGCCTGCTGCCCGCTGCCCAGCGTCTCGCGGGCCTGATGGGCGTAATAGCGCAGGAAATCCACGGCCTCGCGCACTTCGGCGATGGCGTTGGGCAGGGATTTGCCTGCCTCGCGCGCGATCAGGCCCAGCAGCACCGGCATGCGCTCTTGCATGGCATCGGCGGCGCTTTCCAGCATGGCGGCGCGCTGGTGGACGGGCGTGTGCCGCCAGTCGCTGGCGGCGGCGCGGGCCATGGCGCGCTCGACCTGCGCGGGATCGGCATGCAGCGCAGTGCCGACGATATCGCGCAGATCGCCCGGGTTGCGGATGGTGACGGGCGTGCCGGCGCCCTCGGCGGAGGCGGCCTGCCATGCTTGGGTTTCGGGCAGGGTTGCGTTGAGTGTGGCCAGCACGGTTTCATCGCTCAGATCGAGGCCTGCGGAGTTGCTGCGATCAGGATAGAGCGCGAGGGGCAGGGCGATCAGAGGGTGCGCCGCGCCTGCGGGGTTCTCGCGCAGGGTGGTCTCCACGGGGTCGATCACCAGTTCCTCCACGGCAATCGCCTCATCGCCGATGCGGTTGACGAAGGAGGAGTTGGCGCCATTCTCCAGCAGGCGGCGCACCAGATAGGCCAGCAGCGTCTCATGCGTGCCCACCGGCGCATAGATGCGGCAGGGGCGTGACAGGCCTTCGGGGGCGACGACATGGCTGTAAAGCGCCTCGCCCATGCCGTGCAGGCACTGGAATTCGTAGCGGGTGCTGGTGAAATCGTCGCCCGCCAGATGGTGGATCGTCGCCACCGTCTGGGCGTTATGCGTGGCGAATTGCGGGAAGATCGCGTCCGGCGCGGCCAGCAGGCGGCGGGCGCAGGCGATATAGGCGACATCCGTGTGGTTCTTGCGGGTGTAGACGGGGAAATCGGGCAGGCCGTCGAGCTGGGCGCGCTTGATCTCGGCGTCCCAATAGGCGCCCTTGACCAGACGCACCATAAAGCGGTGCCCGCTGCGCCGCGCCAGATCGATCATCCAGTCCAGCACGAAGGGGCAGCGCCTGCCATAGGCCTGCACCACGAAACCGAGGCCATCCCACCCGGCCAGATCCTGATCGAAGGCCAGACTTTCCAGCAGATCCAGCGAGAGTTCCAGCCGGTCCTGCTCCTCGGCATCGATGTTGAAGCCGATGTTGTAGCTTTGGGCCAGCAGGGCGAGCTGCTTCACGCGGGGCAGCAGCTCGTCCATCACGCGCCGCGCCTGCGAGCGGCTGTAGCGCGGATGCAGCGCCGAGAGCTTGATCGAAATCCCCGCGCGTTCGTAGACGCTGGCGCCGCTGGTCTGCTTGCCGATGGCGTGGATCGCCTGCTCGTAATCCTTGTGGAAGCGGTCTGCATCGGCGGCGGTGGTGGCCGCTTCGCCCAGCATGTCGTAGCTGTAGCGGAAGCCTTTGGCCTCCATGCGTTTGCCGTGGCGCAGGGCTTCCTCGATGGTTTCGCCCGCCACGAACTGCTCGCCCATCAGGCGCATCGCCATATCGACGCCGCGGCGGATCACGGGTTCGCCCGCGCGGGCCACCAGCCGGGTGAGGGCGCCGGAAAGCCCGGTTTCATCCACGCTGCCCACCAGCTTGCCGGTGACGACCAGACCCCAGGTGGCGGCGTTGACGAAGATCGACTTGCCGCCGCCCAGATGCGCGCGCCAGTCGCCCATCGAGACCTTGTCGCGGATCAGCGCGTCGCGGGTGGCGGCGTCGGGGATGCGCAGCAGGGCCTCGGCCAGGCACATCAGCGCCACGCCCTCCTGGCTGGAGAGCGCATATTCCTGCACCAGACCTTCCACGCCGCCGCGCTTGGGCTGGCTGCGCAGGGCCTTGACCAGTGCGGTGGCGGTGCGGGCGACCTGCGCCTTCATGGCCGGGGCCAGCGTCGCCTGAGCGATCAGCGGGGTGAGGCAGAGCACCTCATCGCGCCGATAGGCCGCCGTGATCGCCGCGCGCAAGGGCGTGGCCGGGCGGATGGGGGGAGCGAAATGGGCGAAGGGGCGCGGCGCGGTCTGGGTCATCGCGGCACTCTAATGGATTTGCATTTGGCGATCCGGCCAATTATCGCGTTGTGCTAGGCGAATTCACCAAATTTTGGCTTGCGAGAGGGCGGATTGCATGGATGGGGATCGGATCGTGGTCGATATGGACGATTTCGACCGCAAGATCATTGCCGCTTTGACCAGAGACGGGCGGATGACCATCACCGATCTGGCCGAGGTGGTGGGACTTTCCAAAACGCCCTGTCAGGTGCGGCTGAAGCGGCTGATGGAGGCCGGGGTGATCAAGGGCTTTCGTGCCATCGTCGATCCCACCAGGCTGGGTTTCGATCATGTCGCCTTCGCCGAGGTCAAGCTGGCCGACACGCGTGAGGCGGCGCTGCTGGCCTTCAACCGCGCGGTCCGGCTGATCCCCGAGGTGGAGGAGTGCCATATGATCGCCAGCAGCTTCGATTATCTGCTGAAGGTGCGCACCAGCGACATCTGGCGCTATCGCATCGTGCTGGGCGAGAAGATTTCCGCCCTGCCGCATGTGGCCAGCACATCGACCTATGTGGCGATGGAAACGGTGCTGGATGCCAGCGCGATGCGGGGCGATCCCATAACCTAAAGCGCCGGAACTGGCTGATCGGCCTGGCTCAAACGCCTGTCAAACCAGCTCCATGCGAAGATCAGCAGGGCAAGGCCCAGCCCGCTGGTGGCCAGGCTGATCTCGATCAGGAAATGCGTCCAGCTCAGATGGAATTCGGGCAGGTTACGCACCAGCAGCAGCAGGATCGTGCCGCCATAGCCGAAAGCGTCGGCCAGATAGATCATGAAACCGGCATTGCCCGGCGTGCCGCCGCTGGCCACCAGCCGGTCGAACAGGATGCCGTTGAAGGGCGTGTAAGCCAGATACAGCCCCGCGCCCAGCAGGATCATCCACGAGACCGAACCGACCCTATGCGCCGCAAACCCCAGCGAAGCGCCCCCCGCCATCACCAGCCCCAGCCCGACCAGCACCATATTGGCCGCCACCGCCTTGCGGTTGTCACGAAACACCATCGTGCAGCCCAGCGCGGCCAGCACCACCATGCTGACAGGGATTTCGCTCCATGCGAAGATCTCGGCCTGACCGCCATGGCCGACCTCGCGCCAGATCTCGGCGGAGAAGTTATCGCGGAAATCGCGCAGCGCCGTCAGCATCACATAGAGCAGGATCAGGCCGGTGAGGCCCACCGCATAGCGGCTCCACAACCGGGCGCGGGCGGCGGCGTCCATCGGTTTGCGCTCGATGCGTTCGGCGATGTCGCGTGCGTCGGGTTCGGGCAGGATCGAGAGGCCGTAAAGGCAGGCCAGCAGCAGCGGGGTGAAGAGCGCGCCGCTGGCCGCGGGCATCCAGAAGGGGTTGAGCCCCTGCAACAGCACCCACTCGCCCACCGCCTTCACCGTGCCGGAGGAGAGGATGAAGCTGGCGCACAGGATCGCCGCGATCAGTTCGGACTGGCGCCGCCCCTCGACAAAGGCGAAGACCATGCCCCAGATCATCCCCAGCGCGAGGCCGTCGAGGAACAGGCAGGCCACATTCCATGGCGCGGGGATCAGGGCGAAGAGCACCAGCGCCGCCTCGGCCAGCGCGATCTGCGCCAGAATGCCTGCCACGCGGCGGTGGGCGGGCAGTTCGGAGATGACCTTCACCCCCACCATCTTGGCCAGCGCGTAACCCACCACCTGAGCGATCACCAGCGCGATCTTGTAATCCATGCCGAAGGCGGTCAGCCCGGTGAAATCGGCCACGGCAAAGGGTTTGCGAAAGGCATACATCGCAAAATAGACGCCAAACGCCATCAAGCCGGCATAGACGCCAAAGGCGATGGGCGAGAGGCGCGAGAGCCACTGCGTCGGCTTGGAAGGGGCGGCGTGAGGCATAAGACTTTCGCGGCGCGGTTCAGGGATGCCCATGATTATGGATGCTTTCTATGACCGATTGCCGACAGACTGCCGATCACGGGCTTTCCTCGACCGCGGGCGCCTTGATCGCATGGTGGCGCGGGATGGAGGCGGGCATGGTCTCCACCGCCTGGATCATCATCCGCATCAGGCCCGAGCGGCGCTGTTCGCTGCGGCAGACGAAGTAATTGGTCAGCAGCGCCGGATCGGGCTGGGCGTCGGGCTGGATCGCTGAAAGACGTGTATCGGGCGGGCATTCGCTGGCGAAGAACAGGCTGACGCCAAGGCCCAGCGCGACCGCCTCGCGGATGGTTTCGCGGCTGTGCAGCTCGATCTTGCGGGCGGGCACGATGTCATGGGCGTTGAGCAGGCTTTCCATCGCCCCGCGCGTTTTGGACGAGATTTCGCGCACCAGCAGGCATTCCTCGGTCAGGCGCGACAGGGGGAAGCTTGCCGCCCCCGCCAGGGGATGGCCACTGGCCACCACCACCGCCAGAGCATCGACGAACAGGGGCCGGTAGAACAGCCGCGGATCGACCTGCGGATCGCTGATGATCCCTACATCGGCCCGCGCATCCAGCAGATGGGCCAGGGTGTTGCGGGAATTGTCGATCTGCACCTCCACCTCGATGCCGCTTTCCATCTGCATGATGGTTTGGGCGAGGCGCGCGGCATGCACCGGCGAGTCCGAAATGAGGCGGATGCGCTGCCCCTCGGTGTTCACCTTTTCATCGAGCAGCGTCTCGATCTCCTCGGCGGTGGCGAACATGCGGCGGGTGAGTTGTAACAATTCCTCGCCGATCGGCGTCAATTGCAGCGGGCGGCGGCGGCCTTCGAACAGCTGGGCGCGGTGGCGTGTTTCCAAAGCTTTGATTTGCTGTGATAATGTCGGCTGCGAGATGTTGAGCCTGCGCGCCGCGCGGCTGAAGCTGCCTTCGCTGGCCACGGCGTGAAAGGCACGCAGATGCTGGTGATTGACGGCCCCCATATGCCCTATCTCGCTGTGTTTGTTATGGATTTTTTACGCCTCGATTGTGACAGGGCAGTGACCGGCGCATCTTTTATAGATCAGACCTATAAAAGCCTTAGCCGATATATATTGGCCGCCCGCCCGGCCTTTTGACAAACACGCGCCCAACACGGCGAGCGCCCCGAAGCACAGGGACGCCGCCTGCACAGAACGACAGTTCGTCATCCATGAGGGCACCATGACCATCCGTTCCAACCTGCTCAAATCCGGGCTTATGCTGTCTTGCGCGGGCCTCGCGCTCACGGGCACGCAGGCTTTTGCCGATGAGGCTCCCGCTCCTGCCGCCGAAAGCGCGCCGGCTGCGGAAAGCGCGGGCGACATCGTCGTCACCGCCACGCGCCGCAGCGAGTCGATCCAGTCGGTGCCGATGACGCTTCAGGCGCTGTCGGGCGCGTCGCTGGCCCAGCTCAATGTGAACAATTTCAACGATCTGTTGAAGTTCACCCCCAATGTCACCTTCTCCAGCAACGGCCCCGGGCAGGGCGCGATCTTCATGCGCGGCCTCTCCACGGGCTTTGCGGGCGGGCAGTCGGCGGGCACCATCGCGCCTTTCCCCAATGTGGCGCTCTATCTTGACGACCAGTCGATGCAGTTCCCGGGCCGCAACGCCGACGTCTACATGGCCGATATCGAGCGCGTCGAAGTGCTGGAAGGCCCGCAGGGCACGCTGTTCGGCGGCGGCGCGGAAGCGGGCGCGGTGCGCTACATCACCGCCAAGCCCAAGCTGGACAAATGGGAAGTCCATCTGGCCGGCAGCTTCGGCGGCACGGCGGGCGGCGCCCCCAATGCCTCGGGCCAGGCGGTGATCAACATCCCCGTCATCAAGGACAAGCTGGCCGTGCGCGCGCTGATCTACAGCGACCATCAGGGCGGCTATATCGACAACGTGCCCAGCACCTTCACGCGCCGCGCCACCGATGCGGGCAGCGTGAACTATGGCTTCATCCCCAGCGCCACCAATCAGGCGAACGGCGGCGTCTACAACAATTACGCGCTGGCCAAGCATGACTTCAACCCGGTCGACTACACCGGCGGCCGCGTCGAGGCCCTGTGGGACATCACGCCGGACTGGAACCTGCTGGTGACCGAGAGCTATCAGCACCTCAACGCGCAGGGCTCGTCCAGCACCTTCCCGGTGGGCAGCGACTTCCAGCAGCTGGGCAGCCTGCAGACCACCACCTTCACGCCGCAGTGGAACACCGACACCTACTGGAACACCGCCTGGACGCTGAACGGCAAGATCGGCGACTGGAAGATGGTCTACACCGGCGCCTATATGACGCGCCACATCTCCAACCAGCAGGATTATTCCAACTATTCGCGCACCGGCGGCGGCATGTATTACCAGTGCAGCGGCAAGGCCACCGGCTGGGGCACGGGATCGACCTTCTGCTACTCGCCGATCGCCTATTGGGACGACACGATGCGCAACACGCATCACAGCGAGGAAGTGCGCTTCCAGAGCCCCGAGAACAAGCGCATCCGCGTGATCGGCGGCGCTTACTGGGAAAAGTTCGTCATTCAGGACGTGATGCGCTTCAACTACAAGTCCATCCCAAGTTGCACCCAGCAGCTGATCGCGGCCAATGCGGTCTGCTCGGGCGCGGTGTCGACGGCGCCGGGCAGCACCGCCAACCAGCCGGGGCTCGAGCCGGGCAACACCGCTTTCGGTGAAGACGTGACGCGCGGCTATGACCAGCTGGCCTTCTTCGGCTCGGCGGATGTCGACATCCTGCACAATCTGACCCTGAGCGGCGGCACGCGCTATTACCGCTACAAGGAATATGAAGTCGGTTCGCAGTTCGGCACGGTGCCAAGCGCCTGCTATCAGACCATTTCCTGCGGTACGGCGGGTCAGGTCAACATCGATGCGGCCAACAACCACGTCACCTATCACGGTTTCAAGAGCAAGGCCGAGATCACCTGGAAACCGCGCGACCACACCATGGTCTATGCGCTGTTCAGCCAGGGCTTCCGCCCCGGCGGCTTCAACCGTTCGAGCAGCCTGGTGCTGCCCGACCAGAACGGCACGCCCCAGCTCAAGCGCCCCAACGGCTATCAGCCCGATACGCTCACCAACTGGGAGCTGGGCCTGAAGACCGATCTGCTGAACCACAAGGTGCAGTTCAATCTCTCGGGCTATTACATGGTCTGGCAGAACGCGATCATCAACTTCTACAATCCGGCGGGCGGCTTCGGCAACACCAGCTTCGCCACCAACGGCCCCAGCTATCATGTGAAGGGTGTGGAGGCGCAGATCTTCGCGCGCCCGATGACAGGCCTTTCGGTGCAGCTGGGTGGCACCTACAATGACAGCAAGCAGTCGACCTCGCCCTGTCTGGTGGCCAACAACCCGGCCTCGGTCAACAATGGCAAGTGCATCACCAGCTATTATCCCGGCGGCGTGCAGAAGTCGGTGCAGAGCCCCTTCGGCGAGATCGGCGGCACCACGCCCTACAGCCCCCATGTGCAGGGCAATGCCCGCGTGCGCTATGACTGGGCCGGGCGCGGCGGTTATGACTGGTTCGTCTCGGGCGCAGTGTCGTACAACGGGCCGATGTGGAACCAGCCCTCCACCTATCCTTCGGGCGATGGCGTAACGGTGCCGGGCACGACCCTGCTGCGTTACCATATGGCCGGTTATGCGCAGGCCGATGCCCAGTTCGGCTTCAAGCACAACAACTGGAGCATGTCGGTCTTCGGTCAGAACCTGACCAACAACCATGCCTCCACCTTCACCTCCTCGGTGCAGTTCATCAAGTCGCAGCTGCCGCTGCGGCCGATGACCTATGGCGTGAAATTCTCGCTCGATCTCTGATCGCGCGGGCACTGTCACGATACTGTCATGGGCGGGGCGGCAGACGCCCTGCCCATGACCAAGCCTTCCATGACATCGCCTTCGCTTACGGAACCGCCCATGCTGCTCACCCCCGACACCCTGCCCGACGCCGAGCTGGCCCGGCTGCGCAGCGCGCAAGGGGCAGGGCAGCATGAGGCTGTGGCCCGCGAAGCCGGCGATATGCTGCACAGGTGGCCGGACCATCGCGATCTGCGGCTGATCCACGCCACCAGCCTGCGTTTTCTGGGCCGCATCGATCAGGCCCTGACGCAACTGGCCGCGCTGGAGGCGGCGCACCCGCGCTACAGCCTGCTGCATCAGGAGCGCGGCCTGTGCCACATCGCCCGCCGCGATGCGCCTGCCGCGATTGCCGCGCTGCTGGTGGCCGTGGGCATCAATCCGGCCTTGCCTCACAGCTG
The DNA here is from genome assembly GCF_001598555.1 of Novosphingobium rosa NBRC 15208. Taxonomy (GTDB): domain Bacteria; phylum Pseudomonadota; class Alphaproteobacteria; order Sphingomonadales; family Sphingomonadaceae; genus Novosphingobium; species Novosphingobium rosa. The sequence goes on from NZ_BCZE01000015.1 coordinate 40,435, forward strand.
GAAGATGCTTTCGGGCGTCTACCGCCTCACCGGCGACATGGACAATGCGCGCAAAGCCGAGGCGCATGTCCACACCCTGCGCGCCCTGCCCGAACCGGTGGTGGAGGCGACCAGCCTCTTCTCCGATGGCGATCTGGACGAGGCCGAGGCGCTGACCCGCCGCTTCCTCCTCACCCATGGCGACCATCCCGAGGCGATGCGCCTGCTGGCGAAAATCGGCGTGGCGCATGATGTGCTCGACGATGCCGAGGTGCTTTATGCCGGCGTGCTGACTCTGGCCCCCGATCACCAGGCGGCGCGGCAGGAGTATGTCGAGACGCTGATCGCCCGCCACAAATATCCCGAGGCGCGCGAGGCTCTGGCGCCCTTGCGCGCGCAAGGCAGCGCCGATCTGAAGCGTCTGGACGCCACGATTGCCGTCGGGCTGGGCCATCATGAGGAGGCCATCGCGCTTTACCGCGCCATTCTGGCCGATTTGCCCGCCGTGCCGGGGGATGATGGCGAATTGCGCCTTTATCTGGCCGATCTGCATCTCTGGCTGGGCCATGCCCTGAAAACGCTGGGGCGTCTGCCCGAGGCGATCGCCGCCTACACCCATGCCGCCGATCTGCGCCCGGATTTCGGCGACGCATGGTGGAGCCTGGCCAATCTGAAAACCTATCGCTTCACCCCCGAGGCCGTGGAGATCATGCGCGCAGCCGAGGTTGCGCCCGCCACCGGGGCGGCGGACCGGGTGCATCTCAACTTCGCGCTGGGCAAGGCGCTGGAGGATGCGGGCGATCCGCAGCAATCATGGCGGCATTACGCGCGCGGCAACGCGCTGCAGCGCGAGGCCAGCCAGTATCGCCCCGAAATCCTCGAAACCAACACGCGCCTGCAAAAGCAGGTCTGCACGAATGCCTTCTTCACCGCGCGCGAGGGCTGGGGGGCCGCCGCGCCCGATCCGATCTTCGTGCTGGGCCTGCCGCGTTCGGGCTCGACGCTGATCGAGCAGATCCTCGCCAGCCATCCCCAGATCGAGGGCACGCAGGAACTGCCCGATATCCAGCGCATGGCGCTGGAGCTGCAAGGCCGCGATCATGATATCGATGCGCCCGCCTATCCCGGCTCGCTGGCCGCCCTTAGCCCCATGCAATGCCGGGCCCTGGGCGAGCGCTATCTGGCCGAAACGCAGGCGCAGCGCAGTCTGGGCCGCCCCTTTTTCATCGACAAGATGCCCAACAACTTCCGCCATATCGGGCTGATCCATCTGATCCTGCCGCATGCGAAGATCATCGACACCCGCCGCGATCCGATGTCCTGTTGCTTCTCCAATTTGAAGCAGCTCTTCGCGCAGGGGCAGGAGTTCACCTATTCGTTGGAAGATATCGCCCGCTATTACCGCACCTATCTCGATCTGATGCGCCATTGGGATGCGGCGCTGCCGGGCCGCGTGCTGCGTGTGCTGCATGAGGATGTGATCGAGGATCTGGAAACGCAGGTTCGCCGCCTGCTCGATTATTGCGGCCTGCCGTTTGACGAGGCCTGCCTCAACTTCCACCAGAACCGCCGCGCCGTCCGCACGCCGTCGAGCGAGCAGGTCCGCCGCCCGATCTTCCGTGACGGCATGGACCAGTGGCGCGCCTTCGAACCCTGGCTCGATGACCTCAAAACGCACCTCGGCAGTGCTCTGGCCGATTGGCGCTAGTTTTTGTTGTCGCATCGTTTTTGCGAAAAACCGGTGCCCACTTTTTCGCACCATGCTTGAACGGAGAGACGATGACGCGGACCTATGATCTGGCGGTGGTGGGCGGCGGCATTCTGGGGCTGGCCCATGCCTATGTCGCGGCGCGCGAAGGCCTGAAGGTGGTGCTGATCGAGCGCGACGGCGCGGCCAGCGGCGCCTCGATCCGCAATTTCGGCTTTATCACCGTCACGGGTCAGGAGCGCGGCACCAGCTGGCAGCTCGCCCGCCGCACCCGCGACATCTGGGCCGATCTGGCGCCGCGCGCCGCCATCCCCATCGAGCATGAGGGCCTCTATCTCACCGCCCGCTCGAGCGAGGCCGTGGCCGTGATCGAGGCTTTCCTGAACACCGAAATGGGCGAGGGGTGCCGCCTGCTGGATGCCGCAGCCTTCCGTGCGGCATCGGGCGGCATGGGCGGGGCGGATTTGATGGGCGCGCTGCACAGCCCGCATGAGATCCGCGTCGAATCCCGCTTCGCCATTCCCCGCATCACCGCCTTCCTCGCCGAACAGATGGGCGTGACGGTGATGACCAGAACCGCCGTGCATGAGGTTGCCCCGCCCCGCCTCGCCACCTCGCGCGGGGTGGTGGAGGTCGGGCAGGTGGTGGTCTGCCCGGGCGATGATTTCAACACGCTCTATCCCGAGCGGATCGCGGCCTATGGCCTTACCCGCTGCCGCCTGTCGATGCTGCGGCTGGGCAATCCGGGGGTCAGGCTGCCCGGCGCGATCATGTCCGACCTCGGGCTGGTGCGCTATCGCGGCTATGGCGCTCTGCCCGAAGCCCGCGCGCTGGAGGCCCGCCTGCGCGCCGAGGTGCCGCGCCTGTTCGACAATGGCGTCCATCTGATCGTGGCGCAGGGCACCGATGGCAGCCTGATCGTGGGCGACAGCCATCATTACGCCGATGTGCCGCCCCCCTTCGCCCCCGCCAGCGCCGAGGAGGATATCCTTCAGGAATATGCCACGGCGCTGGGCGGCCCGGTCCCCCCGGTGATCGAGCGCTGGACGGGCACCTATGCCGTCGCGGCGGACAGAACCTTCCTGATCGACACGCCTGCCGAGAACGTGCGCTTGGTGATCGTCACCAGCGGCACCGGGGCCTCCACCGGCTTTGGCATTGCCGAAAAGGTGCTGGCCGATCTGGCGGGCCTGAAGGTGGGAGCCGCTGCATGACCGTATCAGCTTTCCCCATCAAGGCGGTGGTCTTCGACTGGGCGGGCACGATGATCGACTTCGGCTGCATGGCCCCGGTCGAGGCGCTGATCTCGGTGTTCGCTCGCGAGGGGATTGCGCTCACCGATGCCGAGGCCCGCGCCGATATGGGCAAGGCCAAGCTGGATCATCTGCGCGCCATTCTGACCAGGCGTGAACTCGCCGCGCGCTGGCAGGCCGCACGCGGCAGCCTGCCCGATGAAGGCGATGTGCAGGCGCTTTATGCAAGGCTGGAACCGGCGATGCAGGCGGCGGCGGCGTCCGCCACGCTCATCCCCGGCGCGGCCGAGACCGCCAAGGCCCTGCGCCAGTTGGGCATCCGCATCGGCTCGGGCACCGGCTACACGCGCGAGATGATGGCCCCGATCCTGCCGCTGGCCGCCGCGCAGGGTTATGCGCCCGAGGCGGTGATCTGCGCCGGAGAGACCCCCAGCGGCAGGCCCGCGCCCCTGATGACATGGGCCGCGCTGATCGCTCTGGACGCATGGCCCGCCCGCCGCTGCATCAAGGTGGACGACGCGCCCGTCGGCATCATCGAGGGCCGGGAAGCGGGCTGCTGGACGGTGGGTCTGGCCGCATCGGGCAATGGCATGGGGCTCACCCTTGCCGATTACCGCGCTCTGCCGGACAGCGAACGCCATGCGCGCCGCGAAGCCTCGGCCCGGTTGCTGCGCGATGCGGGGGCCGATTATGTGATCGATGATGTCAGCCAGCTGATGCCGGTGGTGCATGAGATCGCTGCGCGGCTGAGGGAGGGTTAGCCCCCGCGTCAGGAAAAAGATGCAAGGGCGCGAATCCTGTGCGATCCTGTCACCGTACACAGGGAGAGAGGCGCAAGGCATCATGCCCCGCGTCCGCCAGTTCCATTGACAGGATGCTCACCGTGCCGGCTCATGAGAAACCTCCATTTGCACCCATGGCGCTGATCGGCGCTGTCGCCGTGTCGCTATCGCTGGGCCTGGCCTGGGCCGGAGGGCTGATCGGTCCGCACCGCATCAGCGGCGGCGAGGTGGCCAATGCGCTGGAGGGCAATGGCGGGCGCTTTCCCGGCTATCGCCGCGCGCATGCCAAGGGTCTGTGCTTCAGCGGCTCCTTCGCGGCCAATGGCGAGGGCACGGCGCTGTCCACCGCCTCGGCCTTTCGTGCTGGCGCCTATCCGGTGATGGGCCGCTTCTCGCTGGGCGGCGGCAATCCGCTGGCAGGCGACGGGCGCAATGTGTTCCATTCGATGGCGCTGATGCTGCGCACGCCCGATGGGCAGGAATGGCGCATGGCGATGGATCATACGCCGATCTTCCCGGTGGCCGATGTCGCCTCTTTCGTGGGGCTGATGAAGGCCACCACCCCCGATCCCCGGACGGGCAAGCCCGATCTCGCCGTGCTGAAACCCTTCCTTGCCGCCCATCCCGAGGTGACGGCGTTTCAGGGCTATATGGCCAAGGCGATCCTGCCCGACAGCTTCGCCAACGCCACCTATTACAGCATCAACGCCTTCCGCTTCATCGATGCCTCCGGCGCGCAGCATATGGTGCGCTGGCAGTTCGAACCCGAGGCCCCGCTGACCGGCCTCGACAAGACCAGACTGGCCGATCTGCCGCGCGACGCCCTGTTCAGGGAGATGATCGCCCGCACCGCCAAAGGCCCCTCGCGCTGGCATCTGAAGCTGGTGGTCGCCAATCCGGGTGACGTGACCAACAAGGCCACCGTGGCATGGAGCGGCCCCCACCGCAGCGTGGAGGCGGGGGTTTTGACCCTCACCGCCGTCCAGCCGGAAGAGGCCGGCGCCTGCCGCGATCTCAACTTCGATCCCACCATCCTGCCGCCCGGGATCAGCCCCTCTGACGATCCCTTGCTGGGGGCGCGGTCCGGAACCTATTCCTCCTCCTTCACGCGGCGGGCCGGGGAGGGGGCGCATCCCAGCGCCATCGGCCAGGACAGCGCCAGGGAGAAGAGCCAATGAGCCGTCACCCCAGGGATTTCCACCCGCTGCTGCGCCTGCTTCACTGGCTGATGGCGCTGATGGTGTTGGCCATGCTGTTTATCGGCGTGGGCATGGTTTCGACTGCCGGGCCGCTCTATCCGGCGCTGCTGGCGCTGCATCGTCCGGTCGGGATCGCCCTTCTGGTGCTGGTGCTGCTGCGCCTGCCTTTGCGGCTGCTGACCGGCGCACCGCCGCTGCCCGCCGATCTGCCGGGCCCTCAGAAGCTGGTGGCCAAGGCCTCGCATGTGCTGCTTTATGCCAGCATGGTGGGCATGCCGCTGATCGGCTGGGCGATGCTGTCCGCCGGGGGGTATCCGGTGGTGGCGGGGAGTGTGTCGCTGCCGCCGATCCTGCCGCATGATCTGCAACTCTACGCCCTGCTGCGTCTGGCGCATACGGTGGTGGCGCTGCTGTTCTTCGCTTTGGTGCTGGCCCATCTGAGCGCCGCCCTGTTCCACGGGCTGATCCGCCGCGACGGCGTGCTGCGCAGCATGACCAGCGGGCATCGTCGCTAAACAGCAGGGGCGGGGTGAAAGCGGGGGCAGGTGGCCTGCCCCCGCTCCCTGTGCTTACCAGCCGTAGGGCGCGATGCCTGGCCCGTCGCCATCGTGGTAGAAGCCGCCCGTCGGCCCCATCCAGTCCAGCGTGGCGAGGCGCAGGGCAATCGCCGCGCCCTGCTCCACGCTGCGTGGCGCGGTGGGGCCGCCCATATCCGTCGCCACCGAGCCGGGGCAGGCGGCGTTGACCTTGATGCCCTCGGCCAGCAATTCCTTGGCCAGCTTGACCGTGAACATGTTGAGCGCCGCCTTGGAAGCCGAATAGCCCATCGCCGCCAAATTCCAGGTGGGGGCCTTCATATCGCCGGTCAGCGTGATCGAGCCCAGCCCGCTGCTCACCATCACGATCCGCGCGCCGGGGGCCTTGCGGACCAGCGGCAGGAAGGCCTGCGTCACCTGAACCGTGCCGAAGAAGTTGATCTCGAAGTTGTCGCGGATTTCGGCAAGGCTTTCGGTGCTGGCCGGGCTCATCAGGCCGCTGCCCACCCCCGCATTGTTGACCAGCACGTCCAGCTGGGGCGAATGCGCCTCGACATGGGCGACGGCGGCCTGAACGCTGGCCGCATCGGTGATGTCGAGCTGGACGAAATGGGCATCGATGCCCTCGGCGCGCAGCTCTTCCTCGGCCTTGCGGCCCCGCGCCTCGTCACGGCTGCCGAGCCATACCTTATGGCCCAGCCTGCCCAGCTGGCGCGCCACTTCACGCCCGATCCCCTTGTTCGCACCCGTTACCAATGCCGTCTTTTGCTCTGACATGATCGTCTCCTTGTGATCGGGCCCCAGATGGGTGGCCCGATCCACGCCGACATTCCCGATCATGCCAGAGCCTTGCCCGATCCTGCCAATCACCCTAGATGGGGAGCATGAGCGAGATGATGCTGGCCGTGGATCGGCTGTTGGAGAGTGTGCGGCCTTTCATCACTCGCCTGCCGGGCGCCTATGGCGTGGAGACGCCGCTGCCGCGCCTGAAGGTGTGGTCCAGCACGCGCCCCACGCCGCCGGTGCCCGCCATGTTCAAGCCCATGTTTTACGGTGTTCTTCAGGGCGAAAAGGCGCTGACGGTCGGCGGCAACCGTTTCACGCTTGCCGCCGGGCAATGCGCGGCGACCTCCTTTGGCATGCCCTTCGTCGGCCAGATCGACACGGCGAGCCCCACCGCGCCCTATGTCGCCATCGAACTGGATCTGGATGTCGATCTGCTGACTGATGTCATGCTCGATCTGCCCAAGGTGGAAGAGCGCTGGGTCTGCTCGGCGGCGGGCGGCGATCTGGGCGGATCGGTGGGGGAGGCCTTCACCCGCTATGTGGGCCTGCTGGGCGCGCCCGATGACCACGCCTTTCTGGCCCGCCATCACGAGATCGAGCTCTATTACCGTCTGCTGCAAAGCTCTATGGGCGAAACGCTGCGGCAATTGGGGCGGCGTGACAGCCGCTCGCGTCAGATCAAGCTGGCGGCCGACTGGATCTGCACCAACGCCGAAAAGCCGATGATCATCCCCGAACTGGCGGCGATGGTGGGGATGAGCCTCACCTCGTTCCATCGCCATTTCAAGGCCGTCACCGGTTACAGCCCGCTGGCCTTTCAGCGCCGCATCCGCCTGCTGGAAGCGCGGCGGATGCTGGCGGCGGGGGGCGACAGCGTCTCGCGCATCGCCTATGCGGTGGGCTATCTCAGCCCCTCGCAATTCAGCCGCGAATACAAAAGCCTGTTCGGCGTGCCCCCCGCCGCCGACCTGACCAGAGCCGAGCGCCTGCCCGTCACCTAGCGGCGGGCCTGCGTGGTTCAGGACCAGAACGTCTTGCGCCCGATCAGCGTGTCGAAATCCTTCTGCGCCTGCGTCAGAATCCTTGCCTTGTCGCGATGATGCGGCAGATCACGCGCGTCGGGCTGGTCCGCCAGCGCCAGCCGTTCCAGCAGGCGGGGGGCGGTGGCCAGATCGTTGAGGTCGCCCAGATTGTCCTGCAGCGCGGCGAGGGAGGCGGCGAACTTGCGCTTACGCCCTTTGTGTTTGGGAAAGAGCCCGGCAAAAAAATCGACGCCATAGCGCAGCCGCTTGGCGGATTTGCGCAGGGCATGCCGTTCCTCATCGCTCAGCGTTTCCAGTCCGGCGCCGCGCTTTTTCATGCGTTTGCGCAGCTTTTGCAGGGCATGGGCGGCGTAGTCGCGAGCGGGCGCGTCGCGTAGATCGGGGCGGGCGGGCGGCGTCCGCCATGCGCCCACCGCCGCCCATTCGGCCAGATCGAGCCGCAGGCTGAGGCAGCGCCGGGACTCGAGCGCGGCGCGGACGGTGGCATGGGCCTTGTCAGCCGTGGAGTGCAGGTGGTCACGCAGCTTGCCGGGCTCGGCCTTTTCGAGCAGCACATCAAGGTCGCGCGCATCGCCCAGCACGCCGCCCAGCCAGCGCAGTTCGGCATGGAGATGCGCCAGCGCCGCGGGCGCGAGGACCGGCTTGAAGATCGCCATCGCCGAGCGCAGGCGGCGCAGCGCCACGCGCGCCTGATGCAGCGCTTCGGGCTCCCGCCCGGCCAGCAGCAACTCCTCATTGAGGCGATAGTGGCGGATGCAGAGCGCAAGGATGGCGCGGCAGGCCTCGCTGGCCGTGGCGGCGGGGTCAAGCTGGACGGTCTCGGCCTTGAAAGCGGCGTGGAGCGGCCCCAGCAGCGCATAGCCGCGCTCCGCCTTGCTCAGCACGCCAAGGCGCAGGGGCAGGGCTGCGGCCAGTCTGCGGGCCAGCGCGAAAAGCGCGTGCGGCTCGCCCTTTTGCAGTTCGAGTTCAATCTCGCACACCGGGGCGGTGCGCTCCGCCGCGATCACCGTGCCGCGATCCAGCACCATCTCGATGGTGGCCTCGCCCTCGTCCAGCAGCCAGAGCGTGCGTTCGACCTTGACCGTGAAGGCGGGCGCCAGCGCGGCGGCATTCTGGCCCAGCAGCGCGGGCAGCGGCGTGTCGTCGCCCAGCAGGGGGGCGTCGCCGGGCACGGGCCGCTCCCATTCCGGGCGGGTGAACAGCCCGGCCGCGCGTGAGCCTGCGCCCTTGACCGTCTGAATGCGCTGGCGGCCCGAGCGGCGGATCCGCAGCGAGACACCGGCCTTGTGCAGCAGGTGATCGGGCGTGTCGAAATAGATGGCCTGCAGCTTGCGGACGGTGGGGGCGGGCGCGATCAGCGCGGAGCCGGGAAAGGCCTCTGCGGCGGGGGCGGGCAGCACGAGTTTGAGTTCGGTTTCCTGGGACAGAGCGCAGCCTCATGCTTGAGCCGGATGGCTCCATACCATCAACCGCGCCGCCCCCCGCCGGTTCCCGAGGAGGGAGCGCGCACCGCTTTGCCGCGTTGCACAAAGGGGTTGCGGCTGCCGGGGAAATGTGAAAAATCAGCGAAAAGGTCGCCATGGCATCGCTGTCTGGCTGACGATCCGGCCCGCAGATTCGGTCTGCAGGGGCGCTGGGTTCGACATGGCAAAGGCGCCATCAGTCCGGTTCGCGTGAACCGTGGCCGGTGGCGTTTTCTATTTGGGGCAAAAGCAGAGGGAAGAACGTCCGGCAAGGGAAGGCGGGCCATGCAGGGCCCCGGCGATCCGCCGTCCCGGGGCATCGGGCACAGCAAACAAGGGCTCCTGCCAAGGGAGCTGAACATAAGATTTTTCAGGGAAGAACAATCATGCGTGCATATCCTATCGGCCTGATGCTGGCCGCAACCTGTCTGGCTGCGCCAGCCATGGCCAAGGACGCCCCCACGGATCAGGGCAGCAGCTTTGCTCTGGGCGAGATCGTGGTGACGGGCACGGCGCCTGCCGCGCCGGACATCACCGGGCAGACCCTGTCGGCCAGCGCCATCAGCCTGTTCAACCGTGTCAGCCTTGACGATGCCGTGGGGCTGATGCCCGGCGTTTCGGCGGGCAGCAGCGGCGGCACGCGCAATGAGCGCCTCGTCTTCGTGCGCGGCTTCAACCGCTTCGAGGTGCCGCTCACCATCGATGGCATCCGCGTCTATCTGCCTGCCGACAACCGCCTCGATTTCGGGCGTTTCCTCACCAATGACATCGCTCAGGTGCAGGTGGCCAAGGGCTATGTTTCGGTGCTGAACGGGCCGGACGGGATGGGCGGGGCGATCAACCTCGTCACCTCCAAACCGACCAAAGCGCTGGAGGCGCAGGTCAGCGGCACGCTCAATCTGGGGCGGCAGGGCGAATATGCCGGCTATTCCACCTCGGCGCTGATCGGCACCAGGCATGACAAGTGGTATGCGCAGGCCTCGATCGGGCGCGCCTACACCGATCACTGGGATCTGGCGGGCGGCTTCCGGCCCACCGCCAATCAGGGCGCGGGCCGTCGCGGTCTCTCGCAGACGGGCGACTGGCGGGTGAATGTGAAGGCCGGTTTCACGCCGAACGCCACCGATGAATATGTCATCAGCTACACCAAACAGGAGGGCCAGAAGCTGGCTCCGCTGCATGTCACCGATCCGCTGTCGGCGCAGCGCTTCTGGACATGGCCCGCCTGGAACACCGAAAGCCTCTATCTGCTGACCACCACGCAGCTGGACGCGATCTCCACGCTGAAAACGCGCTTCTATTACAACACCTTCTACAACATGCTGCGCTCCTTCGACACGGCTGCGGAGAACACCCAGACCCTGGGCCGCAGCTTCAACAGCCCCTATTGGGACGATGCGCTTGGCGGCTCGCTGGAGCTGACCCTGCGTCCCTCCGCGCGTGAACGCGTGACCATCGGGGCGCAGATGCGCTCGGATCGCCACAAGGAGGCGCAGACCAGCTTCCCCTCGGGCAGCACCGAGCCGATGCAGACCGATCTGGAGAACACCTACAGCCTCTCGATAGAGCATGCGTATCATTTCACCCCCGCCATCAGCCTGACTCTGGGCGGCGGCTATGACTGGCGCGACCTGAAGCGCGCCGAGGAGTATGGCGCGCCGCTGGGCACCTCCGGCGCCAGCGTGCTCTACAACTATCCGAAGGCGAACAGCAGCACATGGAGCGCTCAGGGCCAGCTGAACTGGGCGGTGAATGACAACAGCGCATTGCACCTCAGCGTCTCGTCGCGCGCGCGCTTCCCGACCATTTTCGAGCGGTTCAGCCAGCGTTTCGGCACCTCGATCCCCAATCCCGGCCTGCAGCCCGAACGCGCGCGGCAGATCGAACTGGGCGGCTCGACCCGGCTTGGCGTGCTGCATCTGGAGGGCGCGCTGTTCCATGCCCATATCACCAACGCCATCGTCAGCGAGAGCGTGCTGGGCTATGCCTGCACCGCCAGCACCACGCCGGGGCCCTGCGCGCGCACGGTGATGACCCAGTCGCTGAACGTCAGCCGGGGCAACATCTATGGCGCGGAGGGCAGTTTTTCGGCGCAACTGGCGCCCAGCTTCACGCTGGGCGGCAACTACACTTACACCCACCGCCGTCTGGTCGATCCCGGCAATGCCGCTTTCCGCCCCACCGATGTGCCCACCCACAAGGCCTTCGTCTATGCCGACTGGACGGTGCTGCCCCGCCTGCATCTGGTGCCCAGCGCGGACATCGCCTCAAGCCGCTGGACCGTCACCGATGTGGCGCCGATCACCTATTACCGCACCGGCGCCTATGTGAACGGTGCGCTGAAGGCCGAGTATCAGCTGCGGCGTGACGCCAATGGCCGGGGCACCAGCATCAGCGCCTCTGTGCGCAATCTCTTCGATCAGAACTATCAGCTGGTCGATGGCTATCCCGAGGCCGGGCGCAGCTATCAGCTCTCGCTCAAGGCCAGCTACTAAGAGGCCGCCGCCCCCTCGTCATAAGGGCGAGGGGGCGGGCATTGCGGGAATTTTTTCCGCCGCCCATGGCAAGAGGCGCGGCTCGCGCATTTCACGCTTATGGCAAGCGAAACCGAACAGGCCGCCGTGAAGGCCCACGTTAAGCTGGCGCAAAGCGCGGGCAAGCTGGAACACAGCGCGGAACAGCAGACCGACAGCGCCGACCGCCGCACCCAGCTGGCCGCAGACCGCACCGTGCTGGCCGCCGAGCGGACCTATGCCGCGTGGGTGCGAACCGGTTTGGCCGCGCTGGCCTCGGGGATTGGCGCAAGGGCTCTGCTCGACAAGATCGTGGCAGGCTGGCTGATCGGGGCCACTGGCAGCGTGCTGATCCTGTTCAGCGCTTTCTGTTTTATGGCGGCGGTGTGGCGCCAAACGCATCCCGTGGCGCCGCCGCGCCCCGATACACGGCGCCTGCCGCCCGCTTTGCTGGTGGTGGTCAACGGCTTTCTGGTGCTGGTCAGTCTGGCGGCGCTGGTCGGGATCTGGGCGCGTTGAGCGGGCCGCAGCTGCTCTCCTTCGCGCTGATCGGCGGCGCGGTGGTGGTCTTCGCCTGGGGGCGCTTCCGTTACGATGTGGTGGCGCTGGTGGCGCTGGCCATTGGCCTTGCCACCGGCGACGTGCCGATGAAGCAGGCCTTCAGCGGCTTCACCAGCGATGTGGTGGTGATCATCGCCTGCGCCCTTGTGGTCAGCGCGGCGATCGCTCGTTCGGGCGTGATCGAATGGGCGGTGGGCGGGGCGATGGCCCGGCTGCGCGGCGCGGCTTTGCAGGTGCCGGTGCTGGCGGGCACCACCGCGCTGCTCTCGATGCTGACCAAGAATGTCGGCGCGCTGGCGATCATGATGCCGATTGCGCTGCGCATCGGGCGCAGCGAGGGTTCCTCGGTGTCGTCGCTGCTGATGCCCATGTCCTTCATGTCGCTGCTGGGCGGGCTGGTGACGCTGGTGGGCACCTCGACCAACATCATCGTCAGCCAGGTGCGCGAGGAGACGCTGGGCAAGCCCTTTCAGATGTTCGATTTCGCGCCCGTCGGCCTGATCCTGACGGTGCTGGGCTTTGTCTTCGTGAGTTTGGGCTGGCGGCTGCTGCCGCGCGACCGGCAGGCGCGGGCCGGGCTCGACGAGGCCGCCGAGCAGGCGCCCTATGTGACCGAAGCCCGCGTGCCCGATGAGCTGCCCGAGGACATCGCGACCATCGCCGATCTGAAGCTGGGCGAGGCGGGTGTCAGCCTGCGCGCCATCGTCGAGGCGGATGGGAAGGAGCGCAAACCCTTGCCCGATGCCTCGCTGCGGCCCGGCGCCAGTCTGGTGCTGGAGGGCAGCGACAAGGCGCTCGACCGGCTGTTCGCCCGCACGCCGCTGGAGCAGACGCGCGACCCGCGCGAGCTGGAAAAGGACGAGGCCAAGGAGGAGTTGCGCACCATCGAGGCGGTGATCCAGACGGACTCGCTGCTGATCGGGCGCAGCGCGGTCAATGCCCGCCTGCAGGACATGCATGGCGTGCAGCTGATGGGCATTGGCCGCAGCGACGAGCGCATCACCCAGCGCCTGCGCGATGTGCGGCTGCGCGCCGGGGACGTGCTGGTGCTGCGCGCGGGCGAGAAAACCCTGCCCGAGGCGCTGGGCGATCTGGGTCTGCTGCCGCTGGTCGAGCGGATGGTGAAGCTGGGCGACCGCCGCCGGATGTTTCTGCCCATCGCCATTCTGGCCGTGGCCATGGTGCTGGTGGCGCTGAAACTGGTGCCGATCGCCGGGGCCTTTTTCGGCGCGGCGGTGCTGATGGTGGTGGTGGGCGGCCTTTCCATGCGCGAGGCCTATGGCGCGCTGGAGCCCGAGGTGCTGGTGCTGATCGGCGCGCTCACCCCGCTGAGCGAGGCGGTGCAGCACAGCGGCGGCAGCGCGCTGATTGCCGATCTGCTGGCCGGATGGCTGCATGGCGTGCCGCCGCTGCTGGCGCTGGGCGCGATCATGCTGGCGGCGATGGCCTGCTCGCCCTTTCTGCACAATGCGCCCACGGTGCTGGTGCTGGCCCCCATCGCGGTGGGGGTGGCGCGGGCGCTGCATCTCCATCCCGACCCGTTCCTGATGGCGGTGGCGACGGGCGCGGGCTGCGATTTCCTGACGCCCATCGGTCATCAGTGCAACACGCTGGTGATGGGGCCGGGGGGCTATCGTTTCGGCGATTACTGGCGGCTGGGGCTGCCGCTTTCGGTGCTGGTCATCGTGGCGGGAACGCTGGCGATCACCGTGATCTGGCCGCTGGCCTGATCCGCTTCCTGTCGTGTTCCTTCAAGAATTCCCGGATCAGGCCTTCTATCGCGGCGCAGGCGTCATGGCGTTGTCATCGCTACGTGATGATCTGTTGCTGATGGTGTGGCGGGGGTGGTTGGATGTCTCGACTGCAGGGCGCATTGCTTTCGGTGGCGCTTGCCTGTGCTTTCGCTCCCGCGCCCGCCGTTGCGCAATATGTCGGCACGACGGCGCCGCTGTTTCCCACGCTGATCGTTCCGCTGTTCCCCAATGCCGCCACCATTCCCTTCACCGGCGCTTCGGCGGGGCATGGACAGGCGCGCAGCGCGGCCCCGAAGGCAACGCCGCCCGGCACCCGCCTGCCTGCCGGCGTGGTCTCCCAGATCGATGCGAATGCCGCCGATCTGGCCACGCATTTCCCGCCCGGCCTGCGGGGGAAGATGAAGGCCACCTTCACGCAGTCCTTCGGCGCCTTCAAACAGTTCGAGCGCAAGCTGGCCCTGCCTGACAATGATGTCGCCACCGCGATCGCGGCCTACATCGCGGGCAATTACATGATCCTGCATGGCGTGGAGCTGCCGGATGCCGCTTTCGTGAAGCTGGTCTCGCAGATCCGCGGCGGGCTGCAGCAGAGCAAGGGCTTCCCGCAGATCCCGGTGCAGACCCGCCGCAAGATGTATGAGCAGACCGCCATGGTCGGCATGTTCATGGCGACGGCGCAGATGGCGCGCGGGACGGCGACGGAAAACCCCGCCACCATCGGCAATCTTCAGGATTCGGCCCGGGCCAATCTGGCGCTGGTGCTTGGCGAGCCCAACGCCGCCACGCTGCGCATCGATGGCGAGGGCATGCATTTCTGAGCGGAGCCCGATGCCGATGCCGGGGCGGGGCCTACAGTCCCGTGCCAGCCAGCGCCCCGTGGATGAGGGGAAGCCTCATTACGATGACCGTCTTGGACGGGCATCGCGCAAAATCTTCGACAACTCATCGACGGAATAGGGCTTATGCAGAAGCGCGAAGCCATGCCCGGTGTCGTCGGCCAGAACATGGCTGTAGCCGCTGGTGAGGATCACCGTCAAATCCGGCCAGCGGCGGCGGATTTTTTCGCCCAGTTCCACCCCGTTCATGCCGGGCATGACCACGTCGGAGAAGACGATGTCGATGGTGGCATGATCGTCTTCGAGGATGGCGAGCGCGTCGCCGGCATTGCTGGCCCGCCGCGTCATGAAGCCCAGATCGGTCAGCAGATGGGAGGCGAACTCCCCGACCTGGGCATTGTCTTCCACGATCAGGATGCTGGCCTGTGTGGTGGTGAGCGGCTCGTCGGCTGAAAACCCCTGGAAAGTCACCGAGGCTTCGGCCCGGGGGAGATAGAGGCTGAAGGTCGATCCTTCGCCAAGGCGGCTGTCCACGTCGATCTCACCGCCCGACTGCTTGATGAAGCCATAGACCTGACTAAGGCCCAGGCCCGTGCCCTTGCCTATCTCCTTGGTGGTGAAGAAGGGCTCGAAGATGCGCTCGATCTGGTCGAGCGGCATGCCGGAGCCATTGTCGCTCACCGAGACCTTCACGAAATCTCCCACGGCGGCCTTGCGTCCGCCCCGCGCCGGGATCGATCCGGCGGTCTCGATCGCGATGGTGATGCGCCCTTCGCCGTTCATGGCGTCGCGGGCATTGACGGCCAGATTGACCAGAGCCGTCTCGAACTGGCTGGTGTCGACTTCGATGCAGCAGCTCGGGCAGATGGGCTCGACGTTCAGATCGATGCGCGAGCCCACCACCGTGCGCAGCATGTCGGCGACTGTCGCGACCTTGAGCGCGGCATTGAACACCTCCGGCTTGAGCGCCTGACGGCGGGCGAAAGCCAGAAGCTGGCCGGTGAGCCGCGCCGCCCTGTCCGAGGTGTCCATGATGGCGTCGATGTAGCGTTTCTGCTTCTCGCGCGGCAGTTCGCGGCGGGCCAGCAGTTCGGCGGAGGACCGGATGATCGTCAGCAGATTGTTGAAATCATGCGCGACCCCGCCGGTCAACTGGCCGATGGCCTCCATTTTCTGGAGTTGGCGCAGCTGATCCTCGGTCGCCAGCAGCTCGCGCGAGCGTTCCTCGACCCGCACCTCCAGCGTCTCGTTCAGATGGCGCAGCTCTTCCTCGGCGATCGTGCGTTCCAGCAGATCGGCGGCCTGCCGCGCGACGATGTCGAGCATCCGCAGATCGCGCTGCGAGGGCTGATGCGGATGGCGCCAATGGGTCGAGATCATGCCCAGCAGCTTGCCCCGGCGCGAAAGCAGAGGGGTGGTCTGGGCCGAACGGATTCCGGCGGCGCGGAAGGCCTCCAGATCGGGCTTGCCGGCAATGTCGCCCCAGGCCTCGAAATCGGCGATGATCGCCCGCTGCCCCAGCTTGAGCGCCAGCGTGCAGCTGCTGTAGGCGGCCGGGCTCACCCATTGCCAGAACTGGACCGCTTCGAGCGGCAGGCCGCGATGGGCCAGCAGTTGCAGCTCGCCGCCGTGACCGGAGGGATCGCCCGAGGGGCAGAGCAACTGCATCGTCCCGAACTGCGACCCGGTGATCGCCACCGCCGCTTCGACGATCTTGCCATACAGCTCGAACCGGTCCTGCTCGCCGATCAGGGCGACGCTGATCCGGTGCAACAGGTCGATGTCCGAACGTTCACCGGTGGCATGATCGGCCAGATCGGCGATCGGCAGCAGTTGCGTGCCGTGTGATGCATGGGCCATGGCGCTCGTTCCTTTCCGGCACGGCGACAGATGGCGTACCCCCGAAGGCGATAACCGTTTGCGGGCGGCAAGGTTCCGGCGTGACCGTCATGTCGCCGGAACGTGCATGATGCCTGCCACCCCGCGCCATGTCGCGGATGCGGCGATGGACATCATCATGATCCTTCCGCGCTCCTGCGCAGCAGGATCGGCACGGTCAACCCCTGGATGAAGATCGAGAAGGCGACCACGGCAAAGGCCACGCTGACCAGCGCATCATGCTCGGGCAGGCTGGCCGGAGCCCCCAGCGCCAGCGCCAGCGCCAGCGCGCCGCGCAGACCGCCCCAGAACAGGATATGCTGGGTCAACCCGTCGACCGCCATGCGCGTCCGCGTGAACAGCCGCGTGATGGGATAGATCGCCACTGCGCGGCCCACCAGCACCGCCACCGTGCCGATCACCGCAGGCAGCCAGTAGGCGGCGATGGGCTGTATCGCCTCGCGGCTGCCGATCAGCAGAAAGACCACGGAATTGGCCAGAAAGGCCGCGAAGTCCCAGAAGCGGATCACGGCCTTGCCGCCCTCCTCGGTCAGTTTGCGGCCCTTGCCCCAATTGCCCACCAGCATGCCCGCCGCCAGCGTGGCCAGCACGCCGGAGACATGCAGCTCTTCGGCCAGCAGGAAGGAGCTATAGGCCGCCAGCATGGTCAGGGTGATCTCGACCAGATGGTCCTCCGCCCGTCCCGCCAGCAGCATCAGCCCCGCCGCCACGGCCAGACCCAGCAGCACGCCGCCGCCCACCGTGGTCAGCAGCGCGGTGGCGATGCCCATCGGGGTGGTGGCGCTGCCCATGATCCATTCCGCCATCAACGCGAAGAGCACTGCCGCCGCGCCGTCATTCACCAGGCTTTCGGCCTCCATCAGGAAGCGCAAGCGCTTGTCGGCATTCTGCTCCTTCATCATGGCGATGACCGAGACCGGGTCGGTGGCGGCGATCAGGCTGCCGAACAGCAGCGAGGCGGGCCAGCCCCACGCCGCGAGCCCATGCATCGCCACCGCCACCACCAGCGCGGAGAGCAGCGTGCCGCCAAAGGCCAGGCTGAGGACCAGCGGCCCCTCGCGCCGGAATTGCCCCCAGCCCAGATGCAGCGCTGCCTCGAACACCAGCGGCGGCAGCAGCACGCTGAACACCAGTTCGGGCGTCAGCTCGATGCCGCTGTGATAGCCCGAGAGGCTCAGGCCGATGCCCGCGATGACCAGCCCGATGGCATAGGGTTGCCCGAAGCGGCGGCAGATGATCGCGACCAGACATGCGATGAGCAGCAGCAGGCCCAGCGTGACCGTATCGGTGTTGTGCATGGCTTAACGGCTCCGGGTGGCGTGCGGCCAGGAAAGGGCGAGCCGCATCGTATTGTCGCCGCTGGCGGCCCGACCAGCGCTCAAACCTGCCCGTGCCCGCGTGAAGCGGACAACGAACACCCGCCCAACGCTATTGCATCGTCTGCCGCAGGGGACAACCGCTTAAGGGAATGCCAAAGGTTCAGGATGAGGCATGCGCCGCCCGCCACGCCTTCACGGCAGCGAGCGTTCTGGCGACATGGCCCTGAGGGCTGAAGGCGGAATAGGCCAACAGGATCGTGCCGTCGGGGGCGATGACATAGCTGGTGCGGTCGGACATGGAGAGGACCGGCAGCTTGACCTTGTAGGCGGCGATCACATCCTTGCTGGCGACGCCGACGGCGAATTTGTTCCGGCATTCGGTGACCGAGAAACGGCTGAGCTTGTCAAGCGGATCGTGCGACAGGCCAATGACCGTGGCTCCGGCGGCCCGGAAGGCGTCGGTGGCCTCGGAAAACTCATGCGCCTCGATCGTGCATCCGCTGGTGAAGGCGGCGGGGAAGAAATAGAGCACGACCGGGCCTTTCTTCAGGGCGTCACCGAGATGAAAGGCAAAGGGTTTGCCCGCCTGCACGGCCTGCGTGCTGAAGTCGGGCGCGCTGGCGCCTTGTGGCAAGGCCGCCCGCGCGCCGCTTCCGGGCAGGGCGGCCACCACGCTTGCGGCGACCACGGCGGCCAATGCAAAGGGGATCAAGCGTTTCGTGCGAAAGGTCATGGACGGTCTCCTCTCCACCATTACGCTGTTCGAGGCGGTTTGGATGCACGGCCTTCGAGGTGGTCTTGATCACCGGTCGTCATGGCCCCCGCGCCAGATCAAGCATATCAGGCACGGCATGTGGCCATCAGGCTGCACATCGGCTTCGTTGAGCAACGCGACAGCCTGATCGCGACGGCCCGGGGCCATTGGCATGCCGGGCGGTGGTGCGCCGGAAACCCTGGGGTTTCCGGCCCGATGGCATCAGGCCGAAGCCAGATTCACCGCAGACTGCTTGCCACGGCGATCCGTTTCGATCTCGTAGCTCACCCGCTGATCCTTGGTCAGCGTGGCCATGCCGGAGCGCTCGACAGCGGTGATGTGAACGAAGCTGTCATCGCCGCCATCGACCGGCGAGATGAAGCCATAACCCTTGTCGGAATTGAAGAATTTGACGGTGCCGACTGGCATAGGTGTTTCCTTTTCACGAAAACGGGAACCCATCTGCAACAGCGCAGATGGAGCTGGAAGCGTGGATAAGGAAGGAGAGCCTCTTTCGGGATCAAATTCCGTCGCATGCGACGTTAGCAGCTCGTGTATCGGCCTAACCTGTGGAAAAGTCAAGGTAAGCGATCTTCACCCGGCACGGGCCGACCCGTTTCCCGCTCGTTCAGCAGGTGAAGCACAGCGCTGCTCCAGCCCGTTCGCGCAGTCCGCGCGGAACGGAGATGGAGCGCGCTTGACGGCAATCAACGGTCTTCAGACCTGCGCGCAAACCGGATGATATGGGCCGCTCCCCGAGAGCGAGGCATTGACCGCCACGCTGACCCAGCTGCTGCGTGCGGCAGCCTTGGCTTTGAGGGCAGGATCGATGTCGTCGCTGTCAAGCGCCGGAGCGAAGCTGGGCATGGGACGTTCTTTCATCAGTCGGCCGCATCCTTGCGGCCCAGGATGCGTTCGAGCGGGATGCTCAGGATCGCCTTGACGATGGTGTGGTCGGCATTGGTGCCAAAGCCCTTGCCCACGCCGATGTTGAGGGCCCAATGCCCCATGTCGATGTCGGCCACGGCGAAGATCGACTGGTCGCTCGATCCGAAAGAACCGAAATGCGCGAAGCTGCCGGTGCCATTGTAGCTTTCCAGGCCCAGAGACAGTTTCTTGGTCATGGCATAGGCGAGTTTCGTATCGAACTCGACCTGAGGGGAATGGGGCTCGGGCCCGGAGACGACAAAGTCGATGTTGGCGTTTTCGGCCAGCGTCCATTTGCCCGTCCGCATGCCGATGATGCCTTTCAGCTCGGCGTTCCACGGATTGATGTCGAGCCGGTGATCGACATGGCCGATCTCGAAATTGGCGCCCCACCACCAGTTCTGCCCATCGGCACGCGGCGCGATGAATTTCAGGCGCGTCTTGACGCCGCCCGGGTCGATCCGGCCCCGCGCGTTCATCGTGGCCAGCGGCAGATAGAGGCCAGCCTCCAGATTGGGCGTGATGCCGTAGGAGAATTCGGGCGTGACGCGCAGCTGATGAAGCGACTGCTGCTGCCCGGGATAATCGTCGGTCAGCTCTCCACTGGGGACGTAGTTGATATGGGTGTCGAGCCCGAAATGGCCGGGCTTGTCCATCTCGTCCATGTAGACCTGGATTTCCTCGGGCGCAGCCAGCGCGGGCGTGGCCATGGCCCCGAGCGCAAGGGCCACCATGGCCGCCGCATACCTTGTTCCTGACATTGCCCCAACCCCGTCCAGCAATTGCCGGGCGCCGTATCAGCAACAATGTAGAAATAATAATTGATAAAAGCCAATGTTTGAAAGTTTGATTGCCAAATAAAAATCTATTATTGTGCAATATTATTCACTCTCTCGGAGTGATAATAATTATCATTAAAACATGCTGATTTTTCCTGATAACAATTATCACTCACGTCTGATTTGTAAAAAATCACGTCCCATTTTGAGAAAGAGACGCATTGGCAGGCAGTCTCGCTGCAATCGCCCGCCAGGGATGACCCCGACCCGGACCTAAGGCGCGTGCCAGGGGTTAAAACCGGGGCGGACGTCCCTTCAATCCTCCGTCCCAGGACACGCCATGCCCGACTGGTTCAAGCGCCGTTATCTCGATGTCCTGGCGAGCATCTATCTCTACAATGAGCATCGCGGCTACACGGCGATCGATCAGGTTCTGGCAGCCGTCCGCCAGCAGGAGCCTTGCGATCCCGTCATGATCGCCATGGTTGAGCGGCACCGCAAGGATGAACGGGCTCATTATCTGATGTTCCGCCGCTGGTTCGAGCGGCGCGGCGAGATGCCTTTCGCCCTCGACCGCACCTTCGGACACATCGACCGCTTTATCGAAATCATGTTCGGCGCCTCGATCAACGGGCTCGACACGCAGGCCATCGTGAGCAGCGATCACCTCTTCGCGCGCCTGTGCCGGGTCATCTCGCTCACGGAGCAGCGCGGCTACCGGCAGGTGGAGGTGCTGCTTGGGAACGCCATGGTGCTGGGTGACCCGGTGCTGCCCAGGATCTTTGCCATCATCCACAAGGATGAGCCCAGCCATTGGGCGCCCTATGACCGCTGGCTTGCACTCCACGCTGGCCGACAGCCCCGCTGGTGGGAGCGGATGGTCGATGGCTTCATCCACGCCGAACTGTTGTTCGTGAAGCTGCCGTTCCTGTTTCTCAACCCATGGATCGCGCGCAGGCACGACTGGCCCGAGGAAGGCGATGCGGATGGCCGGGAGATCAAGGCTCTTTGAACAGACCTGTCATCCTCTCGCCAGATCCGCTTTCTCGACATGGGTTGCAACAAGGCAATCCTTTTCGACCCTTTCCGAGTAGCGATCCGCCAGTTGATCGACATGCGGGCGCAGCAGGACGGTGAAGCGCACCAGCTCCTCCACCACATCCACGATGCGATCGTAATAGGCCGAGGGCTTCATCCGCCCGGCCTCGTCAAACTCCTCGTAGGCCTTGGCGACGCTCGACTGGTTGGGGATGGTGAACATCCGCATCCACCGGCCCAGCACCCGCAGCGTGTTGATCGAGTTGAACGATTGCGACCCGGCGCTGACCTGCATTACGGCCAGCGTGCGGCCCTGCGTGGGGCGCATGCCCTTCATGGCTAGGGGCAGATGATCGATCTGGGCTTTCATCACCCCGGTGATCTGGCCGTGCCGTTCCGGGCTGCACCAGATCTGGCCCTCGGACCACAGCGACAGGTCCCGCAGTTCGGCCACTGCCGGGTGATCGTCCCCGGACACCTGATCGGGCAGGGGCAGGTCGGAGGGATCGAAGATGCGCGTCTCGCAGCCGAACCAGCGCAGCAGCCGTGCGGCTTCCTCCACCACGAGGCGGGAATAGGAACGCTCACGCAAGCTGCCGTAGAGCAGGAGGATGCGGGGCGGCGGGTCCATCGCGCCAAGCCCGAGCGCGGGCCGCTTATGGGCGTACTCCGGCCTCAGGGCGGGCAGATGGTCGGGATCGGGCAGCGGGCGCAGGCGGTTCATGCGATGTCCTTGGCGGAATGCAGCGTGTCGGCGCACAGGTGGGCGGCCAGGGCCCCCACGAGTTGGGCCGCGATAAAGCCCGGCACGCTGGCAGGGGCGATCCCGGCGAAGCTGTCGCTCAGCGCGCGGGCGATGGTGATGGCCGGGTTGGCGAAGCTGGTGGAGGAGGTGAACCAGTAGGCGGCGGTGATGTAGAGCGCCACGCTGGCCGGCACCCCTTTGGGGCGCGCCCTGATGGTGCAGAGGATGGTGAGCAGCAGGCCGAAGGTGGCGATGGCCTCGCCCATCCACTGGCCGGGGCCGCTGCGCAGTCTGGTCGCAAGCTGCCAGACGGGCAGATCGAACATCACATGCGCCGCCCACACGCCCAGGATGCCCCCGGCGAGCTGCGCAACCCCATAGCCCAGCGCCCGGCTCGCCGAGATGTCGCCGCGCAGGCAGAACACGAGGCTGACCGCCGGGTTGAGGTGGGCGCCCGACACCGGCCCCAGCATCGTCACCAGCACGAACAGCATGGCCCCGGTGGCGAGCGTGTTGCCCAGCAGGGCGATGGCCACATTACCCCCGGCCAGCTTCTGCGCCATGATGCCGGAGCCGATCACCGTGGCGAACAGCAGGAAGCACCCGATGGCCTCGGCCCACAGCGCCCGTCGCATCACACAGGGGCGATGCGCTGGCCGGTGGCGTCCACCACCTGCTCGCCGTCCTCCTTGGCGAAGGCGCCGCGCTGCGCGGCTGGCAGCAGGTTCAGCACGGCCTCGGAGGGACGGCACAGCTTCACGCCCAGCGGCGAGACCACCAGCGGGCGGTTGATGAGGATGGGGTGGGCCATCATGGCGTCGAGAAGGTCGGCCTCGGTCAGATCGGGATTGTCCAGCCCCAGCTCCGCATAGGGCGTACCCTTCTGCCGCAGCAGGTCACGGGCTTGCATCCCGGCGCGCTCCAGCAGGCTCTGCAGCAGGGGGCGAGCGGGCGGGGTCTTGAGGTATTCCACCACATGCGGTTCGATCCCGGCATTGCGGATCATGGCCAGCGCGTTGCGCGAGGTTCCGCACTTAGGGTTGTGGTAGATGATGATGTCGTTGGGCATGGAGGGCTCCATCAGCAGCAGGTGAGATCGGCCAACAGCGGTTCGCAAAGCTCCGGGCGGCCCTGGCAGCAGTCCTTCGCCAGAAAGAGCATAAGGGCCCTGAGCGCATCGATGTTGGCCCGCTGGATCATTGAGCGGCCGCGCTTCTCCGAGCTGACAAGACCGGCCTTTGCGAGGACAGCAAGATGAGTCGAAAAGGTGCTCTGGGTCAGCCCGGAGGCTTCCACCAGTTGGCCGGTGGAAAGGCCCGAGGGCTCATGCTGCACAAGGCGGCGGAACGCATCCAGCCGTGTTGGGTGGGCCAGTGCTGCCAGGGCCAGAAGGGCGTCGTCATTCGTCATGCATCGGCTTTTAGCGATGCATTCACGCCAGGGCAATATGCATCGGAATTTTCCGATGGAACTGGCGCAAGCGATGCGCGTGCCTGACCTTGATCAAGGGCGGTTTTCGATTGCGCGATCCCGGCCTTTGAAAGGCGCCTTTGTCAGCGATTGCTAATGCGGCTTCAATCAGGGGCCAAGGAACAAGGGGATGAGCGGCGCTTGCCCTTGCGCTCCCTCCGGATGAGCAGGACCGGGCGCGGCGCCACCGCCGCGCCCGGTCTTTCACGTGTCACACGCCCGGCGCGGCGTCGAAGGCTTCGAGCGTGCGGGTCGAATAGACCAGCGCCGCGCCCGCATTCATCGCCACCGCCACGCCGAGCGCCTCGGCCACCTCTTCGCGTGTGGCCCCGGCCTTGGCCGCCTCGTTGGTGTGGATCGAGATGCAGCCATCGCAGCGCGTGGTCACCGCCACCGCCAGCGAGATCAGCTGGCGGGTCTTCTCGTCCAGATGCCCGGTCTTGCCGCCCGCGCCCGAGGCCGTCAGATAGCCTTTGACCGTATCGGGGCTCAGCGCGGCCAGCTTGCCGACATTGGCCAGGAGATGCGGGTCAGCGCCGCCATGATGACGCGGTTGCCGAGCGGCAGCGCGCCAAGGGTGAGGGGATCGAAAAGGGTTGGCATGATGGATCTCCGTCATCGCTTGAGCGAGAGGCCATCGGGCTATCCGCGAGCCGGGAGATGATAAACAGGCCGCTTTTCCGAACATTGCGGACGAAATGGCGATCATGCGATGCGAGAATTACGTCTCTCTACGTTCCAGCTGGAAGCGCTCAACTTCGATGAACGGCGGGCTGGTTCTGGAGATCTTGGACTGGGTCTCGAGTGTCAGCTCAGTCAGCGATTGGGGCAGGGGGATGCCAGCGGGCTGCCACCACCCGATCCAGACGGCCGAAGCGCGCGTTACGCTTCGATGATGGGAATGGCTCTGCCGCTGTTTTCGATCTGCTGAGTCGGCGCAGCCTTGTGCCATGCCGCAGCCCTCAGGGGTTCGAATTCACATTCAAGACGAAAAAAGAATATCGATATCAATTGAGTAGAAGATTTTTTCCCAAAAAGCACGAGCCCCCTCTTGTGTTCGTTTTTTGCGCGGCTACGACAAAAGAATAAGAAAACTAAAGTTCGCTATCCGAACAATAATGGAGAGGGCAACCGGAGATGATAAGGAGTTCATTCCTTTTATCCACCATGGGGGTGTTCGTTTCGCTGGGCCTGTCGGGCTCTCTGGCCGCGCAAACTGCAGCGCCAGTGTCCGGCGATCCTGCTAAGGCAAAGCCTCCGGCTGGCCAGGAGCAACATCCGGTTCCCGCGCAGCCGGGCGCCGCCGACATCATCGTCACCGGTTCCCGCATCCAGAACCTGGGCACACGCTCGCCCACGCCGCTCACCGTGCTGGACGCCACCAAGATCGCGCAGACGGCGCCCTCGGCGGTGGACGATGTGATGAACCAGTTGCCTGCCTTCCGCCCCTCTTCGGGCCCCAATCAGGTGCAGCGCAATGCCGGGTCGATTTCCACCGGGCAGAGCCTGGCCAATCTGCGCGGTCTGGGCGCCCAGCGCACCTTGACGCTGATCGATGGCGAACGCGTGGTGCCCACCAATCCGCAAGGCACCACCTCCACCAGCATCATTCCCGTCAGCCTGATCAAGCGGGTGGAGGTTGTGACGGGGGGCGCCTCGGCGGCCTATGGCTCGGATGCGGTGGCGGGTGTCTCCAACTTCGTGCTGGCCGACAGGATCACCCATCTTCAGGGCTCGATCTATGGCGGCCTGTCGGATCATGCCGACAATCAGGAAATCGGCGCCAGCCTGGCCTATGGCTTCACCGCGGCCGATGATCGTCTGTCTGTCATCATGGGCGCCGATTTCAACAAGAACGATGGCGTGGGCACGATCTATTCGCGCGACTGGAGTGCGGTGGAGGCAGGCAATTCGGGCACGCCCATCGCCTTCGGCGCCACCCGCGCCTCGGGCACGCCAGCCAATGGCTGGGCCAATGGCGTGGAATATGCCGCGCAGACCTTCGGCGGGGTGATCAACAGCGCCACCACCACGGGCGGGGCAAGCTCGACATTGCTGAACCAGAGGGCCTTCAATCCGGATGGTTCAACCTACCTGCTGGCGCGCGGACCGGTCTACGGCAATCTGATGGTCAATTCCTCCAGCAACCGGGGGGCAGGACCGATCAGCCAATGGAACCTCAAACAGCCGATGATCCAGGGCACGGGCCTGATCCGCGCCAATTACGAAGTAAGCGATAGTCTGTCCGGCTTCGTGCTGGTCAATTACGCCAAGAGCAACGTCACCACCTTCTCGCAATATCACCAGACGCCGACGCTGACGATCCTGGCGAGCAACCCCTATCTGCCCAGCGCGCTGGCGGCGCAGATGGCCAGCAACAACATCGCCTCCTTCACGATGGGGCGGGTGGATTCGGACTGGCTGGGCACCTCGGCCAACAACACCTACGACACGTTCCGCATTTCGACCGGCCTGAAGGGCAAGGTCTTGGGCTCTCTCAAATGGGATGTGACCTATAATTTTGGCAAATCCACCATCGACTCCCGCGTCAACGGCACCAAGGAGGCCAATCTGGCCGCCGCCGAATATGCGGTGCGCGATGGCAGCGGCAACATCGTTTGCGGTTCGCTGGCCACCAACCCCAATTTCGCCGCAAGCCGCCTGACCAACACCATTCAGCTTGCCAATGTGCAGGCGGGCTGCGTGCCCCTCAACCCGTTCGGCGTGGGCAATATGTCGCAGCAGGCGATCAACTATGTGTCGGGCATCGAGATCACCAAGGATACGATGATCCAGCACAGCGTCTCGGCCAATCTTTCGGGCAGCCTGTTCGATCTGCCGGGCGGCAAGGCGGCCTTCGCGCTGGGCGGCGAAATGCGCTGGGACCGGTTGAGCCAATGGGCCGATGCCGCGCAGCAGCAGGGGCTCTATTCCTCGGGCAACAACCAGTCCTTCGGCGGCAGCAACCAGGTGAAGGAAGCCTATGTCGAGGTCGATCTGCCGCTGCTGCGCGATGTGACGGCGATCCGCTCGCTGGGCATCAATGCCGCCGCGCGCCGCACCGACTATCGCACCAGCGGCGCGGTGACGACCTGGAAGGTGGGCGGCACCTGGGAACCGTTCCAGAGTCTGCGGCTGCGCATCGTGCGATCCCGCGATATTCGCGCGCCTTCGCTCTCGGACCTGTTTTCGGTGGGCGGCATTTCGACCACGGGATCGTTCTACAACCCCTTTACCGGACAGTCGGCGCGCCTGCCGCAGCAGGCTCTGGGCAATCCCGCGCTGAAACCGGAAAAGGCCGACACGCTGTCTTTCGGCGGCACCTTCGAGGGGCATGGGCGCGTTGCCGGGCTGCACGCTTCGGTCGATTACTATCGGATCAAGGTGAAGGACGTCATCGCTTCGGTCAGCCCGTCGGACAGCCTGACGCGATGCTATGCGGGCAACACGCTTTACTGTTCGGCGATCCAGTTCGACAATTCGGCTTTCGGCATCGCCAATGTGGTGGTCAAGCCCTTCAACCAGTCGCTGCTCGACACCAGCGGGCTTGACTTCGAACTGGGGTATCGCACCGGCCTCTCACGCTTCGGTCTGCCCGGATCGGTGGATGCCACGGTCTATGCCTCGCGGCTGCTGCATTACAACTCCACCGATGTCGCCGGGCCCACGGGCACGACGATCGATTATGCCGGCTATCAGACGGCTGCTCCCAAATGGGTGATCTCCACCTATCTCACCTATCGTCTGGAGCCGGTGACGGTGGGCCTGCAGATGCGCGCCTTTTCCTCGATCGGCTATTCGCCGCTCTATGTCGGGCCGGGGCAGGCGGGGTACAATCCGGCGGCCTCCAACAGCATCAGCCAGAACATCTTTGCCGGGCAGGCGCTGTTCAACCTCAATCTGGCCTATGATTTCAAGCTGGCCGGATCGAAGGCGCAGATCTTCGCCAACATCTCCAACCTCTTCAACACCATCCCGCCCGCTTATGCGATCGCCGCGATCAACCTTGGCGGCAACCCTTATGATTACGTAGGCCGGACCTACAAAATGGGCGTGAGGTTCGGGCTGTGAGCGCGCGGCACCTGACGCGGCTGGCGCTGTCCGCCGCCGTTGCGACGCTTGCTCTGGCGATCCCCGTCACCCATGCGCAGGCCGTGCTGTCGGACTATGAGACCGCCGACAAGGCGGCGCAGGCCCGCACTGCCGCCCTGTGGCGGCTGGCCTTCCGCCCCACCCGGCAGGTGCTGGAGCAGACGGTGGCCAGCTTGCGCGGCGGCCCGGCGGACAAGGGCGAGACGAAAGCCAGCGTCGATGCGTTGATCGCTCAGGCCGCGCCGCAAGCCCCAGAGGAGGCGCGCCGCACCCTGTGGCAGGCCGCCAGCCTGCTGCTGGGCAAGCCGTGGAGCGCCGATGAAGCCTTGCTGGGCAGCCTGTCCCTGCGCCCTGACCATCCGGTCGCCACCGGGGCGGGCACCGGCCTGCGTTTCGAACTGGCCTATCCCGTGCCCGACTCCGCCGGGGCCAGCTACACGCTCGATCTGCTGGCCGCGCAGCCGACCTCATCGGCCACGCCGAAACGCGGGGCGGTGCTGCGGCGCATTGCTGCGGGCAGGCTGGAACAGGGCAAGGGCGCGGCGGTCACCCCCGATCTCGGCGGCGTGGCGGATGGTTTCTACATTGTGCTGGCCACGGTCACCACACCCTCGGGCGCCAGCGGCGAGATTGCCAGCGCGCTCTATCTGGTCAGCGATCTGGCAGGGCGTCAGGCGGCTTTGCAGGCCAGGCTGGACAGGATTTCAGGCCATGACGCGGCTAGGCAAACTGCCGCCTATCCCTTCGCGCTGGCCCGCGCCATGAACGAGGGCAAGCGCGAGGTGATCGCCTATGATTTCCCCGCGGCGATCCGCCGCTCGCAGGAGATCGCCACGGCGCTGGAGCAGGGGCGCGATCCGGTCGAACATGCCCGCGGCTTGCAGGACCGCGCCTATCGCTTCCCCGAAACCGGCGAACTGGTGCCCTATCAGCTTTATGTCCCCTCAGGCTGGACGCCGGATCGCCGCTGGCCGCTGGTCGTCGCGCTGCACGGCGCCAATCTGGACGAGCGCAACATGCTGGGCCGCGCCGATGGGCAGATGCAGAAGCTGGCCGAGGCGCAGGGCGTGATCGTGGTGGCGCCGCTGGGCTATCGCATCAACAGCGCCTATGGCTCGCAACATATGGGCTCCCTGCTGGGGGCCGATCCCGCCCGGCTGCGGCGCAGCGGAGAGGACGTGCTGCAGGTGGCCGATCTGGTCGCCCGCGAATACAACGCCGATCCCTCGCGCACCTACCTCACCGGCAATTCCATGGGTGGGGGCGGCACATGGTGGATTGGCGGCCATCATCCAGAACGCTGGGCGGCGATTGCCCCCGCAGCTTTCGGCGGCGTGACGCCTGACGATGTGCCGGGCCTGTCGAGAGTCCCCATTCTGGCCGTGGTGGGCGACCATGACGAGTTGGGCATGGCCGGGCGCGTGCGCGCCGCCGTCGTCACGCTGAAAGCGGGCGGCGTTCAGGCCGATTATCTGGAGATTCCGGGCGGCACCCATGCCTCGGGCTTCGACATCGCCCTGCCACGCATCTTCGCCTTTTTCGGGAGCCATCACAAATGATGCCGCGCGCGCAAACCCGTCCTACACTGCTCTCTTCCGCCCGGGCCACCGGGCGCGGGACAGGCAGGGAGCAGACCATGAGTGACGACAAGAGCATCGTGAAATCCGTGGCCAAGGCCTTCGCGGTGCTGCAGAGCTTCAGTGCCGAAAAGCCCGAACTGGTGCTGGCCGATGTGGCGCGCGGTGCCGGCGTGGACAATGCCACGGCGTTCCGCATGCTCAACACGCTGGTGCAGCTTGGCTATGTCGAGAAGGTGGACGACAGCCGCCGCTTTCGTCTGGGC
Organism: Novosphingobium rosa NBRC 15208; assembly: GCF_001598555.1. GTDB lineage: Bacteria > Pseudomonadota > Alphaproteobacteria > Sphingomonadales > Sphingomonadaceae > Novosphingobium > Novosphingobium rosa. The sequence continues at coordinate 69,714 of NZ_BCZE01000015.1, forward strand.
TTCAAATGCCTCGATCTGGGGTTCAACGCCATTGCCCGTTCCGACATCAGGCAGCTGGGGCGACCTTTGCTGCGCTCGTTGGTGGGCAACACGATCGAGGCGGCCTCGCTGGGCGTGCTCGATGGCGATGAGGCGGTCTATATCGAGCGCATTCAGGCAGGTCTGCAACGGCTGGCCGTGGATGTGCGCGTGGGCAACCGCGTTCCGGCCTACACCTCGGCGCTGGGCCGCGCGATGCTGGCCTGGTTGCCCTTCGACAGCCTGCGCGCCTGGCTGGCCGAACACCCGCTGGAAAGGCGCACGGCTCACACGCTGATCGATGCCGATGCGGTGATGGCCGAACTCGAAAGGGTGCGCGCCCAGGGCTATGCCGTCTCCGATCAGGAAACGGTGACCGGCCTGCGCGTGCTGGCCGCGCCGATCACCGATGTCGACGGCATGCCCATCGCCGCGATGAGCGTGGCCGCCCCGGCTTTCGGCCACACCCTTGAGGCATTTGTCGAGGAGGCGCGCGAGATCACCTGCGCTGCCGCTGCCCAATTGTCATCCGCCGTCCGTGCGGCGGGCGGCACTGCCATTCCCAAACGAAACAGCTGAACACAAGCTTCAACATGGAGAGTTACCCGGTGAGCACACTTGACCTGAAGGGCCTGATCCCCGCCATTGCCGTCCCCTTCCACGACGACCACAGCATCGATGAGGGCGCGCTCACCCGTCTGGCGCAATGGCTGGCGCAGCAGCGGCGGATCAAGGCGATCATGACCAATGGCCACACCGGCGAGGTCTTTTCGCTGACCCCGCGCGAACGCGCGCAGGTGACCGGCATCGTGGCCAAAGCGGTCGATGGCGCGATCCCGGTGATTTCCTCCATCGTCTGCGAAGGCATTCTCGATGCGGTCGAGCAGGCGCAGCTGGCGCGCGAGTCCGGCGCCACCGCGCTCGACATCATGCCGCCGCACCACTGGTTGCGCTTCGGCTTCCGTGAGGAGCATGTGCTGGAGTATTTCCATGCCATCGGCGAGGGTTCGGGCCTGCCGCTGATCGTCCATGTCTATCCGGCCTGGACCAAGGCTTCCTTCTCCTCGGCGCTGCTGGCCAGGCTGGCGCAGATGGACGCGGTGCAGGCCTTCAAGATCGGCACGCGGGAGATGAACAAATACGACCGCGACCTGAAAGCCATCCGCGCCGTCGCGCCCGACAAGGCGCTGCTCACCTGCCATGACGAATATCTGCTGGCCTCGATGGTGCAGGGCATCGATGGCGCGCTGGTTGGCTTCGCCTCTGTCATTCCCGGCCTGATTGCCGATCTGCTCGACGCTGTGGAGGCAGGCGATCTGGCCCGCGCGATGCAGGTGCAGGCGATGATCGATCCGCTCAAGGAAGCGGTCTATGGTGATGGCGAACCCACCGGCGAGGCCCATGCCTGCATGAAGGCGGCGATGGCGGCGGCGGGTCTGATCCCGCGCGGCACGGTGCGTCCGCCCACGGTGGCCCCCAGCGCGCAGGAATTGCAGCGCATCGAGGCCGCTGTGCGGGGGGCCGGCATCGTCCAGTCCGCGCTGGCCTGAGTGATGCAGGCTGCATCCCCCCGCCGGGTGGTTGTGACCGGTTGCGCGTCGGGCATTGGCGCAGCCATCGCCCGGCGTCTCGCCGAGGATGGCTGGCAGGTGGCCGGCATCGACCGTAGCGAGCGACCCGACGTCCCTTGGCTGGTTGATTATATGCAGGCCGATCTGGCCTATCCTGATCAGCTTGCCCGGTCCGCTCAGGCTTTCGCGGGCGCCCGGGCTCTGGTCCATGCGGCGGGGCTGATGCGGGTGGGGCGGCTTGACCGGCTCGATCTGACGGACGGCGCCATGATGTGGGCGGTCCATGTCCAGGCCCTGACCCAGCTGGCGCAGATCCTGTGCCCGGCCATGGGGCGGGGGGGCCGCCTGCTTGCCATCGGCAGCCGCACCAGCGCGGGGGCTGCCGGGAAAAGCCAGTATGCCGCCAGCAAGGCCGCCATGGTCGCGCTGATCCGCTCATGGGCCAGCGAGTTGGCGCCGCAGGGGATCACCGCCAACATCATCGCCCCGGCGGCCACCGCCACCCCGATGCTGCGCGATGGCGCGCGGGCATCGGTGGCGCCGGTGGTGCCGCCGATCGGGCGCTATATCGAGCCGGAGGAAATCGCGGCCTATGCCTCCTTCCTCCTTTCCGATCAGGCGGGCGCCATCACCGGGCAGGAGTTGCTGATCTGCGGCGGGGCATCCCTGTGAACCCACGGTGAGCCAGAGCGTGAGCCTGCGCCCCGTCTTCTGATCCTCCTTCAGATGAAAGAGAACCAACGTGTCACATCCACGCATCCTCGATATCGTCGAGGTCACCAAGCCGATTTCCTCCCCCATCCGTAACGCCTATATCGACTTCTCGAAGATGACCGCCAGCCTTGTCGCGGTGGTCACCAACATCGAGCGCGACGGGCGCCGGGTGGTGGGCTATGGCTTCAACTCCAATGGCCGTTACGGTCAGGGCGGCCTGATCCGCGAGCGTTTCGCCGACCGGTTGAAGGAGGCCGATCCCGCCAGCCTGCTCGATGAAACGGGCGAGAATTTCGATCCGCACCGCATCTGGTCCACGCTGATGACCAATGAAAAGCCGGGCGGTCATGGGGAACGCTCGGTGGCGGTGGGCACCATCGACATGGCGGTGTGGGATGCGGTGGCCAAGATCGCGGGCAAGCCGCTGTTCCGGCTGCTGGCCGAGCGCAAGGGGCGGCAGGCCAATCCGCGCGTCTTCGTCTATGCGGCGGGCGGCTATTATTATCCGGGCAAGGATGATGACCAGCTGCGCAAGGAAATGCGCGGCTACATCGATCGCGGCTACACTGTCGTGAAGATGAAGATCGGTGGGGAAAGTCTTGCCGTGGACTGCCGCCGCATCGAATCCGTGCTGAAGGAGATTGGCGGCGATGCGCAACTGGCGGTGGACGCCAATGGCCGCTTCGACACACAGACCGCCATCGATTACGCCCGCGCTCTGCGTGAGTATCCGCTGTTCTGGTATGAGGAAGCGGGCGATCCGCTCGACTATCGCCTGCAGGCCGCGCTGGCCGAGTTCTATCCCGGCCCGATGGCCACGGGCGAGAACCTCTTCAGCCATCAGGATGCCGCCAATCTGCTGCGCTATGGCGGGATGCGGCCCGACCGCGACTGGCTGCAGTTCGACTGCGCCCTGTCCTACGGCCTTGTCGAATATATGCGCACGCTTGAAAAGCTGGCCGAAGCGGGCTGGTCGCCCTCGCGTTGCATTCCCCATGGCGGGCACCAGATGTCGCTCAACATCGCGGCGGGGCTGGGGCTGGGCGGCAATGAAAGCTATCCCGACCTGTTCCAGCCTTATGGCGGTTTCCCCGATACGGTGAAGGTGGTTGATGGCCATATCACCATGCCCGAGCTGCCGGGCATCGGCTTCGAGGGCAAGAGCGACCTGATCCGCGTGATGCGCGATCTGGCGGAATAGGGGGCAGGGGCGAGGCCCGGATCAACGCGCCCGCCCCGCCGCCTGATGGGAGAGTGATGGATGGCTCAGGATGCATCGCGACATCTGCTGATCGTGGGATCGGTGATCGCCTATATTGTGCTTACCAGCCTGCTGGCGCTGGCGCTGCGCAGCCGGACCAATGCGCAATTCATGGTGGGCGGGCGCTCGCTGCCGGCTGTGGTGGTGGCGGTGCTGCTGATGTCGGAGTTCATCGGCGCCAAATCCACCGTCGGCACGGCGCAGGAGGCGTTTGAGAAGGGCATGGCGGCGGGCTGGTCGGTGCTGGCCGCAGCCATCGGCTTCGTGCTGCTGGGTCTGTTCTTTGCCCGCCAGATCCATGCATCGCAGCAGCACACCATCTCGGGGCTGGTCGAGCAGCGTTTCGGGAAAGGGGCGCGGATCGCCGTTTCCATCATCATGATTTATGCGCTGCTGCTGGTGAATGTCGGCAATTACATGAGCGGTTCAGCGGCTCTGTCCTCGGCATTGGGCCTGAATATGACGATCTCCACATTCGTCGTGGCGGGCTTCAGCCTGGTCTATTATGTGTTCGGCGGTCTCAAGAGCATCGCTTATGTCACCGTGCTGCACAGCCTGCTCAAGCTGGTGGGGGTGGGCGTGCTGGTCGCTGTTGCCTTGCATCTGACCGGCGGTGTCGCGCCGGTGCGCCATGCGCTGCCGCCCGGCTATTTCACGATGACGGGGCAGGTGGGAGGCAACACCATCTTTGCCTGGATCATCGGCACGTTGGGGGCGATCTTTTCGACCCAATACATCGTCCAGGCCATCGCCTCAAACCGCGACGAGGGCGGCGCCCGGCTCTCGGCCTTGATGGCAGGGGCAGTCTGTGTGCCTTTGGGGCTGGCGCTGGCCTTCATCGGCGTGGCGGCGCGGGCACTGCATCCGCAGATGGACAGCCTGTTTGCCCTGCCGGTGTTCATTGCCGCCATGTCGGCGCCTCTGGCCGCGCTGGTCACCGTTTCGCTGGTGGCGTCCGCGCTGGTCAGCGTCAGCACAGTGGCATTGGCCACCACGGCTTTGGTGATGCGCGACTTCTACCTGCCCTGGCGTCAGCCCGGACCGGAGGGGGAACTGGCCGCCACGCGCAAGGTGGCGCTGGTGGTGGGGCTGGTGCCGCTGCTCTGCGTATTCTTCACGCCGCATATTCTGGAGCTGTCCTTCTTCACCCGCGCCTTGCGCCTGTCGATCGCGATCATCGCGGTGGCGGGGGTCTATCTGCCCTTCGTCGGCTCGCCGCGCAGCGCGGTGGCCGCGCTGGTGGCCAGCGGGGTGGTCACGACGGTCTGGTATGTGCTCGGCAATCCGCTGGGCATCGACAACATGTATATCGCCGCGATCGTGCCGGCCCTTGTGCTGTGTGCCGATCGTCCTTTCCGGGGCGCCGGACGCCCTCATTTTGCGGAGTGAGATGATGACGACATGGAAAGCAGGCTTGCTGTGCGCTCTGGCCGTGGCGGTCCCGGCGCAGGCGCAGCAGACCGATGTGTCGCCCGAAGGCGCCATCGCGGTTCCGGCGATCACCGTACCCTCCAGCCCGCTGATGAGCCGCGAGGGCAATGAGTCACGGGTCGAGCATATCCTCACCAAGCGTAAACTGAAAGGCCAGCCCATCGATGCGCTGGATGCCGCCTTGTTCGGGCCGGGCCTCACGCGGATGCAGGCGGCCTATCCGCAGGTTCGCATCCGCGCCGACCGGATCGCCGGCGTACCGGTGCTGGTCTACGAGCCTTCCGGGCCCAAGGTGGCGGCAGGGCGCGACAAGGTTCTGATCAATGTGCATGGCGGCGGCTTTGTGGGCTGTTTCCATGAGTGCGGCGGCGTGGAATCGATCCCCGTGGCGGCCCGCACCGGCATCAAGGTGATCAGCATCGATTACCGTGAATTTCCCGAAGCGCGTTTTCCCGCAGCGTCGCAAGACGTGGCCAGCGTCTATCGCGAGATCCTGAAGCGCACGCCTGCCCGAAAGATCGGCCTCTACGGCTGTTCGGCGGGAGGGCTGCTGACAGCGCAGTCGCTGGCATGGTTCCAGTCGCACGGGCTGCCCGCGCCTGCCGCGGCGGGCATCTTCTGCGCCGGAGCAGATGCCACCTTGGGCGGAGATTCCCGTTACATCGGCAATTTGCTGGGCGATGGCGAAGTGCCGCGCGCAGCTGCGGCCACGCCGCCGCTCGGTTATATGGCCGGGGCTTCGCCGCAGGATCCCAATGCCTTTCCTATCGTCAGCAAGGAGGTTCTGGCCCATTATCCCCCCACGCTGATCATCACCGGAACACGGGACTTCGGGATGAGTGGTGCTGTTTATCTCCACAGCCGGCTGGTTGCGCTGCACCGGCCCAGCGACTTGCAGGTATGGGAAGGTGGCCGTCATGCCTTTTTCTATGACATCCGCATTCCGGAAGCGAATGAGGTCTTCGATGTCATCGCCCGCTTTTTCGAGGAGAAACTGGGTTGAGGCGGAATGCCGGACGATGAATGGGCGCCGACGCCAAGCGCCTCTTTGACGTGAACGGATGAGCGAACCGCACCGGATGGGCCGGAAGGCTTTTCGGGAGATGACAGGAAGGCTTCTATCGCGGCGGTGGCAGGAACCGCCGCATTGCAAGTTCGTCAGCGGTTGGTGGCGTCTGAACGACCGGACCTTCCGCCGGCAGATTGATCGTGCCCTGGACGTATCAGCACTGCCTATGCCGATCATAAAAATGACGATTGTACTTTGCCGGCTTGCGGTGGCGTATCGGTGACAAAACCTCAAAATGGAGAGAGATGTGCCGAAAGCCTTGCCCCATCGAATCGGGTATACCCTCGCTCTGGCCCTGTTGGGGACTTCACCCGCTCTGGCCCAGCGTGAGGCGCAGCAGGGGATGCCCACGATGGTGCCTGCCACGGCGCCGCCGGAGCCCGATGCGATACCGCTTTACGGCAAGGCGACCCCGGGAACCGCGACCAGCGAAATCTGGTCGAAGGCTGGCGGCCTGGACTATACGGTGCGCAACGTCACCCGCCCTACGCTGACCCCGGTGTTGCCGGATCCAGCCAAGGCAACGGGCGCGGCTGTGGTGGTAGCGCCCGGCGGCGCCTTCATGCTCCTGGCGATGGATCATGAAGGCTGGGGAGTGGCACGGGCGTTGGCGGACAGAGGGATCGCCGCTTTCGTGCTGAAGTATCGTCTGTTGCCTACCCCTCGCGATGAAGGTGAAGCCGGCAATTACATGATGCGCACAATGATGGCCGGACTGACCGATCCAGGCAAACCGCCCAGCCTGACCAATCCCGATGCCGGCACCGATGGGCGCGAGGCGATCAAGCTGGTGCGCGCCAACGCTGCGCGCTGGGGCGTCGATCCTGCCCGAGTGGGGATGATCGGCTTTTCCGCCGGGGCCATGACGGCCCTGCAGACCGTGCTGACGGCAAAACCTGACGAGAAGCCGGCTTTCTTCGGCTATATCTATGGACCGCAGGCCCGGGTCGACGTGCCTGCCGATGCCCCGCCGATGTTCGATGCGCTGGCGCTCGATGATCCGCTGTTTCCTTCGCAGGGCTTCCCGATCGCACAGGGCTGGCTGGCCGCCAAACGGCCAGTCGAGATCCATGGGTATCAGAAGGGAAGCCATGGTTTCGGCCTTGGCGTGCCCGGTACAACCACGACGCTGGTCATGGATGAGTTCATTGCCTGGTTGACGATGCAAGGCTTCCTCGCACGACACTGAGCTTGTGGCCTTCCACAAGGATTAGACCTTGCCGGGATGGCCCGGCGGGAGGCCAGAGGATCGCAATCCAGAGGATGATGCTGGCTTGACCGGTCGCGGGTGGTGACCGGAACGTGAGCTTGCCAAACTCTCTGTGGCAAAGCTGTCGGCTGTTCATGGCTCGGGTTGAGGTGACGCCATTCCGACAGTTGAGGAAGACCGGTATCGCAGGGCCTCATCCGCAGGCCGTTGGTCCCTCGGCCCGTGTTCGACGCAGGCCGAGGGATCTTGTTTTTACTCGGGCAGGGCGACAGTTTTGTCGATGTCGAACGCGGCGCTGCTTCCCGGCACGCCGGTGCCGGGCTGGCCCGAGCCGACGCTGACCCGATAATGGCCCGCAAACATCTGGCGCTGTCCATCGGGTGAGACGGCGCTCAGATCGCGCGGCGAAAGGGTGAAGGACACCTCGCGGCTCTCCCCCGGTTGCAACTCAAGGCGCTTGAAGCCGCGCAGGGCCAGACGCGGAGCGCCCTTGATGTCGGGGAAGGTCAGATAGAGTTGCGCGACCTCGGCCCCGGCCCGATGACCCGTATTGCGGAGCTGTGCACGAATGGTCACACTGCCGTCCTGCGCGGGCGGAGCGACGACCAGGCCTTGATAGGCGAATGTCGTGTAGCTCAGGCCATAGCCGAAGGGATAGACCGGCTTGCCGGTGAAATAGCGGTAGGTGCGGCCTGCCATGCGGTAATCGTCGAACGGCGGCAGGTCTTCCAGCCCGCGATAGAAGGTCAGCGGCAGGCGCCCGGACGGATTGACCTTGCCTGACAGCACTTCGGCGACCGCCGTGCCGCCCGACTGGCCGGGATACCATGCCTCCACCAGGGCGGCGGCCTTGTCCTTGGCCCAGCTCAGATTGATCGGGCTGCCGTTCATCGCGACCACCACCAGCGGCTTGCCGGTCTTGTGCGCGCGTTCCAGCATGGCGATCTGGTCGGCGGGCAGGTCCAGCGTGGTCTTGTCGCCGCCCTTGAAGCCGGGAACCACGGCGCGGCTTTCCTCGGCCTCCATGTCGGAGGTCAGGCCCACCACGGCCACGATGACATCGGCACTCGCCGCAGCTGCGTCGAGCTGGGCATCGGCATCCGCGACGATAGGCTTCCACACCAGATCGGCGCCGCCCATCTTCAGCGACTGGGCGGTGACCGCGATGGGGTATTTGTGCCCGGCAATCAGTTCGACGGTCTTGAGATTGGGCAGGGCGCCAAAGGATTCCGCGCCCAGATCGACCAGCGGCTTACCCTCGAACGTCATTGAGCCGCTGAAGCCCGAGAGGCCCAGCCGATAGGTGCCGGAGACCGGCGGCACGATAAAGCCGGTCCACACCACCTTGTGGTAATTGCTGACGCCCGCCTGATCCAGACTGCGCGCGGCGACATCGGGCTCGATCCGCGAGAGGACCGGATCGGGCAGCACTGCCAGCGGTTTGACGAATTCGGGCACGCCATCGGGCCCCGGGGGCTGGGGCTCGGCGTTGGCGGCGTTGTAATAGCGCGCCAGCAGTCCGGGCCTGCCGTCCGGGCTGCGCAGGGCGGAGGTGGGAATGCGGTCGCCATCCGTGAAGCTTTGGCCAAAGGGCACCAGCCGGACATCGGCCTGCGGAAACGCCGCGCGCAGACCCTGTACCACCGATACGGGCGTGTTCGACAGGCTGGAGGAATAATTGCCGCGCAGCACCCGTGTGCCATCGGCCAGCGGGCCGATCACGGCCAGTTTCACGCCGGGCTTGAGCGGCAGCGTGCCATCGTTCTTCAGCAGGACAAGGCTGCGCTCGGCAGCCTTGAGCGCCAGGGCCTGAGCCGAGGGTGAGTTGACCTGCGTCATCGGAACGGTGGGCATGGGGCGCACGCCCGCCAGATCGCCCACGCGATAGCGCGCCGAAAACAGGCGGATCAGCGCGGTGTCGATGTCCTGCTGGCTGATGAGCCCGCGTTGCAGAGCATCGCGGTAGCGCGCGCCCAGATCCGGCAGGTTGACGATCGTGCCGGTGTTGCATTCATTGTCCATGCCTGCCCGCAGGGCCACGGCGGCGGCTGTGGCGGCGTCGGGCGCATATTTATGAGTGTCGGCGATGTCTTTCACCGCATCGCAATCGGAGACCACATAGCCCGTGAAGTTCCAGGCGCCGCGCAGCCGTTCCTTGAGCAACAGATCGCTGCCGCAGGCGGGTTGCGCATCGATGCGGTTGTAGGCGCACATGATCGACCCGGCATGGCCTTCGACGATGGCGGCGCGGAAAGCGGGGAGGTAGGTGTCTTCCAGATCATGCGCCGAGACGAAGACATTGGCGCTGTGCCGGGTGGATTCCGGCCCGCTGTGGACGGCGAAATGTTTGGGGGTGGCGATGATGTCGGGCAGGTCGGGGTTATTCCCTTGCAGCCCGTTGATGAAGGCCACGCCCATATGGGCGGTGAGGAAGGGGTCCTCGCCATAGGTTTCCTGACCGCGCCCCCAGCGCGGATCGCGGAAGATGTTGATGTTGGGCGACCAGCTGTCGAGCCCCGTGCCGATCCGGTCCATGCGCCCCGTCTTGCGGGCCAGCGTATGCAGCGCGCGCAATTCCATGCTGATGTGCCCCGCCACGTCCTTGACCAGCGCATCATCAAACGATGCCGCAAGACCGATCGGTTCGGGAAAGTTGGTGGTGGGCACAGTGCCCAGCGCGCCATGCAGCGATTCCGTCCACCAATTGTATTCCGGCACATTCAGGCGCGGGATGGCGGGGGCGGCGTTGACGAGTTGCTCGACCTTTTCATCAAGAGTCATGTTGGCCACAAGGTCGGCGGCCATTGTGTTGGCCCGCGCCCGTATGGCGCTGGCGCCAGAAGTGTTCTGCGCCCGGGACGGCGCCGAATGGAGAGCCACAGCAACAGCGATTATCGCCGTGCGATACGCATAGTGACGCCAGGAGTGCCTTGTCATCCGTGTCCCTCTCATCCGATCCTGCCGCAGCGCTGTTCTGGTAGCGCTATCGTAATTTTGCCGATCTATGTTCAAGCGCGGGCGCAACATCAAATACGGAATTTGTCCGGGTGCATAGGCTGGGCCTATGGATGGGCCATTTTGCTCATCCGGATAAGGCAGGTCGGGCCCAACAACGGGATTAGAGCGCTCCCAATGGTCGATGGTGTGCATGAATATTTCACCCTGTGAATGACAGCTTTGTCAGCGAGGGCCGTCATCCGGGCCGCGATATCCAGGGCAGATAGGCTAAAGAACGCGCTTGAGCGGCTTCTGCAGGTTGAGACTGGACGCCTGCAGACGCCCAGCACCTCGCTTCAGAGTTTGAGGCCGACAGCGGCGATGGCCGCATCCATCCGTCCGTCGAGTTCTCGCTTCGTCTCGGCCCACGCCGGTACGGTGTCCAGCAATCGCTGCTGCCACGCCATCAGATGAGGGAATTCGTCGAAGGGAACCTTCGTTCGGGCGGATTGGGAAAAGGGCGCGGCGATATCGATATCGGCGAGGGTCAGCCGGTCGCCGACGATGAAGCGACGTTGCGCCAGATGGCGGTCCAGCACGGCGCCCGCCGCGCGAATGTTGGCGAAGGCGAGATCGATGATGCTGGCATCCCCGGTCTGGCCCATGAAGGGCTTCACGATCCGCTCGTTGAAGGTGAGGGTTGAAAAGACACGCCACTGCTCACCGGACCAGAACATCCATTGCAGCACTTCATGCCGCTCATGCGCCGACGCGCCGAGCAAATCGCTCCCGACCTTTTCCGCGAGATAGAGGTTGATCGCCGAGGCCTCGTAGAGAACGACATCCTCATCGACCATCACCGGCGTCAGGCCGTGCGGGTTGAGCGCCAAAAACTCGGGCGTATGGCTTTCGCCCTTGAACAGATCGATGTTCACCCGCTCGATGGTGATGCCCATGATCGCTGCTGCTGTGGTGACGCGGCGCAAACTGCCCGAACCGGGATCGCCGTAAATCTTGATGGACATGGGAAGAAATCCTGAAGAGGGCGGGCCGCGCTCGCCCCGTCGATAGGGAAATATGGCGCGGCCCGATTAATCCTTGGGGGGCGTTTCAGGCCGGCGAAGCGGCGCGCAGACGGTCAAGCACCGGCAGCAGTTCGGACGGATCGGGGCGGCGCGTGTAGTCGGGATTGACCTCGGCATAGGCGATCAGCCCATCCGTGCCGATCACATAGCGCGCGGGCATCGGCAGCACCCAGGCGGGGTCATCGTTGATCTTGGGCAGATCGTTGCCGAACTGCCTGTAGACCTCGATCAGATCGGCGGGCAGGGCGAAGCGGAGGCCGAAGTCGGCGCCGACCGCCGTATGCGTGTCGCTCAGGATCGGGAAGCCCAGCTTGTTGTCACGCTGAGACTTGCGGCTGTTGGCCGCCGTCTGGGGCGAGATGGCGACAAGGCTGGCACCGCGCGCCTCGATCTCCGCGCGGATCTCTTCCAGCGCCTGAAGATCATGGTTGCAATAAGGGCACCAGACGCCGCGATAGAAGGTCACCACCAAAGGCCCCCTGGCCAGCAGGTCACGCGAATGGACGCTGTGGCCATCGGCGTCCTGCAGGGTGAATGCGGGCGCGGTATCGCCCGCCTTGAGGGCATGGTCGGCCTGCCCGCTGTCGATCAGCGTCTGGGTCGCGCTCTGCATCGTGTCGAGCTGATCGCGGGTGGGCACCAGCGGAAAGCGCCCGTTTTCGAAATCCTCGCGCAGCGCGTCGAGCTTGTCCTGAAGCTTCATCACCATTCTCCGTCTCGCGGCATGATCGCCGTGAAAGGGGGATTAGGTCATTCATGAATTCTGGTGTATTCCTTGAATATGGACAACATATATCCGTATTTCGAATGAGTGACCGCTGGCAGGAAATGGCGGTTTTCGTGCGCGTCGCCGAAAGCGGTGCCCTGTCGCGCGCCGCGCGGGAATTGAAACTGTCTCAGCCCTCGGTCTCGCGGATCATCGCCACGCTGGAGGAGCGGCTGGGCACCACGCTGCTGCTGCGCACGACCCGCAGCATCTCCTTGACCGAAGCGGGCGCCCTTTATCTGGAGCGCGCGAAACATCTGCTCGCCGAGATGGAGGAGGCCGAGCAGGCGACACGGGGCATTGACTCACTGCATGGCGTGATCCGGCTGGCCATGCCGGTGCTGTATGGCACGCGGGCTGTCATACCCGCACTGGCGAGCTTCCTGGCCCGCCACCCGGACCTGCGGGTCGAGATGATCATGAGCGATATGCGCCAGAACCTTATTACGGAAGGCGTCGATGTCGCCATCCGCCTGGGCGTGGGAACGCTCGATGATTCGACCTTCGGCGCGCGCAAACTCGCCCAGGTCGAGCGGCTTGTGGTTGCTGCCCCCTCCTATCTTGCCGCCCATGGCGTGCCCGCCAATCCGGGCGAGCTGGCCCGGCACCATTGCATCGTCCAGCACGGCGTCTTCGGTCCGGAAAGCTGGCGCTTTACGCACAACCAGACGGTGACATCGGTCAATGTGCCCGCCAAGCTCTGGATCAACTCGGCGCCGGGCATTCTGGCGGCGGCGGTGGCCGGGCTGGGGGTCGCGCTGGCCACCAATGTCATGGCCGGAGAGGAGTTGCGCTCCGGCCAGCTGGTGCGGTTGCTTGAGGCCTATCGGCTGGACCCGGCGCATGTCCATGCGATCTTCCCGGCGGGCCCCAGACCCTCGGCAAAAGTCCGGGCGATTGTCGAGCATCTGGCCATGACACTGGGGGCAATGGCCTGACATGCCCTGACGTGACGATATCAGCCCGGAAGAGAGCTTCAATGCCGCATGCATAAAGCATGGCTTGCAGCGAAGGCGCTGTGAGGTGGGAAAGGCTGCTACATCATCGGCAGCTGTCTTTCGCGGCTTGCCGGTATCCTCCTCTTCACCGGGTGTTATCGTGCTCGTCGGAGACCTTTTCCATCCAGTCCACGGTCTTGCCGTGCAGCGCCTCGGAAATGGCGATGTGGGTCATGCCCGTTGTGGCGGCGGCGCCATGCCAGTGCTTCACGCCCGGCGGTATCCAGATGATGTCGCCGCGCGCGATGGTCTGGACAGGGTGCCCCCATTGCTGGACCCGCCCCGTCCCCGCCGTGACGATCAGCGTCTGGCCCAGGGGGTGGCTGTGCCAATCGGTATGGGCGCCGGGCTCGAAGGTGACATAACTGCCGCTGACCCGGGCCGGAGCCGTCGCCTGAAAGCGCATCTCGACGCGCGCGGAGCCCGTGAAATGGTCCGCCGACGCCGAAGTGGCCGGCTGGGAGCCTGATCGCGTGATGGCAATCTGGCTTTCGGGCTGAGCGGAGGCGGCGGTGTGCGTCATGGTAACCCCGGAGATGGCGGCCAGCGCGAGAAAGGTTCGGAGCGGGCCGATGCTCACGGGGCGTCCTTCGGGCGAAACACATCCTTGGCCACCGCAATGGCCGACACGGCGTTGGGCCAACCGGTATAGAAGGCCAGTTGGGTGATCGCCTCGACCAGTTCTTCTTCGCTCAGGCCATTCTGCCGCGCCAGCATCAGGTGGGAGCGCAACTGATCGGGCCGGTTCATGGCGACCAGCGCGGCCACGGTAATGAGGCTGCGGTCGCGTTTGGACAGGCCGGGGCGCTCCCATATGTCGCCGTAGAGCACATCGTCGGTCAGCTGCGCCATCTTGGGTGCGATGTCGCCCATCAGTTGCTGGGCGCGTGAGGGCTGGGCGGGGGCGGCGGCGGGCGTGGTCTGGGCCATGGCGTCGGACCCTGAGATCAGCGCGGCGGCGGCGAGCACATTGCGGACAAGAGGTGGCATGGTCGTTGTCCTTGTGATTCAGGCGAGATGCTGGTGGAAGAAGCGGCTCAGCCTGCCGATCGACTGCGGAGTGTAGCGGGGATTGTCGTAGAGATCGACATGGGTGGCGCCAGGCACCACGAAGAGTTCCTTGGGCTCGGCGGCTTTCTGATAGGCGTCCTGACTGAAATAGGCGGATTCGGCCTTTTCGCCCACCACCATCAGCAGGGGGCGTGGCGAGATCGTTTCGGCCTGCACGAAGGGAAAGAAGTTCATCATCGGCGCCAGGCTGGTGAAAGCATACCAGCCCGTGGAGTTGGGGTGCTTGCCGCGCGGCGTGTCGTAATAGTCGAGGAACTCGCGCACGATGGCGGGGGTCGCAGCCGTGGCGGGCTGGGTGGGCAGGGCGCGGATGTCGCGCCGCGCGCCGCCTGCCGCTTCGAGCGAGCGCTGATGGGCGATATCGTCGAGCAGCGTCATGCGCTGCTGATAGCTCATGCTGTCGCCCAGCCCCTGCCGACGGGCGCGGCCCATATCATACATGCTGACCGTGGCGATGGCGCGGATACGGTGATCGATGGCTGCGGCGCTGACCGCATAGCCGCCGCCGCCGCAGACCCCCAGCATGCCGATGCGCGCTGGATCGACAAAGGGTTGGCGGGTGAAGAAATCGACCCCGGCGCTGTAGTCGCCCACGCGGGTGGCGGGCACTTCGGTGTAGCGCGGCTCACCCGTGCTGTCGCCATAATGCGAGGCATCGAAGGACAGGGTGACGAAACCCATCTGCGCCAGTTTGAGCGCATGCAGCCCGGCGGTCTGTTCCTTCACGCCGCCGAAGGGGTGGCCCACCACGATGGCGGCATAGCGCTTGCCGGCGTCGAAACCGGCGGGTTTGAACAGATTGGCCGCGATCACGGTGTTGGCTGCGATGTTGGGGTAATTGACCCGCTCGAGCGAGACGCCCATCAGTTCGGGGCTGCCCACCACCATCGGGCGCGAGGGCGAAGCGGGCGGGGCAGGGATGGTTTGCGCCGCCGCCTCGCGCGGCAGGAGGCCAACCCCGGCCGCCGAGGCCGCCAGCAGGGAAGTGCCAAGAAACTGACGCCGGTGTTGGCGCAGGGAAGGAGTGGTCATCACGGCCTCGCTTGCTGATCTTCGGGATGCTGGCGTCACGCGCCCTGCGGATAGTCGGCGCCCAGCGACACCTGCTCCCAGGCATCGATCTCGGCCGAAAGGGCGGCGATCTTCTGGCGCACGGCATCCAGGCCGAACTTGCCCAGAATGAGGTTGAGCGGCGGCTTGTCGCTCTCCACGGCGGTGATGATGGCATCGGCGGCGCGCACCGGGTCGCCCGGCTGATGGCCGCTGTATTGCGCGATCATGTCCAGACGCTTGTGGACGGTGTCCGCATAGGCATCGATGCGCGTTGCCGAGGATTGCAGCGAACGCCCGCCCCAGTCGGTGCGGAAGGGGCCGGGCTCCACCACCGTCACCTTGATGCCGAGCGGGCCAACTTCCTGCGCCAGCGCCTCGGACAGGCCGACCACGCCGAATTTGGACGCCGCGTAATAGCCCGAGCCGGGGTTGCCGATCAGCCCGCCCACCGAGGCGATGTTGACGATGTGGCCCGCGCCGCGCTGGCGCATGCCGGGCAGGGCGGCCCTGGTGATGGCGATGAGGCCGAACAGGTTGGTTTCGAACTGGGCGCGATAGGCTTCGTCCTCGCCTTCTTCGAAGGCGGTCAGATAGCCATAGCCGGCGTTGTTGACGAGCACGTCAAGCCCGCCTGAGGCCTCGACCGCGGCGATGGCGGCGGCAATGTCCTTCGGCACGGTGACATCAAGTTGCAGCGCATGGGCATTGGCGTGGCCGGCGACCAGATCATCCAATTGCTCCGGCTTGCGGGCGGTTGCAAACACGGTGTCGCCGCGCGCGATCAGCTTTTCGGCCAGGGCTCGTCCGAAGCCGGTGGAGCAGCCAGTGATGAGCCAGGTACGGGGGGAATGGGGCATGGAACGTGTCCTTGAAGAATGCCGGGGGGAAGGCATGACATCTCTCTGCAGGCGGTGCTGCCCGCTCGGGCGGCTGGTGCCGCTCATTGCATGGCTCATGGATAAGCTGTACCAATAGGCTCATCAATGATGGAGTTTTTGCAACTCCCTGTTCTGGATTTTTCATCTATGTTGCGCGCCGATCTGGCCGAACTCACCGCTTTCATCGCCATCGCCGAGCAGCGCAGCTTTCGCGGCGCGGCGCGCGTGCTGGGTCTGTCGCCCTCGGCGCTCAGCCATGCGATCCGCAATCTGGAAACGCGGCTGGATGTGCGCCTGTTCAACCGCACCACGCGCTCGGTGGCGCTGACCGAAACGGGCGAGCGCCTGTTGCTGCGTGTGCGCCCGGCGCTGGCCGATCTCACCGAGGCGGTGGATGAGGCGGGATCTGCCCACGACCATCCCTCTGGCAGCATCCGCATCAGCGCGGCGGAAGCTGGTGCGCGCCCGCTTATCCGGCATGTCCTCCCAACCTTCCTTGCCCGCTACCCTGACATTCACGTCGAATTCGTTGTCGATACCCGCATGGTGGATGTCGTGGCGGACGGCTTCGACGCGGGGATCAGGATCGAGGAAGATGTGCCACGCGACATGATCGCCATTCCCTTTGGCGGTCCCTGGCGGTTTATGGCGGTGGCCTCGCCAGCCTATCTTGCCGGGCGGGACAGGCCCCGCGTGCCGCAGGATCTGCTGCACCATGCCTGCATCCGCTTCCGCTTCACCAGCGGAGCGCTGTACCTCTGGGATCTGGAGCGTGACGGCAAATTCACCAACATCGACGTTCAGGGGCCGATGACGCTGGGCAACACCAATCTGATGCTGGAAGCGGCCTTGGGCGGCATCGGTATCGGTTGGCTGCCTGAAAGTCTGGTGGGCGAGCACCTGGCGTCGGGCCGGTTGGTCAATGTCTTGCCGGAATGGAACCACTCCTTTCCCGGCGCCTGTCTGTATTATCCAGCCAATCGCCATCCGCCCACGGCCTTGCGTCTTTTTGCGAATGCGGTGCGGGAATGGGCCGCTGGATATGGGGCTGGTCAGCGAGAAGACAGCTGAATGAGCGGCAGGTATCAGGGTTTCCATCGAGTAGGCGCGATGGCGGCTTTGTCAGCTCCCCCTCTCGTATAGGACCGGCAGCAGCCGCCACATCGCTGGACGGTCCCGGGTTGACCGGTGGGGCGTGGCATCCGGAAAGTCCGGATTGCAGCCCATCTTCGTCTATTTCGCCGTTGGTTCATTTGCCTTCGTTCTTGCCGAGATTGTCATCAACCACATCAGCACTGCAATCCGTCAGATCGTGCAGAGCATCCGCCATGGGCTGAGACGCAGCCCATTTGAAATAGAATCAGCTTTTGAACTGGTGTAGGCGGAGCAGATCAAAGCGCTAGGGCAAGGGAAAGTGACGACCATTCGAGACGTCGCAAAAGCGGCTCAGGTAGTCAGTGACAACGGCCTCTCGCGTGGTCAACAAGGAGCCTACCGTGCGTTCCTATCTGCGGGAACGCGTGGAACAGGCTATCAGGGATCTGGACTATCGGCCCAACATGGCCGCCCGGCAGTTGTCCAGCATGCGCTCCTTCACGATCGGCATGATCGTGCCGCGTGCGGGTGTGGGTTATATTCCGCGCCTGATCGTGGAATTGTCCTGGATCTTAATGGGTCTGATCAGCAGTTCGATTGCTACATCGGAATCCGAAAAAATCCAACTTCCCTGAAATATTCAGAATATATCAATAAGATGGGAAATGGCTGGCTCACGTGATTTTCAAAGTGAGACATTGTAAAGCATTAATTATCAATGCTTTGGAAAGACTGGCTCCCTGAGTAGGAGTATAACCCATTTTCGGTGGCGTTCGGGGTTGATCGCGAAAGCCTATGTATGGTGGGGTATTATCGGTCATCTCCTCCGCTCATGTCCGTTGACGTTCGGTCCAAACCGGCATAAAGTTTGGTAACGGATGAGGTAACGGCCATGGGCAAGCTGACAACGATCAAGGTCAAGACTGCAAAGCCGGGCCAAGGGGCTGACGGCAAGCCGACCAACGCTCGGCTGTCAGATGGCGCGGGCCTGAGTCTGTTGATCAAGCCGACTGGCGCCAAGTCGTGGGTGTTGCGCGTGCAGGTCGATGGCAAGAGCCGCGACATTGGCCTGGGCAATGTCGAGATCGAAAGCAATCGGGCATTCGGTGATCATGATCCGCTGGCGGCCATTCCCTTGATGCAGCGAACCAGCCTTACGCTGGCCGAGGCACGCGAGAAAGCCGCAGCGCTGCGCAAGCTGGCCAAGGCTGGTGCTGATCCCGTGGCTGAGCGTGACAAGGAGCGCCAGAAGGCACCCACGTTCACCGAGGCCATGAACGCTGCCCATGAGGCGCTGAAAGCTGGCTGGGGCGACAAGACGGAGAAGGCGTTCCTGTCTTCGCTTAAGGATCATGCTGTGCCAAAGCTCGGCTCCATGAAGGTTGGTGCTATCGGCGCATCGGATATTGTGCTGGCGCTGGCGCCGATCTGGAACGAGAAGCCCGAGATCGCCCGCAAGGTGCGCAGCCGCATCGGTCAGGTGCTTGCCTTTGCAAAAGCGCGAGGCTGGCGAACGGAGGCATTGCCTGATGCCCGCGAATTGCGTTCGGGGCTTTCGAAGCAGCGCAAGGGTGGCAACTTCGCCGCGATGCCTTTTGCCGACATTCCGACATTCATCCTTTCAGAGGTGGCTAAGGAGCTGGGAGTCAGCCGTGCAGCCTTTCTTTTCACGGTGCTGACTGCGGCCCGTTCGGTTGAAGTCAGGAAGGCGACCTGGGAACAAATCGATCTGGAGGCTCGGGAGTGGCGTCGTCCGCCCGGCATCATGAAGATGAAGGTTCCCCACGTTGTCACGCTCAATGATGCCGCCGTGGAACTGCTGAAGCGTTTGACGCCAGACAAGAAGATGCGAACAGGCCTGATCTTTCCAGGCGCTAAAGCTGGGAAGCCCCTTTCCGACATGTCGCTGACCAAGATCCTGCGGTTAGCCGAGCGTGATGAGACGGTTCACGGCTTCCGTTCGTCCTTCCGTGACTGGGCTGCCGAGAAGATGCCCACCGTCCCCGCTATGGTGGCTGAGATGGCGCTGGCTCACCGTGTCGGCACCGTAACTGAGCAGGCCTATCTGCGCAGCGATCTGCGGGACATGCGCCGTGCCCTTATGGACGGCTGGGGGCGCTTCGTGGCGCCCGAACTGTCGGGAACAGGAGATAATGTCGTGTCGATGGACGCGGCAAAGAGATCGACCGGGTAACGCCGGGCGAAAAGCGGGCCAGCCGGAGGGTGCAACCTCTGACCGGCCCTGACCAAGTAACGACTTTAGAGGAGTCGAAACAATGGCTAACCAAGCCCCTATCACGCCTGCCGCGCCTGCGGCTACCTTCGACGCTGCCCAGTGGCTGTCCCATTTTGAGTCCATTGGCGGCGGGTTCCTAGCCACCGAGAGCCAGACCAGCCTGTGCATTGCCTGCCAGGGCACGACTCCCGAAAACCAGAGCGCCGCTCATGCCATGCTTCGGGATCTGACCGACGAGCAACGCGCCGGGGTCATCGTGCATATCCGCGAGCGTGTGGGACTTTCTGCACCGCAACCCGATCTGAAGGTTGTTTGTTCGCAAGAGGTTAGCGAACCTGCAGGCATCTCGCCGCCGTCGAGCGGGCAAACCCTCGGCCAGTCAGAGGGATCGCACGATATGGACATGACGCATTCTTTTACCCCGGCCTTGTCCGATGCAGCCGCCGCCAAATTCGAGGCGGCTAATCATGCTTATGTCGATGCCGACAAGGCAATGAACGATTTTGATCAGCAGTATCTCCAGCCTGCCAGCGACCAATGGCGTGCATGGCGCGACCATTGGCCGATCAAAACGCCCGATAGCAATGCCGAGTATGTCGCAAGCCGGGACGCTGCATCGGCTCTGCTCCAACCCGTGCAAGATCGGTTTGACCGTCTGGCATATGATCGGGGCGCAGCATTGATGACCCTCATCTCGGCGCCAGCCCCGGACATCGCCGCCGTCACCCGCAAGGTCCAAGTGCTGATCGATACGCAAGAATGGGATGGCGGGGACTGTGAAAGCCACCTGAAACATATCTTGGCTGATCTACAGCAGGTGAGTGGATCACATCCGCCCGCCATGCCTGATGCAACCAGCAACTGGTCGAGCGAGGAAATGCAGCAGCGAACCCTCTCCGACTTTGAACGCTTGCTCGTACCGCCGGCATTCCCTCGGGATGAAGGCTTCTGGGCATTGGTCAATGAACTGGAGGCTGTTGAGGCAACGCCATTCGATCCAGAAGCGGATGATGACGACATCAATCGGGCAAGCGAATTGCTCGGCGCAATAATGACGCTGCCGGTGCGCGATCCAACTGCGACCAAATGGAAACTCGATTACATGATGCCAGAAGCCGCCTGGGTTCCTGAATATATCGAACAGATCAAGGCGGATTATACACTCTGGCTGGGAGCACCAGCAGCGGCGCATAATGTTGATGCCTCACTCCATGCAGCATGGGGAAGGTTTCTCGCTAACCGGGAGGCCCTCGAAGCCCTACCGATGGAAGGTGCAGAAAGCCGAGCGGCTGAGAATGCCTACTGTGACGCGGCTGGCAACGCTGAGGATGAGATCCTCAAGGCGACTGCGACGACGCCAGCCGGAGCCGCTGTCAAACTGCGGGCGGCCCTGTCCAATCTACTTGCAGGCTCGTTTGAACAGGAAGCAGCGCTTCGCAGGAACGATCTGGCATCCCTCTCCACCGCAAGTCTCGACCTGGACGCACGCCTTGTTCTGTCGGCGCTTCATGATTTGGAGGCAATGTCGGCGCTCCAAATCGGCGACGGTCGCGGTGACCAATCAATGAAGGATGTCGCGCCTCCGCGTGACGATTTGACGGGCATGCTGGCAGGCTATCTCGCCCAGCATAATGCTGTTC
The DNA here is from genome assembly GCF_001598555.1 of Novosphingobium rosa NBRC 15208. Lineage (GTDB taxonomy): Bacteria > Pseudomonadota > Alphaproteobacteria > Sphingomonadales > Sphingomonadaceae > Novosphingobium > Novosphingobium rosa. The sequence goes on from NZ_BCZE01000015.1 coordinate 90,747, forward strand.
TTACGCTTGCCGAAGCCAAGCAGGTTTTTGACATTACCTTCTCGCAACGTCAGGCTACCAGCGCGGCACATACCGAGTGGGAATATTCCGAAGCTTATTCATTCGACTTTGACCACCCTATCGAAAGGGCATTGCGAGATGCACTCCTCACCCATGAGGCCTCGTGGAAGCTGCTGGCGGGCTCATCCGTGGAAACGATGGCCGAGTTGCAAGAGAAGGTCGATCTTTGCCGGGCAGATCCTGACATCGAATGCGAAGGTTTCCGCGATCTCCTAATCAACCGCATCCAATCCGACATGCGGCATCTCAGTGAACGCAAGGCGGCATAGTTATCAGCGCCTCGGTTTCGGTTGGGCCCCCGCTTTCTTGGGGGCCCAAATGCGGGCGCAGTTGCTGCCGACTCCAAAAAAATTCACTCACCTGAATTTGACCGCCTCCCACGGATGATTTTTGTGCCGTAGATGGTTGGCCGCCGACGTTCATGCAATCCCGCATAGCGTTGGCGGAGCTTGAGATATGCTTGCCATCGCGACCATCGAGCCCCAGCCGCTCGCCTATGACATTGCCACCGCTAGCCGCGTCAGCACCATCGGCAAAACCCGCCTGTATGAACTGATTGCCGAGGGAAAGCTGGAATCCCGAACAATCGGGAAGCGTCGTGTGATCTTGGCTGACAGCCTGCGTCGCCTGATCTCGGAAGGCTGCTGACCGTGGAAGCAAACAACCCCGCCGTGAGGGGCGGGGCTGCGGAAAAGCTTGGCGGCTTCCGTACCCCGATTACCCTCTCCGCCCACCGTGCGCAAGTGATCGCCGCCCGCTTTGCGCTGCCGATCGAAACCGCAGCCATCGTCGCGGCCTTGGCTTTTGGGGGGCCGCACTATGGCTGACTCCATCACCCGGGCGCAGGCTAGGGCTGCCTTGGCCTTTATGCTGACCATGGCGCGTTCGATTGACCACCTCAGCGCCAACAGTCTCTGCCGGTCCTATAATCTGTCGGTTCGCCAGATTGAGATGATGCTCGCAGCGGAACGTCTGCGGAGGGCAGGCGCATGAGCAACCCTACAGAAATTCAGATCCAGACAGCGTTTCGCAACCGGCTGCGCTATGCCGCGCCCGCCGTGTCGGTGGTGGCTGTGCCGAACGCTGCGAAGCGCGGTCCTGCTGCCATCAGGCAGGCGAAGCGTGAAGGCATCTCCTCGGGCTTTCCTGACATCATGGCGTTGTGGGCTGGCGGGCTGTGTTTTGTTGAGTTCAAACGCCCTGGAGGCGTGGTCAGCGAAAATCAGGCCGAGTGGATCGAGCGCCTGACTCGCTGGGGCCATCGCGCCTGCGTCTGCCACTCACCTGAGGAGGCCCTGTCCTTTCTGGCCGAATGCGGCGCTCCTGTCACGGGGGGCGCCCATGGCTGACTGGCTCGAAAAAGAGATGGAGGCCGCCATGCGTGGTGTTCGTCAGCAGCACATTGACCGGATTTTGGCGCTGGGAGTCCAGATGGAGCCATTCTGCCGTCTGGGCATGGTGCAAGCTCAATTCGGCGTGATGCGCGTTCAGGGCCTTTCAGGCGGTCTTTATCAGCCTGATCCCGAGGGTGTGTCTTCAGTCATCATGCCTGTGGTGACGCCAGAGTATCATGACGGCGTGTTCGGTGAGGCGATCATCCTGCGTCCGATTGTGGACTTGATCGCTTTCCAGACCAATGCACCGGCCCGCTGGCTTTGGCGTACCGGTAATGCCTGGGCGTTGGGCTCGCATCTGCTGGCAGGACCCACAGGCGAACCGACCCATATCGTCGCAACACCGCTGGAATGGATGAACGCGGGCGGCGATGCTGTGTGCTTGCTGGATTGGTCGGATCAGTCCCCTGCATGGGCCTATCTGCGTACCGTGCCGGACCTAATCGTGGATAACGACATGCTGGCGGCGCGACTGGCAGCGGGGATCGACCGAGCAACACCGCGCCCTCGTTTCATCAGGGAGGCGCGCAATGCCGCTTAGCCTCGCCGAAACGATAGACGCTGATCAGGCCTATGGGCATGATGCTGCGCCACGGCGCCCGATCTACGCCACTCCCTACCAGTGGCGTGATCCCGAAACCCTGCCGCGCCGCCCTTGGATTTATGGTCGTCAGTTGCTGCGAGGCTCGGTTTTTCTGATCGTCGCACCTGGTGCCACCGGCAAATCGGCGCTGGTGACTGGCATGGCCATGGCGCTTTGTAGCGGGCGACCGCTTCTTGGCGCGGAAGTGTGGGACGGCCCCAAAAAGGTCTGGCTCTGGAACTTGGAGGACAGCCTGAATGATCTGGCCTTTTCCATTCAGGCCGCCGCGCTGCACTGGGATTTGACGCCTGCCGATCTCGATGGCCGCCTCTATGTCGACAGTGGCCTTGATGGCGCCGGGCTCAAGCTTGCCCGGCAAGATCGTGACGGCGCTCGGATCGCGGAGGAAGCGAGTGCCGCCATCATAGCCGAGATCCAAAGCCGGCAGATTGATGTGCTGGTCATAGATCCGTTCATTTCCAGCCACGGCTTGAGCGAGAACGATAACGCTGCGATCGACAGTGTCGCCAAGGAATGGTCGCGCATCGCCTCTGTTACTGGCTGTGCGGTCATTCTGATTCACCACGCCCGCAAGACCGGCGGTGAGGTGGTGACCGCAGAGAGTTCACGCGGCGCCTCGTCACTGGTTGATGCAGCGCGTGGCGGGCTGGCGCTCAACACCATGACCGAAGCTGAAGCCGACAAGTACGGGATCGAGCGTGATCGGCGCCGCCGCTATTTTCGTGCTGATGACGCCAAGCCGAACCGCGCGCCTGCTGGAAGCGGTCAATGGTTTGAACTGGTGTCGGTCCACTTGGAAAACGGACCGGACGGAGGGGATAGCGTCGGCGTCGCCACGGCATGGTCAACGCCAGATCCCTTCGATGACGTGACGACTGATCACTTGCGCCTGGCGCAGGGCCTTATCGCAGACGGTAACTGGCGCGAGAGCATCCAGTCCCCGGAATGGGCGGGCAAGGTGGTTGCCGATGTCCTTAACCTCGATCTCGATGACAAAGCGCAGAAGGCGAAGGCTGCCAACATTCTGCGGACCTGGATCAAGAGCGGCTCCCTCGTCGTGAGCCGGGAAACAGACGGCAAGGGCAACCCTCGTCCCTTCATCCGCGTGGGGTCTACGGCATGATTCCCCACCTTGAAAAGTGGGGTGGGGAAAGGTGGGGAAGTGAGGGCCCAAAACCACCCCCACCACCACCTTCTTAAGGGGTGTGGGGGTGGGGTGGGGGTAGCTTTCGTGGGGTAAGTGAGGTGGGGAAAATAGCTCACCGCAGTGATGCAAAACAAAGGATTGATTAGTGGTCGAGCGACCTGAAAATTCAGCGGGGAAACAGCGGGGCAAACCGTTCCAGCGAGGCCTGAGTGGCAACCCTGCCGGTAAGCCTCGTGGGACGCGACACAAAGTGACGCTGGCGATCGAGGCTTTGCTGGAAGGAGAAGCCGAGGCCCTGACCCGCAAGGCCGTTGAGATGGCTCTGGGTGGTGATGGGCCGGCACTACGACTTTGCTTGGATCGTCTGGCGCCCCCGAGAAAGGACGCCCCGATCTCAATCACCCTGCCACCTGTCACGAGCGCCGCCGATACAGTGGCGGCGTCATCCGCCGTGCTGGCGGCTGTTGCGGCAGGAGATTGTACCCCGGATGAGGCCGGACGCATCATGGCGCTACTTGCTGCCCATAAGGGCATTGTTGAAGCAGGGGATCTGGCCCGCCGGATTGCCGTATTGGAAGAAAGAAATTCCAAATGAGGTTGGAACAGCGCATCGAAAAGCTGGAAGCGGCGCAGCCGGATGACCGGCACCTGGTCACCCGCATCGAGTTGATGGCCGGCGACAGCAATTGTCCCGCCGCCGCCAGCAGCTTTGACGGTCGGAGATGGTCGCCCTTCGAGCCAACGCTTTTCGGCAAAAGGCTGTCGCGATGACGAGACTTGGCGCACGGCTCGATCGTCTGGAGCATGAGGGCGGACGCTTCTGCACCATCGGAGAAATTTTCGACGCGGACGACGCGGCACAAGGAGGAAAGCTTTGGTCAGCGTTAAAACCGATAAGCCCGCAGTTGAAAGCGCTGCTGGCCAAGCTTGAAAATATTCAGCTTGATTGATGGATTGTGCTGACCGACCCTTGCGAGGATGCAGCGTATGGGGTAGTCCGTTCAACAGGTGTTCCGCATAGGCTGGAATTGGATCGATAGGATCTGCACCCATGATCCCCGAAGTGGGGGCTGCTCGAAAGTCGAGCGTATAGCCGCAGAGACGGCAAGCATGAGCCCCGGAGCGGGGAGGCCCAGGACGGGCAGCAAAGCCGCAGATTGCGGAATCTCGAAGCCAGGACCGATAGCGGTCAGCCCCTTTCTCGATCTCCATGGAATAAGCCATGAACCATTGTGTCCGCGCGCCCGTGCATGGCGCCGCCATTCGCTTTCGTGTCGCCGAGTCCCTTCTCGCGTCCGCCGAAGAAAAGGCCCGCCGTGAGGGTATGAGCCTGTCCGAGCTGCTGCGCCATGCGCTTCGGCGTGAATTGCGGGAGGTCGCATAATGGGACTTGCCGCAGCCATTGGTGTTGGAGCAGTTGCTGCTGGAACCGTCGCCAGCTCTGTCATTTCGTCCAGTGCGGCAGGCAAAGCTGCCGATGCCGCGACCAATGCCGCCAACCAGAACAATGCCCTCCAGCAGTCGATCTATGATCAGAACTCGGCCAATCTCTCGCCCTACAATGAGAGCGGGACCGCTGCGACGAACGCCATCAATGGGCTGCTCTATAACACGAGCGACACGGCAGCATCACAGCAGGCCTATGCCAACTGGCAGAACAGCACA
>NZ_BCZE01000016.1 GCF_001598555.1 Novosphingobium rosa NBRC 15208
CGCCCCTTGCACGCCGACCGGGAGAGGCGGCGGAATAGGCGAAAGATTGGCCTAACCAAAAATGGCTCAAGCGAGCCCCATAAGGACAACATCATGGAGAGAGGGCGCCGCATGTCGGTTTTTTCATCGCGCCACGCCCGATGGTGGATCATCGCTCTGGTGTCGCTGGGGACGGTGCTGAACTATCTGGCCCGGTCCACGCTTTCGACCGTGGCGCCTACGCTCAAGCAAGTGTTCGCCATGAGCACCGAGCAGTACAGCTATGTCGTCATGGCCTTTCAGGCGGCCTATACGGTGGCCCAGCCACTGGCCGGGCTGGTGCTGGATGTGCTGGGCAGCAAGATCGGCATCGGCCTCTTCGCCGCCTGCTGGGGGCTGGCCAATATGGCCCATGCGCTGGCCACGGGTTGGCCGAGTCTGGCGTTGTTTCGTGGGTTGTTGGGCGGGGCTGAAGCGTCGGCCATGCCAGGCGGCCTCAAAGTGGTGGCCGAATGGTTCCCCCCGCGTGAGCGGTCGGTCGCCACCGGCTGGTTCAATATGGGCACCTCGATCGGCAATATGCTGGCGCCGCCGCTGGTCGCCTTTTGCATCCTGACCTGGGGGTGGCGCTCGTCCTTTCTGATCACCGGAGCCATGAGCATCGTCTGGGCCGCGGCGTGGTTTGCGCTGTATCGCAAGCCCGAGGGCGCGCAGGCGCACGCGCAGGCCGACCGGGCCGATGCCATGACATGGCGCGGCATCGTTGCGGAACGCCGGTTCTGGAGCATCGCCTTGCCGCGCTTTCTGGCTGAACCGGCGTGGCAGACCTTCAACTTCTTCATCCCGCTCTATCTCACCTCGGTCTGGCATCTCGATCTTGTGCATGTGGCGATGTGGGCCTGGCTTCCTTTCGTTGCGGCGGATCTGGGATCGGTGCTGGGCGGCTATGTCGCGGCCTGGCTGATCGGCGGGCTGGGATTGTCCGTCATCAACTCGCGCAAGGTGGTGGTCACGCTGGGCGCGCTGTTGATGGTGGGGCCCGCGAGCATCGGGCTGGTGCATAGCGCGCAGATGGCGATTGCGCTGTTCTGCATCGGCGGCTTTGCCCATCAGATGCTGTCAGGCGCACTGCTGACGCTGGCGGCCGATGTCTATCCCGGCCATGCGGTGGGGCGCGTGGCGGGGCTGGCTGGCTCTTCGGCGTGGATCGGGGGCTTTCTGTTCACGGCGCTCATCGGCCAAAGCGCTGACCGCTTCGGTTACGATCCGCTCTTTGCGGCGCTGGCCGGGCTCGATTGGCTGGGCGCGGGGATTCTCTGGCTGATGCTGCGCCATCGGTAAAGGAGGCGCATAACCAGCGCCTGACGTTTTTCATGAATGTGCGGAAGGCATGCCGACCGGAACACCCTATCTTATCCTCCCATGCGGGCGCTGCCATAAAAGTGCAAAGGTTACTAACTAAACATGCGTTAGTTAGATCCGCCGGGAGGCTCCCTCATGCTTTGTTTCCGTACCGCCCTTTTGTCCGCATCCGCCCTGTCGCTGGTGCCCTTGGCCGCCCAAGCCCGGACGTCTGAACCCCAGACCGCGACCGCCCAGAGCGATATCGTCGTCACAGGCACCCGGGCCTCGATGGCAAAAGCGACGCAGATCAAGCGCGCCGCCACCCAGATCATCGACACCGTTTCGGCCAGCGAGATCGGTCAGCTGCCCGATTTCAATGCGGGCGATGCGCTGCGCCGCGTCACCGGCGTCAACACGCTGACCTATCAGGGCGAGCCGCGCTTCGTGATCGTGCGCGGTTTCAATCAGGGCTATAATGATCTGCTGGTCGATGGCTTCAGCTTGGCCGCCACCGACATCAACATGGGCATGACCACCACCAATGGCCGCCAGCTCTCGATGGAGGTGCTGCCCGCCAACCTCGCTTCGCACATCGACGTGATCAAATCGGCCACACCCGAAACCGAGGGCAATTTCATTGGCGGTCTGGTCAATTTCGTCACCCCCAGCGCCTTCGATTTCGCCAAACCCACCCTGTCGCTCTCGGTGAAAGGCGGCGAGGCGCTGGACAGCAAGGCCAATGGCGGCAATCACTTTGGCGGTCAGGCCGAGGTCGCGGGCGCAGCCCGTTTCGGCAGCGACCAGCAGTTCGGCCTCTACCTGTCGGGCACCTATTGGCGGCGCGACATCAATGTGGCGCAGGAGGAAACCGGCAGCACGCGCAACTGGTACACCGCCGCAGGCACCGTCACCACACCCTATGGCGGCAACGGCTATGCCGTGCCCGCCAACCGCATCTATTACAACTATCGCAACAAGCGCGAGCGCTTCGGCTTTCAGGGCCGGCTCGACTGGCATGGCGAGAGCGCCAAGGCCTACATCGCCTCCTACTATTTCAACCAGCGAGAGAATTCCGCGCGCTACACCACCAATGCCGCCGTCGCCGCCACCGCCACGGACAGCAACCAGACGGCCACCAGCGGCACGCTGAGCAATGTCACCCAAACCGAGCAACTGGGCCGCTATCTGTGGAAGCGGCAGGTCTATGGGCTCTATGGGCGCGGCGATATGGAACTGGGCGGCGGCTGGAAGGCGGATCTCGGCGCCAGTTGGTCGCACAGTTCGGTGAACAATCCGCAGATCGCGGATTCCTTCGCCCAGAGCAACATGGCCTTCAACTATGACACCAGCGGCATCGCCCCCACCTTCACGGCGGTGAACGCCGCCAATGCGGTGAATGCCAGCCTCTACAAGACCACCTCGCGCACGATGGAGACCTATTCGCTCTCCTCCAACCGCTATGATGTACAGGCCAACGTCGCCCGCAATGTCGAGGCCAGGGATCGCGGTTTCGGCATCAAGGCGGGGGCTCGCTTCAGTGGCACGCAGCAGGGCGTGGGCTATAACGGCACGACATGGTCGAACCTTGGCTACACGCTGGCCGGCGTGACCAATGGCACGGGCATCTGCGGCTATCAGTGCGATACGCCGATCCCGATGATCAGCGGCCCGGCTGCCGACAGCCTGTTCGCCCAATATGCCGGAAGCGCCACGGCCACGGTCAACACGGCGTCGAATGCGGGCGGCACCTATAAGGTCACGGAGGACATCTGGGCCGGTTACCTGCAGGGCCAGTGGCGCAGCGACCGCCTGCTGGTGGTGGGCGGCGTGCGCCTTGAGCAGACCCGCTTCGCCTCAAGCAGCACGCAGGCAACCAATGGCGTCTACGCGCCCGTCGGCGCCGGCAAGAGCTATTTCGATGCGCTGCCCTCGGTGAATGTCATCCTCAACACCACCGAAAACAGCAAGCTGCGCCTCGGCGCCAGCATGAGCGTCGCCCGCCCGGCCTATAGCGCGGCGGCGCTGCATGGCGGCGTGCTGAACACCACCTCGTCCACGCCCACGCTCAGCACCGGGAACCCGGATCTGGCGCCCCGCCGCGCCCGCAATCTGGACATTGCGCAAGAGTTCTATTTCGACCACGGCAAGGGGCTTTTCGCCGTCTCTGGTTTCTACAAATGGATCAACAATGAGATCTATTCCTATGGCGCCTATCAGACCATCGCGGGCGTTTCGACACCCGTGCTGGTGACGCAGGCCCGCAACGCCACCGGCCTGACCCGCGCCTATGGGCTGGAGGTGAGCGCCTCGCATGATCTCAGCTTCCTGCCCGCGCCCTTCGACGGCTTCGGGGTCAGCGCCAATGCCACCTTCTCGCGCGCCCATGTGCCCATCACGCTGAGCGACGGTTCGGTGCGGGTGATGAACAATCTGGCCGAGCAACCCGGGCGCATCATCAACGCCTCGATTTATTACGACAAGGGCCGCGTGCATGGCCGACTGGCGTGGAACCATCTGGGCCGCCTCTGGGACGACCGCTATCCCAACCTCACGCCCAGCGGTTTCTACGCCAACCGCATCCAGCAGCCGACCAACAATCTGGATCTGCAGCTCTCCTACGATGTGACGCGCCGCTTCACCGTCAGCTTCGATGCGCAGAACCTGACGGCGCAGGGCATGAGCTATCGCTACGGCACCAATCAGGAGCTGCTGCAATCGGCCCTCAAGCTGCCGACGCAAATCCTCTTCGGCGCCAAGGTGAAGCTGTGAAAGACTCCATCACCGGGCGCCGCAGCTTTCTCGCCGCAGGATCGGCGCTGCTCGCGGGGCTAAGCACCGTGGCGCGCGCCACATTGCCGGAACAGGGCACGCCCCCCGATGTTGGCCGGAAGTTTTTCGCCGACGGGCAGGTGATGCCTTTCGCGGGCAACACCATCATCTGCCACCTGCCACAGCAAGGGCCGGACAGCGCGCCTTTCGACGCCTTGCTCGACATCTATCGCGCCCTGCCCGCGCGGAGCTGGGCGCGCAAGGTGGCGGTGCTGCCCCCCTCCAGCTATCACATGACGATCATCGGCGGCGCCAATGACAAGGAGCGCCGCCACCCCCTCTGGCCCGCCGACCTGCCTCTGGATATGCCCATGGCCGAGTGTGACCGCATTCTGGGCGAAAGGCTGCGCGCCTTCCGTCTGGGCGCAGAGGCTGGCCCCTACCGCATGCGGGTGAACCCTGAGGCCCCTTCCGCCAAGGAAGGCCCGCTGACCATGCGCCTGCTGCCCTTCGATGAGGCCGAAGAACGCAAGCTCAGACGCCTGCGCAATCGTCTGGCCGCTGTGCTGGGCATTGAGGATGCGGGCCATGATACCTATGGTTTCCACATCACGCTGGCCTATCAGTTCGCGGCGCTGACCAGCGCCGAGGATGCCGCCTGGCGCGCGGATCTGGCGCAATGGAAGCAGCAGATCATCGCCCGCGCGCCCGTCATCACGCTGGGGCCGCCGGAATATTGCCTGCTGGCGGATATGTTCGCCTTCAAGCGGCAATTCTATCTGGAGTAGCGCCCCGGAGTCATCATTCTGTCACCTTCACACAGCAGGCGACAGCCTCTAGCAGGAAGGACAGGCCGTGGACGGACGATCAATAAGGATGCGGCCCCTGCTGCCACCTTTGTCGATGCCGCTGCGCCTGTTCCCGGCCTCGACACTAATGGTCTATGCGCTCGCCCATGCGGGCAAGACGTTGTTCTGGACCGTCAGCGACCTCTATTTCACATGGATGGTCATCACCGTGGGCGGGGTGGCGGCAGGCTGGGCGGGGCTGGGCATTGGCCTGTCGATCCTGATCGCGGCGGTGGCGGATTATACCGGCGGCCGCTGGCTGGGCGCGCGGATCACCGATGCGGCCATGGCCGCCCGGACGCAGTTTTTGGCCTGCCTCGCCACCGGGGCCGCGCTGCTGGGTTTCGCCATACTGGGCCTTGTGCGGCCCGAGGGGCTGGCGCTGGCGATGATCGCGGGGCTGATCCTCTTCCGCCTGACCTATGCCGGGCTGGACATCACGCAAAACGCTCTGCCCGCCCTGATCGCCACCAGCAAATGCGAAAGAGCAGCCTATGGCATGTGGCGGAACATATCGGGCGGCCTCGCGCGGATCGCGCTGAGCGCGGCTTTTGTCCCCCTGTTGATGCATCGTCTGCGTCAGGATCAGGCGCTGAATTTTCTGGCCATGGCGCTGGTGATCGGCGTGATGGCGAGCATCGCCGCCGCCTTGTTGCGTTTGCGGCTGGCGCAGGGCGTGACGCCATCGGCCGCTCCTCCCGCAATCCCGGCGTCAGCGGAAGAAAGACCGCGCCTCGGCCCGCTCACGCTGGCCATGGCGCTGGCCTCGCTGGGCATGACGCTGTTCCAGCAACTGGAACCCTTCTTTGCCGCCAGAGCGCTGGACCGCCATGCCGCCGCCACCTTTCTTACTGCGGGCGCGGTGGGCATGGTGGGCAGCCAGCCGCTCTGGCGCTTGCTGGCGCTGGGCCGCCATCGGCGCTGGACGCGCGGCAGTGTGATCGCTTCCTGTCTGGCCTGCGCGGGGCTGATGCTGCTCACCGGCGCCTATGGGCTGGGATGGGCGCTGGCTGCTGGCCTGTCCTATGGCCTGGCGGCGGGCGGGGTGACGCTGCTGCTGTGGATGGCCGCGCTCGATTGCCTGCCGCATCAGGCCATCGGGCGGATCAGCACGTTTTCGGCCAGCGCCAAGCTTGGGCAGGCGCTCAGCATCGGGCTGGGCTGCGCCATGCTGCAGATCGACGCTCCCATCGCGACGCTGGGCCAGATGATGGCGGGGGCGCTTGCGCTGGTGGCGCTCTCCATCCTCATTGCCAGAACCCGCCAAGCCTGACTAAACCGGCAATGCCCAACCAACCATCGAGCTTCCACCCATCCATGCCGCTGCGTCCTTCTCCGCTTCCTGCCGAACCCTTTCGCGCCCTTTCCGCCAATGAGCGCATGGTGCTGGGCCTGATCCGCCGGCATGCGCCGATCTCCCGTGCGGAGCTGGCGCGACGCTGCGGGCTGACCATTCCCTCGATCAGCCGCATCGCCGAAGCGCTGCTGAACGATGGCCTGATCGCGGCGGAGGAAAAGGTGATGATGGGCCGCATGGGCCAACCCAGCCTGCCGCTGGTGCTGGCTCCCGATGCCGCCTTCGCCATCGGCGTGGCGGTGCGGCCCGACAGCCTGGTGGTGACGCTGAGCCACCTCTCCGGCGCGGTGCGCGCGCAGCTGCGCGAGTCTCTTGCCGATCCCGCGCGCGAGGCGGTCGAGCGTCGGATCGTCGATCTGGCCACCGGCCTGCTGGACGCGCATGGCGCCGCGCCGCGCCTGTGCGGCATGGGGATCGCGCTCTCGGGCTTTTTCCTTGAAGGGCAGGAGCAGATCAACGCCCCGCTGGGCATGGAAGACTGGGCCATAGACCGGCTGGAAAGCCTGATGCGCACCCGGATGGGCGTGCCGGTGGTGATCGAGAACGACGGCAATGCTGCCGCCATCGGCGAGCATGACCAGCGTGGCGCGGAGGCGCCTTCCAGCATGGCCTGCCTCTATGTGGATCGCGGGCTGGGCGGCGGCATGGTGGTGGACGGGCGGTTGATGCGCGGCGCGCATGGCAATGCGGGTGAATTCACCGGCATGCTGCCGCCCGAAACCCGTCCCCTGCGTCCCACGCTGGAACTGTTGCGGCGCATGCTGGAAGAGGACGGCTTGATCGTCCCGACCATTGCCGCCATGCTCGATCAGTTCGACGAGAGCTGGCCGACACTCGATCGCTGGCTTGATACGGTGACGCCGGTCACCAATGCCGTGTTTTCCGCCGCCGCTGCCCTCCTCGATCCGCAGGAGGTGGTGATTGGGGGACGCATCCCGCCCGCGCTGGCGCGGCGGCTGGCGGACCGCGTGGCTTGTTACACGGTGCCGGTGCGGACCAAGGACCGCCCTTTCCCGCGGATCACCGCGTCCCTGTCACGCGATGACACCGCGGCTTTTGGCGCCGGGATGATGTGCTTTCAGCGCTATCTGCTGTAGCGCAGGCCGCCCGGCGGTCAGGCTCTGATGATCACCATCCGGTTGTTTCGACCTGATGGGCTGCCTTGAAGTCCGTGGCTGCCTTCTTCCCCTGGGCATTGTCGGGCAGTGCAATGTCGAAAACCCAGAACTCGTCGCCATCCTCGGCAACGTCGAGATCCCAGATGCTTTCGGGCCATGCGGCCTCATCTGTGATCAGTTTGAACTTGGGATCGTTCTGGAAGGCATGAGCGAGGTGATCGCTCACCAGTCCGGCCAGCTCGTCGATATGGCCGACAAGATGCGTGACCGGCAGCATGTTGTCCGTCACCTCATCAATGAAGGTCTCGTAGAGCTTGGCGTAGGCGGCATTGAGTTCGGCGTCCTCATGGATGTCGGCCTCGGCCACCACCACGCGAAACTGCAGGGGATCATTGGCGTTCTGATAGATCTCATGAGCGGGCAGTGTCATGGCATGTCCTCTGGCGGTGAATGCAGGCCGAAGCGGCGTTGCGCCTGCCTCCGACGTGTCAGCAGACCTGTGATATCAAAACTTTGTCGCTTGCCTTCTAGGCCTTCCATGGCGCCATGGCCAGAGCCTAATGGCCGCTTCGGGCACGCGCCATGATCGCGCCAGGCCGGTTGCCGCCTATGCGACCGGCTGGCGCGGCGGTTGGGTGCTTGAGCGTGCCACGATGTTGTGATGCAGAGAAACGGACTGCGCTTCAGAGATCGTGCCGTTCAGAATCCCCAGCAACAAGGTCACCATCTGACGGCCCATTTCAACCATGGGTTGATGGATGGTGGTGAGCGGCGGATTGCTGACGCTGGCGTAGCGCGTATCGTCAAAGCCGGTCACCGATATGTCCTCGGGGCATCGCAAGCCATGATGCCGCAGGGCGGAAAGGGCGCCAAACGCCTGTTCATCGCTGGAACAGCAGATGGCTGTGGTTGCGGGGGCCTGAGCGAGCAGGTCTCGGGCTGCTCGCTCACCGGCTTCGATGGAGAAGTCGGTATGGATCATCGACAGGGTTTCGGAGATTCTCAGCCGATGGGCGGCGCGCCTGATCCCGCTCATGCGTTCCCGCGCCGTGGGGCTGGTCGACGGGCCGCCGATGGCCGCGATGTCGCGATGGCCAAGCTCATAAAGATGCTCGATCATGTCCGATGTGGCCTGGGCATTGTCGATATGGACGCTGGAGATATCGAGCGGGCAATCAAATTCCCCACCGTTGATGATGGGCGCGCGTCCACCCATGTCCTCGGCCATCCGATACAGGGTGGGCGGCGCCTTGTGGCCCAGGAAAATCAGGCCATCGGCTTCGCGGCGCAGCAACATCGAGGCGTAAGCCTCCTCAATCGCGGGGTCCATGCGGGTGTCGCCGAGCAGGACCGAATAGCCGGCTGGCTGCGCCGCATCCTGAATGCCGCGCAGGACCATGCTGAAATATGGATTGGAAATATCGGGAACCGTGACGATGATCTTGCAGCTTTTGAGCGTTCTCAAGCTTTTGGCGGCAAAATTCGGCGCGTAGCCCAGCTCGTTGACAGCCGCCATGACCTTCATCCGCATCACGGGATTGGAGGCGTTCTGATTTGCCAGGATGCGCGATACGGTTGCCGTGGAAACGCCGGCGCGGGCGGCAACGTCTTTGATGGTGGTCATGAACTGCATTGTGTGACGCGCGAGCAGCTTGCGCAAGGGCAGTGCCGCGTCACGACGGCGGAAAGCGGAAGTGCGGATGTTTGCGGTATGAGCGTGATCCGATGAATATGTAATCCATTTCAAATCAGAGGTGTGTTTGAGGTTCGTTCATGGCGTATGGCGCGATCAATTGCTTCAGGTCCCCAGTGGGTGGTGAAGGATAATATTCTTGTTATTTCAGATAAATATAATTCCTATTTTGATCGGAAGGTCGCGCTGAATGTGTGATGGCAGGCGCGAGAGGCTTCGTCTATCCCTGAGGTGGCGTGGTACAGCCATATTGTAATGCTTTACTTCATGGCGCGAATCAGGCAGATGATCGCCTTACAACAAAGATTCTAGCTATACCGCACTATGGAGAGGTGGCGACAATTATCACATGTCGGGGGTCGGCGCGATCAGGTGTGCCGATGGCTTTGAATGTAATCAATTACAACATGCCGCCCACGATAGGCATCGTGGCGAAAAGTCATTCGTCTGGCCGGAAAATCGGCATTCGAGATAATTTTGAAACGGGGAGGGAGTTTAATGAAGGCAGTTTATACGGCGCCATGGCTGCAAGATCGCCGAACGTTGCGTATGGCCACGTTGCTCGGCTGCACCGCATTGGCCTCGCTGGCGCTGGCCAGCCCGGCATCGGCACAGAGCGCGGCGGCCCCTGCAGCCCCGGTAGCCTCGGCGCCGGATACGGGTGATATCGTGGTCACCGCGCAGAAACGCAGCGAGAATGTCCAGAAGGTTCCCAAGCTGATCGAGGTGCTCAGCGGTAAGGAAATCGCCTCTGCCGGTGTCACCAAGCTGGTCGATCTGCAGAATATCTCGCCCACGCTGACCGGTTCGGATCAGACTCAGAATTCGCGCCCGCCGGGCGTGCGCGGCATCGTTTCGGTCGCCAACTCGGTTGGTGTTCAGGCGCAGACCGGCATCGTCGTCGATGACGTGCCGCTGCCCACCTATTCGACGCTGGCCAACGATCTGGCCGATGTCGAGCGGGTCGAGGTCTTCGCCGGTCCGCAATCGACCCTGTCGGGCCGCAATTCGGCGGCAGGCCTGATCAACATCGTGACGCGCGCGCCCAAATTCACGCGTTCCGCCGATGTCAGCGTCGAGCAGACCAGCGATCGCCAGACCCGCGTCACCGCCAATCTCAACCTGCCGATCAGCGATACGGTGGCGTTCAATGTCTCCGGCGTGCTCAACCATTGGTCGGGCCCCTACACCAACAGCCTTATTCCCGGGCATTTCGGCGGCTATAAGACCGAAGGTGCCCGCGCGAAACTGCTGTGGCAGGCAACCAATGCGCTCAAGCTTACGTTGACGGGGTACTATATCTCCACTGACGGCACGCAGCCTCCGCTGCTTGCGGGTGGGCCGATGATCTATGCCTCTTCAGGCGCATCCTATGTCACGCTCGATGCCAACAAGACGCCGCTGTCCTCCTATGGCTATGGGATCTCCGGCAACAATCGCACCTACACCTCGAACCAGACCGCGACCTTTTCGAACAAGGATGTGGGGGGCTCGCTGCGGATCGATCTCGATGTGGGCAAGCTGGGCTCGCTCACCTCGCTGACCTCCTACAGTTACAGCGCCCAGCCGCGTGCCGACGTGTTCTTCGGCTATCCGAGCGCACCGGCCAATTATTACGCCTATACCGATGTGCAGACCAAATACACCACGCAGGAAGTGCGCCTGGTCTCGCCATCATCGGGGCGGCTGAACTACACGCTGGGTGTGTTCTACACCAATGCCGATCTGTATGAGCCCTATATCCGCCGTCAGGTCTTCCCGGTGAACTGGCTGCGCTGGTCGCATCAGCAGAGCATCGCCCTGTTCGGCCGCGCCACCTATCAGCTGACCTCCGCCGATTTCATCACCGCGGGCCTGCGTTATCAGCATGACAGGCAGGGCTATGCGTGGGATTTCCGCAATGTCGCCACCGATGCCGTCACGGCTCATTCGCAGGGCGGCTCGCCCTATGATTTCGGTTCGGGGGAAATCAGCCTGAGGCATGAATTCAACCGCGATGTCTCGGTCTATGCCACCTATTCGCGCACCGAGACCGGGCAGGCCTATGACGTGGAGAACAATGCGGCGGCGGCGGTGGGCACGCTCAAGCCGCTGGCCAGCGAGAAGGTCAGCAATTACGAGATCGGCGTGAAGGGGCGCTTTCTTGACCGCCGCCTGATGCTCAATCTGACCGGCTTCTGGGCCGATTACAGCAATTATCAGGTGCAATCGATCGACTCGAGCGACCCGACGCAGGCCCCGGTCATCCGTCTGCTGGCCATCGGCGCGGTGCGCACGCGCGGTGTCGAGGCGCAGGCCACGCTCAAGGTGACATCCGCCCTTTCGGCGGGGCTGGCGGGCGCCTACACCGAATCCGTGATCCGTGATTACCCCGGCGCGGGCTGTTACCTCAACCAGACTTTGGCTCAGGGCTGCGTCAATGGCGCGCAGGCCAATCTGGCGGGGCTGAGCCTGCCCAATGCGCCGCGCTGGAAGCTGAACGGCAATCTCAACTATCGCCGCCCGCTCTCCGGCAAGGTCGATCTCACCTCCTCGCTGCAATGGCGCTATCAGAGCCAGGTGCATTACGACATGCTGGGCAATCCGCTGACCACGCAAGGCGGTTACAGCGTGTTCAATCTGCGCCTCGGTCTGGCCGCTCCCGACAGCGCCGAACGCAAATGGACGCTGGAGGCTTTTGCCAACAACCTCTTCGACAAGACCTTCTACACCACCGTCAACGACAATTCGAACCGCTTCACCTATCCCACCGGCAGCGGCACGGTGCTGAGCGTGCGTTATGCGCGGGACAGCTTCCGCTATTTCGGGGTGCGCGGTACGGTCGCTTTCTGATCCCGTCCGGGGTCGAGATCAGGCCCCGGACATCAACGTCAAGAATACAATTTCACAAAGGGGAGAGCCAGCCTTGAACGCCATGTCCATCCAGCAGGGAGATGCCCGGTGAGGCGCAAGACCGTGTTGATCGGCGCGCTGGCTTTGTCCACGCTGGGCTCCACCCTTGCGGCGAGCATGCTCAAGGCCGGAGAGGATGCCGGTTGGGCGGCTTATGGTGGCAATGCGGAAGGGCAGCATTTCTCCCCGCTGACCCAGATCGACCGCGCCAATGTCGCGCAGCTGCGCGAGGCATGGCGCTTCGACACCGGACCGGGCGGTCTGCAGACGACGCCGCTGGTGATCGGCCACCGCCTGTTTGCCTACACTTCGAACCAGGATGCCATCGCGCTGGATGCGGTGACGGGCAAGCTGCTCTGGCGCTTCAGCCCGGGCAGCGGTAGCGGTCAGCCCGTCAGAGGGTTGGTGCATTGGCAGGAGGGCACGCAGGAACGGCTGATCGCGTCCAATGTCAGTTCGCTTTACGCGCTCGATCCGGCCACCGGAAAACCCATTCCCACCTTCGGCGAGAATGGCCGGATCGATCTGAGCAAGGATCTGGGGGGCGACGGCCACGACTATGCGGTCTTTTCCACCACGCCTCCGGTGCTGTGCAAAGGGCTGTTGATCGTCGGCTTCCGCACCGGGGAGACGCCGCCTGCCGCTCCCGGCACGATCCGCGCTTATGATGTGAAGACCGGCCGGCTGGTCTGGCGCTTCAACACCATCCCCCATGATGGCGAGGCCGGTGCGGAAAGCTGGCCCGCCGGCGCCTGGAAGACCGCCGGTGCGGCCAACAACTGGGCCGGCATGGTGGCCGATGAGAAACGCGGTCTGGTCTTCGTGCCGACCGGCTCGGCCGTGCCCGATTTCTACGGCGCGGACCGGCTTGGCAACAATCTCTATGCCAACAGCCTGATCGCGCTCGATGCGCGGACCGGCAAGAGGGTCTGGCATTTTCAGGCGGTGCATCACGATCTGTGGGACCGTGATTTTCCCTCGCCCCCGGTGCTGCTCACGATCAACCGCGACGGAAGGAGGATCGACGTCGTGGCGCAGACCACGAAGCAGGGCTTTATCTTCGTCTTCGATCGCGCCACCGGCAAGCCGGTCTTCCCCATCGAGGAGCGCCCCGTGCCGGGCAGCGACGTGCCGGGCGAGCGCTCTTCACCCACGCAGCCCTTTCCCTTGCTCCCCGCGCCCTTTGCCCGGCAGGAGTTGACCGAGGATCTCATCACCCGCCGCACGCCGCAGGCCCATGATGCTGCTCTGGCGCAATTTCGTGGCATGCGCAGCGGCGGGCAGTTCACGCCCATCGGCACTGACCGGCCCACGGTGGTCTTCCCCGGCTTCGATGGCGGCGCCGAATGGGGTGGTTCGGCGGTGGATCCGGCGCGCGGCATCCTTTTCGTCAACGCCAATGATGTCCCTTGGTACACGCAGATGGCCAAGAGCGCTCCCCCGGGCGATGCGGGCAAGGGGGCGACGATCTATCAGGATCAATGCGCTGTCTGCCATGGTCCGGCCCGGCAGGGCTCGCCGCCTGATATTCCCAGCCTGACCGATGTCGGCAGCCGCCTGACGCCTGACGTCATTGCCGCAACCATCGCTGGCGGGAAGGGGCGCATGCCCGGTTTCCCGCAACTGACGGCGGCTGATCGCACGGCGCTGATCGAATTTCTCCAGACCGGCAAAAGCACCCCGCCCGCTGCCTCGCGCGAGGTGATGTCCACCGGTACGCCCACCAAACGGCCCGCCTATATGATGACGGGCTACAACAAATTCCGTGATGTCGATGGCTATCCGGCGGTCGTGCCGCCATGGGGCACGCTCAACGCGGTGGATCTCAACACCGGGCAGTATCTCTGGAAAGTGCCGCTGGGGGAATATCCCGCGCTGGTGGCCGCGGGCATGCGCCATACGGGTTCGGAGAATTACGGTGGCCCGGTGGTGACCGGCAGCGGGCTGCTCTTCATCGGCGCGACCATCTTCGACCGCAAGTTCCGCGCCTTCGACAGCCGCAGCGGGGCCTTGCTGTGGGAAGGAGAGCTGCCTTTCGCCGGAACGGCGACGCCCATCACCTATATGGTCGATGGGCGCCAATATGTCGCGATCGCCACCAGCGGCCAGCGTGATGTGAAGGGCCCTCAGGGATCGGCCTATGTCGTCTTTGCCTTGCCCAAATGACGATCTGAGCGATGAAGAATGGGATGCCGTCGCGTGTGTCATCATGGCGCGGGGGCATCCTTGCCCCAAAGGCGCGGCGGACCAGCGGCGCATCCTGAACGGCATGCTTCATGTGCTCAGGCGGGGATGTGGCTGGCGCGAGATGGATGGCCGTTATGGGAAGTGGAATTCGGTCTATGTCCGCTTTCGCCGTTGGGGTGAGAAGGGCACATGGGATCGGCTGCTGCCCGTGCTGGTCGATCTCGGGCTGACCGACCGCTGGCCTGTGAGCGACCGCCCCCGATCAGGCGTGGTCGCGACATTGCTGTCCAATCATGCGGCGGCGCTGCGGGCGCGGGAAGCGCCGGCAAAGTCGATCTGCATGGCCATGAAGACTGTTCGGCGGCGACGTTTGAAATATCCCGCTCCCGAAACTTTCACCTGAAACGGTTCAGGAAAAGCTCCGGAAACCGGCTGCCCGATCTTATCACGCCGTAACGTTCACCACCACTTTCTCGTAACGGGTGAGGGGCACTTTGCCGTCATCGGTGGCCTCGGCCACGATCTGCAGCTGGTCGCCCGGCTTTGCGTCCGCCGGCACATGGAAGCTGGTGCTTTCGCCTTCGCTCTTGTCGAGCGTGATGGTTCCGGCATAGGTGCCCGCCTTGTCCCACGGCCACCAGCGTAGCGTCACGCGGTTGCCATCCGGATCGCTGGTCGTTGCCTTCAGCTGGATCAACTGGCCGGGTTTGGCGGCAATGTAGTCCGGGCCTTCCAGCTTGATGTGCGGATAATGGTTGGCCCCGGCATAGGTGGGCGTGGTGGCCCAGGCCAGCCGCGCCGCCAGATCGTTCATCACCGGCGCCAGAAAGGGGTTGGTCGGCTGGCGCGGGCGGGGCGGGGGCATATAGTTCGTATCCTTCACCTGTCGCTCGATCTGGGCCATCATATCCGCGCCGAAGGATTTGGTCGGGGCGTTGGGATCCACTACCTTCCATGTGCCGCCCCAGCCGCCGAAGCTGTCACCGCGATAGCCGCGCAGGCCGTTATCGATCAGGTTGAGGAAGGTGGGCGTGTCGCCTTCGCCCAGGAACTCGCCCTTGGGCAAGGGGGGCGCCCAGACGATATAGCCTTTCTGTTTCAATTCCTTGGCGCTTTGGTTGGGCAGACCGAAGAAGTCGAAGATATCGCCCTTCACCATCTGCTTGCCATCGCCCCACACGCGCTCATTGGCGCCCAGCGGACCTTTGCTGGAGACATGGGCCTGCATCCAGGCTGCGGTGAAATAGGCGGCATCGGAGGGGCTGGCGGTCGACTGCGTGGCATAGCCCAGCGGCACGCCGCCTTCCTGATGGCGATAGCGGATCTCGGGCCAGTGCGGCTTGATGTATTTGGCGTAGGTATCGTCCTGATCGCCCGAGGGATGGATCACCGCCTTGGCGATCACCCTGGCGCGAATGGCGGCCCATTGCGGGGTATTGCTATACTGGTCCTCGATGGATTTCAGCGCGCGGGCGATGGTGCTGCCGCCACCCCAGGCATGAAGATAGACCGGCGACTGTTCGTCATCCAGAAGCAGGCTCTTGATGAGATCGGATCCGGGCGTGTCATGATCCATCTCGCCATCGAAATCGACATTGCCCCAGCGTATCTTCGACTTGAGAAGTTCGGGCGTGGGATAATCGTGGTCATGCACCTTCAGATTGGGATAGGCCTTGGCATAGGCTTCGACCTCATCGTCGATGAAGCGCTCGTTCGGCCCCCAGCGATAGGAGGTGCAGGGGCACAGATGCAGGCCAAAGCGCGTATATTCGCGGCCCGGCACCGATTGCGTGGTGCCCTTGCCATCGCCCTTCCAGTGGAACTGGCTGCTGGCATAGATCAACCCCTCGGTGCGAAAGTCCGAACTGCGCAGCAGATAGCGGATCATCGAATTGTTGTCGTCCAGCTCGGGGTCGGCGGTGATGACCACGCGCGGCTTCTGCCCCGGCGGGGTTTCCAGATAGGTGATGCCGGGCACGGCGGTGTCGCGGGTCGGTTCGGTCGCGGCAAAAGTGCTGGCGGGAAGGGCGGAGGCCAGAGCGCTGGCCAGCAAAAGGCGTGTCATGGTGCGTGCGAGGGTCATCGGGGCGTCCTGTGATCTGGGGTGTCAGGCGTAAAGAGGCGAGGGCCCTATGGCTGGGCCGCAATGCGATCCATCGCGCGGTAACGGGCCTCATCGGTGAAGGGTTTGCTCTTTGTGGGCAGCTCCACCTCCTGCCGCCACAGGGGCGAGGTGTTGCCCGCCGGTTTCCATGCGGGCAGGCCGGCGCCATTGGGGTTGCCGGTCTTGATGAAGTTGACGAAATAGCCTTGCAGCAGCGTCGACATCTGCCGGTCCGCAGGTGTCCAGTTGTAGAGCGGGCTCACCCCGGCCACATCCAGATTGCCCAGCGCATATTCGATCTCCGCGCTGTGGACCGCGCCGATCACCGGCATGGCCGGGGGCGGCAGCCCGTTGGCGGGCGGGCGGATATGGTTGTAGCGGAAGTAATAGGTCGGCTCTCCGCTCTGGCGGTGCAGGTCGAACCATTTCCATGTCGGCTGGCCAAGGAAATGGTCGCTGGAGAGTTCGGTCGAGGCGGCCAGCACCTGCGCATCGCTGGCGGCGGGGTAGAGCTTCATCACCGTCTCGGCATTGGCGCCGAACAGCTTCGTCACCCCCTCGCGGTAATGGGCGACGGTCGGCGTCTCGCTGCCCAGCACCAGATTGCCGAAGGTGTCCTGCGAGTTGGAGCCGATCATCGCGGGCACATGCGCCGCCTGATGCGCTGCATAGGTGGCGTCGAGGCTTAGGGGTAGCAGATAGCCATCGATGCTCAGCCCCAGCCCACTGCCGCTGGTGGGGCGACTGGCGAGGATCGTGTCGGCGGGCAGGGCGCGCAAGGCGGCAAGCGAGGTGGCGCCCAGCTTCTGGCCCAGATCGGTGCCCCGGGCTTCGGCGGCCTGAAGCGTGGCCGGGCCCATGCGCCCTTCCACCGCCGCGCCGCTTTCGGCGATCACGCCAACGATCAGATCGCGTGAGAGCGGCGAGACGGTCAGCACGCTCATCGAGAAGGAGCCCGCCGATTCACCGTTGATGATGATGTGCTGCGGATTGCCGCCGAAGGAAGCGATGTTGGCGCGGGTCCATTGCAGCGCCGCGACCTGATCGAGCAGGCCCTGATTGCCCGAGGCGTGATGCGGGCTTTCGGCGGTCAGTTCGGGATGAGCGAAAAAGCCGAAGCTGCCCACGCGGTAATTGGCGACGACCACGACGATGCCCTTTTTGGCCATGGCCGCGCCGTCATAGCGGGATTCATCCGCAGCCCCGGCCACAAAGCCGCCGCCATAGGCATAGAACAGCACCGGCAGCCTGTCGCCCGGCTTGGCATTCGCCGGGGTCCAGATGTTGAGGTAGAGGCAATCCTCGCTGTCGCCCGAGGAGCGGAAGCGCATATCGGCAAAGGCGGAGGTCTGTTTGCAGCGGGGGGACCATTGTGTCGCTTCGCGCACGCCGGTCCATGGGGCCAGCGGCTGGGGCTCACGCCAGCGCAGCGTGCCGACCGGGGGCTGGGCAAAGGGAATGCCACGGAAGCTGTGCACGCCTGCGATGGCCATGCCATGCACCGCTCCGGCGGGGGCGGTGACGTTCAAATTGTCGGGCGTATCGGCCAGCGCGGGGGCGCTGCAGGATAATGCGAAAATTATCGAAGCGAATCGAATGTGTCGCATGGTGAAGTCCCTCTCCTTTTTTTGAGAGGTAGGCATGCAATGCGCGCTCTGTCCAGATTTGTTTCACTCACCTTCGAATCATTCAAGGTAGCATTCACGAAAATTGCGCCGACTTATGTAAAAATTACCAGACATATCATGCCAGTGTCGCGAATTTACCGCTAAATCTCTGAAAAGCGTTCATGTTTTCAGTCATGATACAGTCCGCTAAAAATCGACGGAAAACGAAAACAAATAATTGCTATACGAAAGAATAGACGATAATCATCCGACAGCAAACGACACCGCATCCCGCACAACATGCCAATCGGCACCGGGATAGTGGCGCTAAAGGGAGGGACTGCCGTTGACTGGGAACACCACACTCGAAATCCGCCTGCCGTTCATGCGCAGAGCAGCTCTGGGCTCGACCAGCGCGCTGGCGATGCTGCTGGCCATGGCGCCTGCCGCCCATGCGCAACAGGCCGATGCCGCAGCACCACAGGCCGCAGCCGACAGCACCGCCGAAAAGGACCGCGAGATCGTCGTCACCGGCACGCTGATCCGCGGGATCGCGCCGGTGGGCACCAATGTGATCGGGGTGACGACCAAGGACATCGCCGCCAAGGGCGTGGCATCGACCAACGATCTGATGTCCACCATCCCCCAGATCAGCAGCTTCAACGCCTATCAGGCGCCGTCGGCCGGTTTCGGCCAGCCCATCGCCCAGACCAATCTGCGCGGCCTTGGCGCTTCGGGCGGCACCACCACGCTGCTGCTGGTCAATGGCCACCGCCTGGTTGGCTCGGGCATCCTGCAGACCTATCCCGATCCCACCGTGATCCCGCCCAACATGATCGAGCGTGTGGAAGTCATCCCCGATGGCGGCTCCTCGATCTATGGTTCGGACGCTATTGGCGGCGTCATCAATTTCATCACCCGCAAGCATGCCTCGGGCATCGAGGCCGATGCGAAGTTCGGTTTCTCGGGCGGCTATCGCACGGTGGACGGCAGCCTTTTTGCGGGTAAGGAATGGACCGGCGGCTCGCTGATGCTGTCCTACAGCTTTGCCTGGCACAACAACATCCAGGGCGGCAGCCAGCCCTATGTCTCGCAGAACAACACGGCGCGGGGCGGCGGCGACCGCCGCGTCTCGACCTGCGCGCTCACCAATGTCATCGCCAATGGCGTGACCTATGCCGAGCCCAATCTGACGCCCGGCACCGTCAACAAATGCGACACCAGCCAATATGCTGATATTTATCCGCGCGAAACGCGCCATTCGGTCTACGCCGCGCTCGATCAGGATCTGACCGACAATCTCCATTTCAACATGTCGGCCTATTATTCGCGGCGTGATACCACCACGCTGACCGCGCCGCTGGCCACCAATGGCACGATCACCTCGGCCAATCCCTTTTTCCAGCCGATCGGCACCGCCACCACGCAATCGGTGCTGTTCAACTACACCTCGGTGTTCGGCGCTCAGGGTTTGAGCAACCCGGCGCGATTCGAATCCTGGGGGCTGACGCCCACCTTCGAATGGAAGCTGGGCCACAACTGGAACCTGCGGGCCATGGGCAATTATGGCCACAGCTTCAACTCCACCACCGAACGGGCGATCAACAACGATGCCGCCAATGCCGCGCTGGCCAGCACGTCGACGGCGACCGCGCTCGATCCCTATAACCTCTCGCTGACCAACCCCACCGTGCTGGCCGCGATCCGCGACTATCAGAACTATTCGCAGGCCAAGCAGGATCTGGGCGAGGTGCGGCTGGTCGCCGATGGCCCGGTCGTCAGCCTGCCGGGCGGCGATGCGCGTCTGGCCGTGGGCGCGGAATATCACCATGAGGGCATCGAATCGCGCATCGCTTTCGGCCCCACCGCCACCCCCAAGCAGAACGCCGTGGCCGCCACCCGCAACGTCAAATCGGTCTATGGCGAGGTCTTCGTGCCGGTGTTCGGCAACAGCAATGCCATGCCGGGCCTCGCCGGTCTGGATCTGACCGGGTCGGTGCGTTACGACAGCTATGACGATGTGGGCGGCACCACCAACCCCAAGATCGGCTTCAGCTACCGCCCGGTGCGCTGGATGACGGTGCGCGGCAACTGGGGCACATCGTTCCACGCCCCCAGCCTTGCCGACACCAGCGGCGCGGTGGACGAGCGCGTCACCTCGATCCCGGTGGCGACCAATCTGGCCCCGGGCAGCGTGGCCTCGGACGCTTTCCGCCCCGTGCTGTATATTTCGGGCGGCAACCCCAATCTGAAGCCGGAAACCGCGCATACCTGGTCGCTGGGCACCGACATCAAACCGCCGATCTGGGATGCGCTGACCCTGAGCGCGACCTATTACAACGTCGATTTCCGCAATGCGATCAGCGTGAACTCGGGCTATTTCTCGCAAGGCGCGGCCTATTGGGCCGATCCCAGCAACACGCCCTATTACATTCGGAACCCCACGCTGGCGCAGGCCACCGCCTTCTCACGCGGGGCGCGGGCGGATAATTTCACCTCGCTGGCGGGCTTCTTCGCTGCCAACAATCCCTATGCCATCCTCGATCTGCGGCGCTACAATCTGGGGCAGCTCTCGCAGGACGGCATCGACTTCGCCGCCAACATCAACCAGCGCACCAGCTTCGGGGCGATCACCGCCAGCTTTGCCGGCACCTACACGCTGGACCGCAACAGCAAGACGCTGCCGACTTCGCCGGTGGTCGATCAGTTGAAGAATGGCTACACCCATCTCAACTTCATCGCCAGCCTGGGGACACAGGTGAAGGGGCTGACCGGGCGTGTCACGCTGACGCATAGCGGCGGTTATCCCATCATCGGCGATGCCACGCAAAGCCGCGTGGCCTCCTTCAATCCGATCGATCTCTATCTGGCCTATGATCTGAAGATGGCGGGCGGCCATCAGGCCACGCTGACGCTTAACATCAACAACATCGCCAACGCCTATCCGCCCTATCGCAACGCGGGCAATGGCTATGCCAATGGCTCGACGCTGGGGCGGTTGGTGTCGGTGGGCATCCGCGCCAAGCTGTAAGCCTAAGGGGCGGGCTGCGTTCATTGCGTAGCCCGCTTTCTGTCAGGTTGATTGACGCGCTTCATCCCTTCAGCGGGCAACGAAGGGCCCGCCGGATCGCTCCGGCGGGCCTTTTCTATCCTCGCTTCGAGGAATTTACGAAGCTTGCAGGCTGGCCTGCTGCGCCGCGCGGACCACGGCGCGGAAGCGGCGCGGATCGAGACTGGCATTGCCCACCAGCAGGCCATCGACATCAGGGATCGCAAGCAGCGCTTCGGCATTGTCGTCATTCACCGATCCGCCATAGAGCAGACGGATGGCGGCAGCCTGCGGGCCCAACCTGTCGCGCAAAGTCTGGCGCAAGGCGCCATGCATGGCGGCAATCTCGGCAGGCTGCGGGATGCGGCCTGTGCCGATGGCCCAGATCGGCTCATAGGCGATGGTGATGCTGCCGATGGAGGTCAGACCGTCCGGCAGAGAGGCCAGCAGCTGCTCCTGCACGCTGGTTTCGGCCAGGCCGGCTGCGCGCTGCTCGGTGCTTTCACCCACGCAGAGAATGGCGGACAGGCCATCGTCCAGCGTGGCCTGCATCTTGGCACGCACGGTGGCGCTGTCCTCGCCGCAGCCCAGACGGCGCTCCGAATGACCGAGCAGCACGAAGTGCGCGCCGCAATCGGCCAGCATCCGGCCCGAGATATCGCCGGTGAAGGCGCCCTCATGGGCGGCATGGCAATTCTGCCCGCCAATGGCGGTATGCTCGACCGTGATGGCGGCGGGATTGATCAGCGTGAAGGGCAATGCCAGCGCGACATCCACGCCGATATAGCAGGCCGCCGCGCGGTCGATATCGAGAATGGCGGGCAGGCTGGAGAGCAGCCCGTGCATCTTCCAGTTGCCCACGACATAGGGCCGTTTCGCAGTCTTGCTCATGATGCTTTCCCGAAGAAAGGGGATCAGGCGGGCCGGGGCGCCAGCATGGACGGCGCCAGCATGGCCAGGGCGTCGCGCCATTGGCGGCGCAGGCTTTCGCGGTTCGCGGCATCCATGGCCGGGATGATCGGCGCGGCATGATCTGGTGTGGGCAGGGGTTGGCCGATGGCCTCGGCGGCCATGGCGGCGGCGCCCCAGGCGCTCAGCTCGGTTTGCGCGGGGCGGCTGACGCGGCAGCCCGAGAGGTTGGCCAACATCTGCAGCAGCAGATCGTTGCGCGCCCCGCCGCCATCGACGCAGAGCGTCGCGATGGGTTGAGGCAAATCGGCTTGCATCGCCTCGACCAGATCGCAGATCTGATGGGCGATGCCTTCCAGCGCGGCGCGGGCCAGATGGGCGCGGCTGGTGCGCAGGCTGAGGCCGCTGAAGATGCCGCGCGCTTCCTCCTGCCAATGCGGCGCGCCAAGGCCCGCCAGAGCGGGGACGAAGCTCACGCCATCGCTGTCAACCACGCTGGCGGCCAGAGCGGTCAGCGCCTCGGGCCCGTCGAGGCCGAGCATCTCGCTGGCAAAGGCGGCGGCATGGGTGGAGACGGTGATGTTGCCTTCCAGCGCATAGGCGGGCGCACCGCCTTGCGACCATGCGATGGTTTCCGAAAGACCGGTGGTGGAATGGGGGCGCTGCTGCGTCAGCGTCATCAGCGAAGAGCCGGTGCCCAGCGTGACTTTGGCCTGCCCCGGCGCGCGGATGCCATGGCCGAAGAGCGCGGCATGGGAATCGCCCATCATCGCGCGGATGGGAATGCCATCGGGCAGGCCCGCAAAGCCGCCCGCCGTGACGCCGAAGTCCGCGTCGGAGGGCAGGATGCGTGGCAGAATGGCCTTGTCGATGCAGAACAGGGCGAGCAGTTCCTCGTCCCACGCCGCCTGATCCAGCCCCAGCAACTGGGTGCGCGCGGCATTGCCGGTATCGCAGGCATGGGTCTGCCCACCGGTCAGTGTCCAGAGTAGCCAGCTGTCGACCGTGCCGGCGCGCAGGTTGCCCTTGGCGCAGGCTTCGCCGACCGCCGGTTCATGATCGAGCAGCCAGCGTAATTTGCCCGCCGAGAACATCGGGTTGAGCTGAAGCCCGCTGCGGGTGCGGATCGTGCCTTCATGGCCCTGAGCGCGCAGCTTCGCGCAGATTTCTGCGGAGCGGCGGCACTGCCAGATCACGCAGGGGGCCAGAGGATCGCCGTTGACGGCATCCCACATCACCACCGATTCCCGCTGGTTCGAGATGCCGATAGCGGCGATCTCGACCGGCCCGGCGGCGCTGACAGCTTGCTCCACCGCCTTGGCGACGCTGCGGCGGATGCTGTCTGCATCCTGCTGGGCCCAGCCGGGGTGAGGATGCTCCACCTGCGTGGGCGATGAGCCGCTGGCCAGAATGCGGCCATCCTGCGCCACCAGCAGCGCCTTGGTGTTGGTGGTGCCCTGGTCGATCGCCAGGATCGCGCGCTCCCCCATGGCGGCGCTTACCGGTCGAGCAGCTTGCGGACGCTGGCCGCGATATGATCGGCGGTCAGCCCGGCCTGCTCCATCAGGAACTCCGCCGAGCCGGTGGGCTGGAAGCCCGCGAAGCCCAGGATTTTCAGGCGGCAGGGCGTGTGCTGCGCGATGATCTCGGCCACGGCGCCACCAAGGCCGCCGCGCACCGAATGCTCCTCCGCGGTGACGATGGCGCCGGTCTGCGCGGCGGAGAGGATCGCCGCCTCATCGATGGGCGACATGCTGCTCATATTGACCACGCGGGCTTGAATGCCCTCTGCGGCGAGGGTTTTGGCGGCCTCCAGCGCGCGGCACACCACGGTGCCATTGGCGAGGATGGCGGCGTCGTCTCCCGCATGCAGCACCTCGGCTTTACCGATCTGGAATTGTGCATCGGTAGGGCGCTCCAGCGCGGGCACGCCCATGCGGCTGATGCGGATAAAGACCGGGCCTTCCGTGGCGGCGGCATGGCGGATCGCCTGCTCGGTCTCCCACGGGTCGGCGGGGACGATGATGTCGATGTTGCCCATGGTGCGCAGCCAGGCGACATCCTCGATCGAGTGATGCGTCGGCCCCAACTCGCCATAAGCGACGCCGCTGGAAATGCCGCAAAGCTTCACATTGGCCTGCGAATAGGCGACATCGGCCTTCACCTGCTCCAGCGAACGGCCCGTCAGAAAGCAGGAGGCGCCGCTGACAAAGGCGACCTTGCCGCCATTGGCCAGACCCGCGCCGACGCCGATCATATTCTGCTCGGCAATGCCGACATTGATCAGGCGCTCGGGGAATTTTTCGCGGAATTTGCCCAGCTTGCTGGAGCCCACGCTGTCATTCACCACGGCGACGATGCTACTGTTCTGGGCGCCGAGCGCTTCCAGCGTGGCGACATAGGCGTCGCGGCAGTCGAAAAGCCCGGTCTGGGGTGCGGCGGCGCTCATGCTTCCAGCTCCTGCATGGCCTGGGCGAATTGTTCGGCATTGGGGATGCCGTGATGCCAGGCCGCCTTGTTTTCCATGAAGGACACGCCTTTGCCCTTCACCGTGTTGGCGATGATGCACAGCGGCTTGGCACGCGCAAGCGAACCGTCGAGCAGCGGCAGCAGCGCCGCGATATCATGGCCGTCGATCTCCTCGACATCCCAGCCGAAGGCGCGCCATTTGTCGGCCAGGGGTTCCAGCGTGACGGTCTCCTCGGTCGGGGCGCCCTGCTGCAGGCGGTTGCGGTCGACGATCAGCGTGAGGTTCGAAAGCTTGCGGTGGCCCGCGGTCATGGCCGCTTCCCAATTGCTGCCTTCCTGAAGCTCGCCGTCGCCGGTGGTGACGAAGACGCGGTAATCCGCCCTGCCATTCTGACCAGCGTCGATCTGCCCGGCGATGGCGATGCCCACCGCGATCGGCATGCCATGGCCTAGCGGGCCGGTGTTGGTCTCCACGCCGGGGATCTTGACCCGGTTGGGGTGGCCGTTGAGGCGCGAGAGGGGCTGCATATAGGTGGTCAGCTCATCTTCGGGGAAGAAGCCGGCCTTGGCCAGTGTGCTGTAGAGCGCGCCGGTGGCATGGCCCTTGGAGAGGATGAAGCGGTCACGCCCAGCCCAGCGCGGGTTGGCGGGATCGTAACGCATCGCATCGAAATAAAGCGTGGCCAGAATGTCGGTGACCGAAAGGTCTCCGCCGGGATGGCCCTGCCCGGCCTCGAAGGCCATGCGCAGCGCGCGCTGGCGGATCCAGCGGGCCATATCGCGCACATGGGCGACGCGTTGGGCTGTGTCTGCGCCGGATTGCGACAGGGGTTGGGGCATGGACATCGGCTCTCCTTATCGAGGATCTGGCTATCGCAATCGAAAGTTATTGGCAAGTGATTGCCTTTCGATTTTTTCGTTTCCTTATGTTTTTTGCGTAAGCGTGCTTGTCAGCGCGTGATAGTCAGGTTAGCTTGCCTCCAACGAAGGCGATCACAAAAGATTGCAAAGAGAGGATAGTCGTGGCCCCCAAGGGACTGAACACCACGCTTTTGCTGCGTTTTGGCGCCGCTGCCGCCCTTGTGGCGGCGTTGGGCGGCTGCAAGGTGCTGACGCTGGAGCAGGATCGCCAGATGCGCGCGGCCGCGCAGGGTGGATTCGATGCCTCCACGCTGGTGGATGGCATGTGGCAGGGCAAGGTGGTGCCGGCTTTGACGCAGGCTGCCGTGCCGTTGGCGCCTCTGGCGGGGCAGGTGAAGGCGGGGGTTCTCGATGCCTATGGCGCGCAGCATGGGCGCCGTGCTTCAAGCGAGGCGCCGTGGGTCTTTATGGTCAGCGCGCGGGGCAAAGTGGTGTCCATCGATCGCCAGTCGCGCGCCGGGGTGATGGTGGTGGATGTTGCGGGGGTGGGGCCGGTGTCGGTGGCGCTGGGGCCGGTGGTGCTCTCCACGGGCTTGCGCGATTCGCTGAAGTTTCTGTCCTTCAACGATCTGCCCGATCAGCTGGCTTATGGCGCGGTGGCCGGGGCGCTCAACGATCACGCCTTGCGCGCGGTGGTACCGGTGGCGGCGCATCTGACGCCCGGAGCGCAGGTCGATTTTATCGGCGCGACGCAGGCGCCGGCCGATGGCGAACCATGGCAGGTGATGCCGCTGCGAGTAACGGGCGCATGACAGTGCTGCTTTCCGCAAGCGGCGTGGTGAAGCGCTATGGCGGGATCACCGCGCTGCATGGCGTGGATTTCGCCGTGCAGGCGGGGCAGGTGCATGTTCTGATCGGCGAGAATGGCGCGGGCAAATCGACGCTGATGAAGATTCTGGCCGGGATTGAGACCCCCACCGAAGGCAGCCTCGCCATCGATGGCGCTTTGGTGCAGCTGAATGGCGTGCGCGATGCCGCGAAGCGGGGCATCGGCATGGTGCATCAGGAGCTGAACCTGTGCCCCAATCTGACCGTTGCCGAAAACATCTTCCTGCTGGGTTCGGGTAGCACGCTGCTGGACAAGGATGGCGAGCGTGACGCCGCTCGCGGGCTGCTGGCCCGCCTGCGCCAGACCATCGATCCCGATCGCCGCGTCGACACGCTGAGCATCGGCGAGCAGCAGATCGTCGAGATCGCCAAGGCGCTGGCCGAGGAATGCCGCATGCTGATCCTCGATGAGCCCACCTCGGCGCTGAGTGAGGCCGAGGTCGAGGTGCTCTTCGAGGTGATCGGCGATCTGAAGCGCGCCGGGGTCGGGCTGGTTTATATCTCGCACCGGCTGGAAGAACTGCTGCGCGTGGGCGATGCCATCACCATCATGCGCGACGGGCGGATCGTGGCCAATCGGCCTGCGGCTCAGGCCAGCGTCGGCTGGATCATCGAGCAGATGCTGGGCGAGAACGGCAAGCTGCAACGCGAGGGCCGCGAGCCCTGCGCGGAAGGCACGCCGGTGCTGACGCTCTCGGGCGTGTCGCGCGGGCGGGACCGGGGCGGGGCGGCGCTGGAGGATGTCGATCTGCAGGCGCGCGCGGGGTCGATCCTCGCCATCTATGGCCTGTTGGGATCGGGGCGCACAGAAATGCTGGAGGTTGCTTTCGGCGCGCGCAAGGCTGAACAAGGCACGGTCACGCTCTGCGGGCAGGATATCACCGGGCTTTCCATCGCCCAGCGGGTGGAGAAGGGCCTGCTTTTCGTTTCCGAGGACCGCAAGGCGCAGGGGCTGTTTCCCAATCTGGATGTGGGGCGCAATATGGCGCTCAGCGATCTGGCGCGCTTTGCCCGCGCAGGCGTAGTGCAACCCGAGAAAGAGGTCAGCGCCATCGGCCAGATGATCGCGCGGCTGGGCGTGAAGGCGGCCACGCCTCAGGTGGCGATCACCGCGCTGTCGGGCGGCAATCAGCAGAAGGCACTGATCGGGCGGGCGCTGATGCCGGGGCCCGCCGCGCTGCTACTCGACGAGCCGACGCGCGGGGTCGATGTCGGCGCGCGGGCCGAAGTCTTTTCCCGCATCCGCCAACTGGCGCAGGACGGGCTGGCGGTGGTCTTTACCACCAGTGACGTGCTGGAAGCTTTGGCGATTGCCGACCGCATCGTGGTGATCGCCAAGGGGCGGATCACGCTGGATGTGGCGGCCGATCAGGCCAGCGAGGCGATGCTGATCGGCGCGGCCAACGCCGAAAGGGCGGTGGCCATATGAACACTCTGGCGAAATCCATCAGCGAAAAGGGCAAGGCCTTGGCCACCAGCATTGAACCGCAAACCGCCGAACCTCAGGGGAAGGCGCAGGCTATGGCGCTGCTGCTGAAATTCCGCACGGTGCTGGCGCTGGTGGTGGTGGTGGCGATCTTCGCGGTGCTGGCGCCCAATTTCCTGTCGCTGGGCAATGCGCTGATCATGCTGAAACACATCGCCATCGTGGCGATCCTGGCCATCGGCATGACCTTCGTGATCCTGACCGGGGGCATCGATCTCTCGGTGGGCTCGATTGCCGGGCTGGCCGGGATGGTGGCCGGGGCGTTGCTGCTCGACGGGCTGCGGCTGAGCGCGCTGGGCGTGGTGATCTATCCTTCGGTGCCGTTGATGGTGGCGATGGTGGTGGTGCTGGGCGCGGCTTTGGGCCTGTTCAACGGCCTGATGGTCAACCGCTTTCAGGTGGCGCCCTTTATCGCCACCTTGGGCATGCTCTATATGGCGCGCGGCGCGGCGATGCTGATGTCCAACGGCGCAACCTTTCCCAATCTGGTCGGCAATCCGGCGCTGGGCAATGAGGGTTTCTCATGGCTGGGCGCGGGGATGGTGTTGGGCATTCCGGTGCCGGTGTGGATTTTGGCGATCATCGCTCTGGGCGCGGGTTTTGTTGCCGCGCGCACCACCTTTGGCCGCCGCGTCTACGCCGTGGGTGGCAGTGAGCGGGCCGCGCTGCTTTCGGGCGTGCGGGTGGATCGCATCAAATATGCCGTCTACGCCATTTCGGGCGGGCTGGCGGCGGTGGTCGGCATGCTGGTCGCCTCCGATCTGGAAGCCGCGCATCCGGCATCCGGCGAAAGTTTCGAGCTCAGCAGCATTGCCGCCGTGGTGCTTGGCGGGGCATCTCTCACCGGCGGGCGGGGCACCATCGCGGGCACGCTGACGGGCGCCTGCGTCATTGGCGTGCTGGGCGATGGTATGGTGATGGTCGGGATCAGTGAATTCTGGCAAATGGTTATCAAGGGCGCGGTGATCGTCACCGCTGTGGTTCTTGATCGTTTGCAGGAAAGGCTGGGTTGAATGGCGCAAGAGAAGCATGAGGACGACCATCGTCGCTCGGAAGGCAGCGGCGCGCGCTTCGCCGAAGGCCGCCGGGCCGAGATCATGGAATGGATGCGCGAGGAAGGCAGCGCGCGGGTGCGCGACCTTTCCAAGGCCTTCAACGTCTCGGAGGTGACCATCCGTCAGGATCTGGAGCGGCTGGAGGCCGATGGCCAGATCGAGCGCGTGCATGGTGGGGCCTATCTCAAATCGGTGCCGCATCAGGTGCGTTCGATGGCCTTGCAGCACCATGAGAATATGGACGCCAAGCAGCGCATCGGCCGCGCCGCCGCCGCGATGGTGAGCGACGGCGAGACGATCACGCTGGATAGCGGCTCGACCACATCGGAAGTGGCGGCGGGCTTGCTGGAGCGGCGCGATCTGACGGTGATCACCAATGGGCTCAACATTGCGCTGATGCTGGGGGCGCAACCCTCGATCACCGTGCTGATGCCGGGCGGGCAGTTCAAGGCGCCGACCCTCTCGGTCAGCGGCGAGGGATCGGCGGAGTATTTCAACGGGCTTTTCGTGAAGAGCCTGTTTCTGGCGGCGGCGGCGGTTTCCATCGAGGAGGGGATCACCATTCCCTCGCTGGGTGATCTGCCGATCAAGCGGGCGATGATCGCCAGCGCGGAAAAGGTCTGGCTGGTGGTCGATTCCAGCAAGATCGGGCGTCGTTCTTTTTCAGCCATCGGGCCGGTCAGCATGATCCATGGCCTGATCACCGACAGCGGCATCTCGGACGCCGACAGGGCGCGGTTCGAGGATGCGGGAATAGAGGTCATTGTTGCATGAAGCTTGGGCGTGGCACGATTGGCGGACTGGCTTTGGGCGCGCTGGCGCTGGGTGCGCTGGCCCTTTGGGGGCAGGCGGCACACAAGGCATCCCATCTGATCGTGATCATCACGCCCTCGCTGGACAATCCTTTTTTCGGGCAGGAGGCTCTGGGCGCTCAGGCCCGGGCTTCCGAACTGGGTTATCAGACGCTGAAATTCTCGCATGGTGACGATGCCTTCAGGCAGAGCGAGCTGATCGATACGGCCATCGCCCGCAATGCCGCCGCGATCATCCTCGACAACGCCGGGGCGGAGGCCAGTGTTGCCTCGGTGCGCAAGGCGAAGAATGCCGGAATCCCGGTCTTTCTGATCGACCGCGAGATCGCGGCGCGCGGGCTGGCGAAGGTGCAGATCGTCTCGAACAATTATCAGGGCGCGATGCAGGGGGCGCAGGCCTTTGCGCAAGGGCTGGGCGAGAAGGGCGATTACGTCGAGCTGGTCGGCAAGGAGTCCGACACCAATGCGGCGATCCGCTCGAAAGGCTTCCATCAGGTGCTGGATCAATATCCCGCGCTGCATCTGACCGCGCGGCAATCGGCCAACTGGAGCCAGTCCGAAGCCTTCACCAAGGTGCAGTCGATCCTTCAGGCCCATCCCGAGATCAAGGGCGTGATCGCCGGGAATGACACGATGGCGATGGGCGCGATTGCCGCGCTGCAGGGCGCCGGGCGGCAGGATGTGGTGGTGGTCGGCTTCGACGGGTCGAACGATGTGCGCGATGCCATCCAGCAGGGCAAGGCGGTCGCCACGGTGCTGCAGCCGGCCTGGCGTCAGGCGCAATTTGCCGTCGAGCTGGCGGATCGCTTTCTCAAGACCGGCAGCACCGGGCAGAACGAGAAGCTGATCATGGACTGCTTGCTGATCACCCGCGCCAATGCCGCGCGGCTGAACAATTTTGCCCTCGGGCACTGAGCCCTATTCCCCCCAATCTGTGAGAGGATTGTCATGAGCAAGCTGACCTTCGGTGCCGGTATCTGGCACTTTGCCACCTATCTCGACCGCTATGCCACCGATGGCTACGGGCCGGCCAAGACGCTGATCGAGATGATCGATCTGGCCGGGCAGGTGCGCGATCTCTCCGTGGTGGACATCAATGCGCCGTGGAGCCCGGACATTTCGGTCGATGAGGTCGAGGTGGCGTTGAAGCGCAACAACCTCTCGGTGATCGGCATCACGCCGGAGATTTACACGCGCGAGTTTTCCAAGGGCGCTTTCACCAACCCCGATGCCGGGGTGCGCCGCCGCGCCAATGAGATGTGCAATCAGGCCGCCGATCTGGTCCGCCGTTTCGGCGCGTCTTACGTGAAGCTGTGGCCGGGGCAGGATGGCTGGGACTATCCCTTTCAGGCCGATTACAAGCAGATCTGGCGCTATTCGGTCGAGGGCATCGGCGAGCTGGCCAGCCAAAACCCGGATCTGAAATTCGTCATCGAATACAAGCCGCGCGAGCCGCGCGTCCATATGAGCTATTCCTCCGTCGCGCGCACGCTGCTGGGGATCGAGGCGATGGGGCTGCCGAACGTGGGCATTCTGCTGGACTTCGGCCATGCGCTGTTCGGGGGCGAGAGCCCGGCGGATTCCGCGCAGCTGGCCATCGACCATGGCCGCCTCTTCGGTATGGATGTGAACGACAATCTGCGCAGCTGGGACGATGATATGGTGGCGGGCACCGTCCACCCCATCGAACTGTTCGAATTCTTCTACACGCTGCGCAAGAACAAGTGGGAAGGCGTGTGGCAACTTGACCAGTTCCCGTTCCGCGAAAACTGCCTGGAGGCCGCCGATATGGCCATCGATTTCCTGAAACATATCGATGGCGCGCTGGACCGGCTTGACTGGGATGCGCTGCAGGCCGCGCAGGACAGGCAGGATGCCATGGGGGCCCAGAAGATCGCCCGGCAGGCGCTGTTCGGTTTCTGATGCAAAGGGGGCGGCAGGTTCAGGCCTGCCGCCCTTTCGTTCAACTCTGGCTTGGCAGGGCCTGACCCCGCATACCGGACATACCCCTGTCGCTTTCCCGTTCCTCAATGGAGTGGGGCAGAGTGACCGAAGTGTCTCCCTTGTGCCTCCGCGCAGAAGATCCGGAAGGAAGCCAAACATCCGGCTTCCTGTTTCAAGCATGGGCTGCGACATCTTTGATTGTGGATATGGCTCGCATGGTGTCGCCTGATAATCCACTACGCAATGTTGCGTGAGGGTGGCCCGTAGTTTCCCTGTCGATGCGCCATCAGTCGGAAAGGCAGGGGTCTTGCCCTTGATGTAATCGGTTACTAAGGATAACACCTTCTCGTGAAGGGAGGGGCGTCTGGTCTTCGTCCCTAGGGGGTGCATCGGAGGGGCGGGCGCGTGTCGGTTCGATCGGAATCGTCAGTGGCTGTGGCTCGATAAAAATGAGGGAAGGATGGGCATGGCGGGCCTCAATCATCGACACATGATCGCTGCCGTTGGCGCACTGTTGTTGGTTTAACCCTTCGCGCGCGCTTTTCCGGGCGGACTCGCCTCGTTATTCGGGAGTTGGCATCATGCCGGTCAGATTGGCTTTCAGCCTGTTGCCCTATCGCATCGCGCCCGCAGGCCTGCGCCCCGATCTCGCTCCGCCGCTTCCCGAATTGCTGGGGAAGGTTGCGGAAATCGGTTTCTCCGGCGTGCCTGCCGAAGTCCCTGCGGGCATGGCGGAAGTTGATTATCTTTCTGTGCTCTCAGACTTCGGGCTTGGCTGCGCTCCGGGCTATTTTCAGGCGGATTTTGCCGATGCGGCCACGCTGGAAGAGTCAATGGCCGCTGCAGAGGCCATCGCCCAAAGCCATGCCCGGCTTGGTCTGGACCGCATCTTCATTGCCGCCGCATTCCCCGATCCAGCTCGCTTCACCGCGCCGGCCCAGGGCGCGGCAGCCTCTGCCGACTGGCTGGCGGCCACTATCACCGGTTTGCGTCAGGTTTGCCGCGCGATGACCGCGCAGGGCGTGACGCCTTGCCTGCATCCTCATGTCGGCAGCGCGATCGAGACCGAGGCGGAGATTGAGGCCGCGCTGGCGGCTATTGAGCCCGACCTGCTTCTGCTGGGCCCGGACATCGGCCATCTCGCCTGGGCTGGCGTCGATCCGGTGGCGTTTGTGGCGCGCCATCGCGCACGCATCGCGGCCCTGCATCTCAAGGATATGCGCAAAGCCGTGGCGCAGGAGGGGACTGCCGCCTCGGCTTCCTATGGTGAAATCACCTGGAACGGCCTGTGGGCAACCCCGGGGCGTGGCGATCTGGACTGCGATGGCGTGCTGGAAGCGCTGACCGGCTTCGATGGCTGGATTGTCGCTGAAATCGATATCCCCGATGTCGATACCGTGGAAAAGATGGCACAAGCCGCCTTCAACTGGGCCGCGCCGCGCCTCGGCCTTACTGCTCCCTCGCAGGTGCGGACATGAGCGCGCCTCTGGGCGCAGGCTGAGCATCTGATAGCGATGCTGGAGAGGGAGGCAGCCGGATGGCCGTCATGATGCCCGTCGAGGGTGAGGGAGGTGCCGACCGCAAGCCGGTATCGGGGCTCTTCATCGTCGCTTATGTTCTTGCGCAATTCGGGGTCTGGGTCGCGCTGCTCACGCCGCTGGTTCTGACCATTGCGCTGCGGGTCGGGGATCTGGCCGGGCCTGAATACAAGGCCTTGATGCTTGGGCGAATTCTGGCGCTTGGTTCTGCGGTGTCGGTCGTCGCCACACCCTTGGCGGGTATGCTTTCGGATCGCACCACCTCGCGCTGGGGGCGTCGGCGGCCATGGATCGTGGGCGGCGCCATGGTGGGGCTTGTCGGCCTTGCGATTTGCGGGGGCACTCAGGATCTGCTGGTGCTTGCTGCTGGCTGGGTGCTTTGTCAGGCGGGCTTCAATGCGATGCAGGTCGCGGTCATGGCCATTCTGCCCGATGCCGTCCCCTTCTCGCAGCAGGGTCGGGTCTCCGGCTTTCTGGGGGTGACCACCACGGCGGCGATTTTCGCCGGAACATGGCTTTCCCAATTTTCCCTGGCGCGGCCAATGCAACTGATGCTCGCGCCCTTTGTGCTGACGCTGATCTGCTGCGGCTTTTTCGTGGTGCTGTTCCGCGAAGAGCCGGTGACGCAGCATAGGGAAACGCGTGCGGCGATCCGGGATCTGCGCGGGATGATCGCGCCTTTCCTCGATTGGGATTTTAATTTCACCTTCCTCAGCCGCTATCTGATCATGACCTCCTGGGCGGTGCTGTTGAGTTACCAGCTCTATTTCCTGACAGATCATCTCGCGCTGTCCCGCGCCGCATCCACTGCCGTCATGGTCAAGACCAGCGCGACGACGGCGATTGCCACCGTGTTGACCTCGCTGATCGGTGGCTGGATCAGCGATCTGATCGGGCGACGCAAGCCACTGGTCTTCCTCTCCGCAGCCATCGAGGCGTCAGGGTTTTTCGTGATTGCGACGAGTCATTCCGTCGATGGTTTCGTGCTTGGCGTGGGTTTGGCCGCAGCCGGGAAGGGTTTCTATTTCGGGGTCGATCTTGCGCTGGTGGCGGCTGTTCTGCCGGACCCGAAGACCGCTGCGCGTGATCTGGGGCTGTTTCAGATTGCCAATACATTTCCGCAATTTGTCCTTCCCCTGATGGCGCCTGCCGTGCTGGCGATCGGTAGCGAGGGCGGCGGCAATTACGCGATGCTCTATCTGGGCGGCGGCGTTTGCTCGCTTATGGGCGCTTTTGCGATCTTGCCGCTGCGCAGAGTGCGGTGAGAGGGGGACCATCATGCTTTGCTCTCGCAAGAATTCGAGATGAGGCTAGGAACGATATCCATGGGTGAAATATGGCCCTGCAAACGGCAAGTGAGGAGAAAGCCCCGATGGCGGCAGATATGACGGAAGGCTATCGCGCCTCTGCAATCGATGGGGCGCGATTTGGGCCTTTTCAGTTCAGGATTGCCGCCCTTTGCGCCTTGATCGCGGGGTTAGACGGCTTCGATACGCAGGCGATCGCCTATGTCGCCCCCAGCATCGGGGAAGCCTGGGGGCTGGACAAGGCGGCCTTCGGGCCGATCTTCGGTGCTGGCCTGCTGGGCCTGACCATCGGCGCTTTCCTGCTCAGCCCGATTGCGGACCGGGTCGGGCGCAAGGCGGTCATCCTGTTCTGCACGAGCGTGTTCGGGCTCTTTGCCTTGCTCACGGCACGGGCGGCCAACATGGAGCAATTGCTGGCCTATCGCCTGTTGACGGGCATCGGGCTGGGCGGGGCCATGCCCAATCTGATCGCCATCACCAATGAATATGCCCCCTCGCGCCTGAAGGCGACGCTGGTGACAGTGATGTTCTGCGGCTTTCCTCTGGGCTCCACCATCGGGGGCGCGATCAGTGCGCCGCTGATCGCGCGTTTCGGATGGGAGGCAGTGTTCGCGCTGGGCGGCGTGTTGCCCGTGCTGCTGCTGCCGGTGCTGTGGCTGGCCCTGCCGGAATCGGCCCGCTTCCTCGCCATGCGGCAGGATGCGGAAGCGCGGCTCGCCCCGATCCTGCGGCGGATCGATCCCGCCCTCACGCCCTCGGCCTTTATCGGGCAGGTGCGCGGCGAGGCGCCAGACCGGACGCGGCGGCATTTCCCCGTCATCGAACTGTTTCATGAAGGGCGTGGGCGGACCACGCTGCTGCTCTGGCTGGCTTTTTTCATGAACCTGCTGGTGATGTATTTTCTGGTGAACTGGCTGCCCTCCCTGTTGCGCGGGCTGGGCTTGCCGCTCTCGATCGCCATCATTTCCACCGCCATGCTCAATCTTGGCGGGATGATCGGCGCCATCGTACTGGGGCGGCTGATCGACAGGAGAGAGCCCGCGCTGATCCTTGGTCTGGCCTATGTGGCATCGGCGATCTTCATCGTGTTGGTGGCCTATGCGGGCGCCAATGTCACTTTGTTGCTGGCCGGAGCGGCGCTTGCAGGCTTCGGCGTGGTGGGCGGGCAGATTGGCCTCAATGCGGTGGCCGCCTCCACCTATCCCACGGCGGTGCGGGCAACGGGCGTGGGCTGGGCGCTGGGCGTCGGGCGGATCGGCTCGATTGTCGGGCCGGTCGCGGGCGGAGCCTTGCTCACGCTGGGCTGGACGAGCCAGCAGCTGATCCTGACCGCCGTGATCCCGGCCTTGCTGGCTGCCGGCGCCGTCTTCATGCTTCGCCGGCCCTGATGCGCTTTGAGCATGCGGCGGGAACGGAGCGCCGGATCACAGGGCCGCTTCGATCTCGCCCATGCGGGCGGCCAGAACCAGCAGGGCGTGGCGCAGCTGTTTCTCCACCGCGCCGCGCGTGATCCCCAGCTTCGCCGCGATCTCGTTCTGGTCCAGACCGTCCAGCTTGCGCAGGGAGAAAATCTCGCGACAGCGCGGAGGCAGATCCTCGACCAGCTCCAGCACGATGCGCAGCCGGTCCTGCGCCAGCGCATGGCGCTCGGGGTCGGGCGTGTCATCGGGGATGGTCGTCGCCCTCTCTGCGCTGCCCAGCCAGGGGGACCATTTCTTGCGGTCGCGCGCGCCGTCATTCACCAGATTGCGCGCCACGCGGTAGAGAAAGGCGCGCGGGTTCTCCACCTTGCCGCTGCGCAGCGAGGGGATGGCGCGCGCCCATGTCTCCTGCACGATATCGGCGGCCACCGGCGACGACTCCACCAGCGAGCGGACATAGGCGGTGAGCGAGGCCTGATGATGCGCGACGATGGCCCTGTCGCTCATGGCTGCCGGCCCGCAGGATGATCGATCAGAAAGGCGATGGGCAGGGTGATCGCCATTTCGTCGGGCAGGCTCTCGGGGATGGCGGGGAAGGGCGCGGCGCGCTGCACCATGGCCAGTGCGGCCTTGTCCAGCGCGTCATGGCCGGTGCTGGTGGCGAGTGTCGCGCCCAGCAGGCGCCCGCAGCGCTCGATGCGGAACAACACCGCGCCGCTGCCCTGCCAGTCGCGGCGCAGAGCGGCATTGGGATAGGTGCGCTGCGCCTCGAGCCGGGCCATCAGGGCGCGGCGCCAGGCTTGGGCGTCCAGCGCGGGAGGGGCGTGCGAACCTGAGGGATCGGCGATGTTTGGCGCTTGCTCTGAAAGCTGCGGCGTGGGGTCGGGCTTGGCGTTCAAGAGGGGCTTGGGCTGGGGCGAAAGCGGCGCAGGCTTTATCCTGTTGCGCGCAAGGCCCGCTTTCGGGCGCGGGGTGGAGCGATCCGGCTGATGCAGCGCAACGATCAAGGGGTGGGCCGTCGCGTATCTGACGTTGGTTCCCGAGACCTGCCAGTCGAACGCCATGGCGCCCACCGCCACCGCAGCCACATGGACCACGCAGGTCACCGCCAATTCGATGCCCCGCGCAGGCCGGTGCGGCACAGGCGGTATCCTGTCGGCATGCGGCGTGGCGAGGGGCTGCGAGACGGTCATGGACCCGCCTCATACTGAAATGAGAATGATTTGCAATAATGACGGGAAGCCGGGGAGGTGGTGTTCCGGCTCAAAGCGCCGGGGGCGCCGCCGCCGTGATGACAATGGACAGGTTGACCTATATTGGTATTTTTATGGACCAGCGCCTTGCGTAACGGAAGACGAGGCCTCAATAAGGCTTGATCGAGACACGCGCGAAGCGGGTCCACCGGATTGGAAGATACATATACAACACCATTGTGGCGTTATCACATGGATGATAATACCACTCATGCAGAGCAGGGTGTCCACAATGAACGCAGAAATCATGACTCATGCCTCGGGATCTGGAGCGCCGTCTACATTGATGCAGAC
This sequence comes from Novosphingobium rosa NBRC 15208, assembly GCF_001598555.1. Classification (GTDB taxonomy): domain Bacteria; phylum Pseudomonadota; class Alphaproteobacteria; order Sphingomonadales; family Sphingomonadaceae; genus Novosphingobium; species Novosphingobium rosa. The sequence goes on from NZ_BCZE01000016.1 coordinate 37,185, forward strand.
GGAGGCCCCCGAAGCGGCCGAGGCATGTTTCCCCGCCCATAACCGTAAGGCGCTGGCCGTCACCGGAGGTTTTTGCGCCTCAGCCATGAGTTGGGCGCGCTGGTGGCAGGGCAACGCGCTGATTTCGTGTGGCTCGACGCGGCGCTTAATGCCGTGCAGACATGGATCGGCGGGCGTCCGGTCTCTGCCGAACGCATCGCTGCCTGAGCCTTTCTCTTTCTGACGGATGATCCGATGATCCAGATTCCTCTTGTCGCGCCTTTCGATGGCTGGCTCTGCGCGCTGGACGAGGTGCCCGATCCGGTCTTCGCCGGACGCCTGCTGGGGGATGGTCTGGCCATCGATCCGCTGGGCGATACGCTTCATGCCCCCGCCGCCGGAGAGGTGGTGGCGGTGCATGAGGCAGGCCATGCCGTAACTCTGCGGCTGGCGCCGGGGGTGGATGTGCTGATGCATGTCGGGCTCGATACGGTGCGGTTGGGCGGGCAGGGCTTTGCGCCGCTGGTTGCTGTGGGCGCGCGCGTGGCTGCGGGCGATCCGCTGCTGCGTGTCGATCTGGCGCTGGTCGGCGGGCGCGTCAAAAGTCTGGTGACGCCGATCATCGTAACCGAAAGCGCGGGGCTGATCTTTGAACCGCGCGCCGCTGCCGGACCGGTGCGTGTCGGCGATGCGCTGGGCGTGTTGGTGGGGGCGACGCAGGCCGGAGAGGCCTCGGCCGCTTTCGCGCCCACCGCCAGGCGGGTCTTGCGCGTGCCTCTGGCCCATGGGTTGCATGCTCGGCCTTGCGCGCGACTGGCGCAGGTGCTGCGCGGCTTTGTGGCGCAAGTGCGCGTGGCGCGAGGGGCGGAGCAGGCCTCGCTGGCCAGTCCCAGCGCCATGCTGCGCCTGGCGGTGCGCCACGGCGATACGGTGGAGTTGCTAGCCAGCGGCGATCAGGCCGAAGAAGCGCTGGACGCTCTGGCCGAACTGATCGCCGGCGGCATGGGCGAGAGCGCACCCTTGCCCGAGGAAGCGCCGGAAGTGGTTGCAAAGGAACCTAAGGTGCTGCCGCTGGAACCCGGCGATGTGCTGTCCGGCGTGACGGCGGCGCCCGGTCTGGCGGTCGGTCAGGCGTGGCGACTGGAGCGCCCTGAACCGGAAATCCTTGTACAGGCCGGCGGCATCGCCAGCGAACAGGCGCGTTTCGATGAGGCTTTGGCGGCTTTGCGCCAGCGTCTGGAAGCCGAGGCCAGCGAAGGCGCCCCAGCCCAGCAGGCCATCCTTGCCGCGCATCTGGGCTTCCTTGAAGACCCCGAACTGATCGCGGCGACGCGGGCCCGTATCGCCTCGGGCCTGAGCGCCGGGATGGGGTGGCGGCAGACGTTGCAGGCTGAGGCTGAGGCCCTCCGCGCCAGCCCCGACTTGCGCTTTGCCGAGCGGGCCGACGATCTGCTCGATCTGGAATTGCGCCTGCAATGGCAGCTGGCAGGGCAGGAGCCTCCGGCCCAGGATGCGCCCGAGAACGCCATTCTGATCGCCGAGGATCTGCTGCCCTCTCAGGTGGCGGCGCTCGATGCATCGCGCGTGGTGGGCATCGCCACGGCGCGCGGCGGGCCGACCTCGCATGTGGCGATCATCGCCGCCAGCCGGGGCATTCCCGCTCTGGTAGCGCTGGGCGAGCGACTTCTGACGCTGCAGGCTGGCGCTTCACTGGTGCTGGATGCCGCCGGCGAGAGGCTGGAAGTGTCCCCCGGTGCTCCGCGGCTTGAACAGGCCCGCGCCGAGAAGGAAAACCGTGCCGCACGCCGCGCGGCCGCTCTGGCCAGCGCCCATCAGGAAGCCCGCATGGCCGATGGCGAGCGGATCGAGGTCTTCGCCAATCTGGGCTCGCTTGGGGATGCAACCAGGGCGGTGGCTCAGGGCGCGGAGGGCTGCGGCCTGCTGCGCACCGAATTCCTGTTCCTGGGGCGCGCCACGGCGCCTTCGGAAAGCGAACAGGCGCAGGATTACGCCGCCATCGCCACCGCTCTGGAAGGGCGTCCGCTGATCGTGCGGCTGCTCGACATCGGCGGCGACAAGCCCGCGCCTTATCTCCCCATCGCGGCCGAGGAAAACCCCGCATTGGGCCTGCGCGGCATCCGCGTGGCGCTGGCGCGGCGCGATATTCTCTCGGCCCAGCTGCGCGCCATTCTTCGGGCCGCGCCCTCGGGCGATCTGCGCATCATGGCGCCGATGATCGCGCGTGTGGAAGAATTGCAGGCGGTGCGCACGGCCCTGCAGGCAGAGGCCAAAACCATGGGCGCCGCCATGCCGCCGCTCGGCGTCATGGTGGAAACGCCCGCCGCCGCCGTGATGGCCGATGCTCTGGCGGCGCAGTGCGATTTCCTGTCGATCGGCACCAATGATCTGACGCAATACACGCTGGCCATGGACCGGGGCAATCCGGCGGTGGCCAGCGGCATCGACGGGCTGGACCCTGCCGTGCTGCGGCTGATCGGCCTGACCTGCGCGGGCGCGGCGCGTCACGGCAAATGGGTGGGCGTTTGCGGTGCCCTCGCTTCGGACCCTCTGGCCGTGCCGATCCTGATCGGGCTGGGGGTGAGCGAACTTTCCGCCGCTCCGGCCATGGTGCCCGAAATCAAGGCGCTGGTGCGCGGTCTGACGCTCGAGGCCTGCAAGGCGCTGGCGGCAGAGGTCTGCGCGGCGGCTTCGGCCAGGGAGGTGCGCGCTGTGGCCGGGGCGCTGTTGATGCGCGTGCAGAAAAATGAGGGGGCGGGGCAGTGAAACAGATCGGCAAGGCGCTGGGCGAACAGGCCCAGAATCTGGGGCGGGCGCTGATGCTGCCCATTGCCGTGCTGCCGATGGCGGCCCTGTTGTTGCGACTGGGGCAGCCAGACTTGCTGAACCTCGGCTTTGTGAGCGCGGCGGGCAATGCGATGTTCTCGCATCTGGGGCTGCTGTTTGCCATCGGCGTGGCCACGGGCTTCTCGCGTGACAACAATGGGGCTGCGGCTCTGGCGGGCGTGGTGTGCTTTCTGGTCTCCAGCGAGGGCGCCAAGATGCTGCTCGCCGTGCCGCCCGAGGTGACGCAGGGCGTGCCCAAAGTGGCCTGGGCCGTCGTCGAGGCCGGGTGGCGCGATGTGCCGATCGCCCGTCTGGCGGTGCCCATCGGCATTCTGTCCGGCATTGTCGGCGGTGTGGGCTATAACCGCTTTTCCGGTTTCAAACCGCCTGAATATCTCGCCTTTTTCGGTGGACGGCGCTTTGTGCCCATCGTTGCCGGAGCCTGCGGCATCGTGATCGCGGGCGTGGTCGGCGCCAGCTTCAGCGCCATCGACCACGGCGTCGACGCGCTGAGCCGCGCGGCGCTGGGCAGCGGCGGCTTTGGCCTGTTTGTTTATGGCGCGCTCAACCGGCTGCTGCTGGTGACCGGGCTGCATCATATCCTCAACAACATCGCCTGGTTCGTGCTGGGCGACTATCACGGCGCCAGTGGCGATCTGCGACGCTTCTTCGCGGGCGACGCCACGGCGGGCGGCTTTATGAGCGGCTTCTTTCCGGTGATGATGTTCGGTCTGCCCGCCGCCTGCCTCGCCATGTATCACACAGCGAAGCCTGAAAGGCGCAAGGCGACGGGCGGCATGCTGCTCTCCCTTGCTGCCACCTCCTTCCTGACCGGTGTGACCGAACCCATCGAGTTCAGCTTCATGTTCCTCGCGCCCATGCTCTTCGCGCTGCATGCGCTGCTGACGGGGGCTGCCATGGCGCTGATGTCGGTGCTGGGGGTGCATCTGGGCTTCGGCTTTTCGGCGGGGCTGTTCGACTATGTGCTGAACTTCTCCAAGGCGACCAGACCACTGATGCTGATCCCCGTGGGGCTTCTGTGGTTCGGGCTTTATTACGGGGTGTTTCGCGTGGCCATCGTCAGGCTGAACCTCAAGACGCCGGGCCGCGAGGATGAGGACACCCCCGCCATCGCCGCCGTGTCCGCCGATGAGCGCGGCGGGGCTTTCGTGGCGGCTCTGGGCGGGGCGAAGAATTTACGGGAGATCGGCGCCTGCACCACACGGCTGCGGCTGGTGGTGGCCGATCAGGCGCTGGTCAGTGAACCCGGCCTGCGCGCGCTGGGCGCCAAGGGGATCATCCGCCCCTCGGCGCAGGCCTTGCAGGTGGTGCTGGGCCCCATCGCCGATACGGTTGCGGGCGAGATCCGCACCGCCGCATCGTCCAGCGGTGGCGAGGCTTCCGTGACGGTGAGCACCGATGCGCCCGATGCGCCGGTGGTTCTGGATCTGACACGCCTGCCGGCCGATCTGCTGGCGGCTCTGGGCGCGGTGCGCTCGGTTTCGGCGAGCCACAGCCGTTTGCTGGTGGAGAGCGCCGATGCGCCCGATCTCCCCGCGCTGGCGGCGCTGGGCCTGCGCGGCAGTGTGCGGAGCGGGGCAGTGTGGCATCTGTTGTTCGCGCCGGAGGTTGTTGCTGGTTGGCATTGAAGGGAGAAGGGCAGATGTGAGCGGGCAGCACCCTCGCATCTTTCTTTTCTTCCCGATTTTTCCGTGGCAAAGGAGAGATATGTCCTTTGTTCATCACATTGGCGCTCTGGATGAGGGCGTGGCGGGTCCGCGTTATATGCGCCTGCAAAAGCTGATCCGGCAAGCCATCGATGACCGGCGACTGACGGCGGGGGAAGCCTTGCCCAGTGAGCGCGAACTCTGCGAAACCTATGAACTTTCGCGCGTGACCATCCGCAAGGCCATCGACGGTCTGGTTGATGACGGCTTGCTGGAACGGCGGCAGGGGGCGGGCACCTTCGTTTCCGGACAGGCGCCGACGGGCGCGGCGCGGGTGGAAAAGAGCTTTTCCATGCTCTCCTCCTTTTCCGAGGATATGCTTTCGCGCGGGCGCAAGCCGGGCAATGCCTGGCTCGACCGGGCCGAGGGCGCGGTCAATCCGGAAGAGGCGCTGGGGCTTGGCCTGTCACCGCGCTCGCGCGTCTATCGCTTCCAGCGCATCCGTTATGCCGATGGCCAGCCCATGGCGCTGGAGCAGGCAACGATCCCCGGTTGGGGGCTGCCTTCGGTCCATGCGGTCGACGCCTCGCTTTATGGCGCGCTGGAGCAGGCGGGTTATCGCCCGGTGCGAGCCTTGCAGCGGGTGCGGGCCATCGGGTGCAATGAGGAACAGGCCGAACTGCTGAAGATCGCTCCCAACGATCCCTGCCTGTTTATCGAACGCCGCGCCTTTCTCGCCGATGGCCGCGCCATCGAACTGACGCACAGCTGGTATCGCGGCGATGCATATGATCTGGTGGCGGAACTCAGCGACGGCTGAGGCCGACGCGGTCAGCCGGGCGAAAGGATTTTTCCGCCCGGCTTCAGACGCGGATCGTGGTAATCGCGGATCACCGGATGGTCCCCGGGCCATGGATCCCTATGGGTGGCGCTGACGACGATCACGCTCGCCCCGGCGGCCTCTCCGGCGCAGACGCCTGCCGGGGAATCCTCGAACACCACGCAGCGCGCGGGATCGACGCCCAACCGCTGCGCGCCAAGCAGGAAACCGTCTGGGGCGGGCTTGCTGCGGGGCACATCCTCGGCGCAGATCAGCACTTTGGGCAAGGGCAAGCCCACCGCCTGAAGCCGTGCCATGGCCAGACGGCGATGGGCCGAAGTGACGATGGCCCAGCGCTCGGGCGGCAGGCTGGAGAGGAAGGCGGCGGCGCCCGGGATGGCTTCGGTGCCGTCCATATCCTCCATTTCGGCGCGCACGATGTGGGCGACTTCCACTTCCGGATCGAGACCGGGGAGGTTTTCGCGGCGCACCACCTCAATGGCCTGCACCCCATGGATACGCTTGAGAAAGCTCTCGACCTCGATGCCGTTGCGCTCTGCCCATGCGCCCCACACCCGCTCGACCGAGGGGATGGAAGTGAGCAGCGTGCCATCCATATCGAACAGCCAGCCGTCGAAACCGGATGCGCGATCCATCGTGTCTGCGTGATCCATATCCGGCGCTATAAAGGCCTCAGCGCGGGACGCCAGAGCATTTTTGTGTGACAATCCAAAGCGGAAATTACAGCGGTGCGGTCTGGAACAGTCCCGTGATCCAGTCGAGAAACACCCGCGCACGGTGGGCCAGCTGCCGATTCTGCGGATAGAGCGCGGAAAGCGGCGTGGGGCTTGGCGGAAAATTGATGCCGATCCCGCAAGCGTCGGGCAGGCGGTGACCGATGTAGTTGGCATGGAGCATGGCGCGCGCCCGTTCCGCCTCGTGATCGACCCGGCCAGCGATGGATCGGAAGTGAGCTTCGCGGTGATCGACAGGGTTCGCGCTGAATTCCTGCGCCGCATCGACCATGCCGACCTTCTTCACCCTGCCAAGTAATGTTCAATCACCCACAGGAGTAAAATCCATGCCTTTTGCCAATTTCAAATTCCCTCAGGCCGCGATGAACAAGGCTCAGAAGGAAGAGCTGGTTCACCGCACCACCGCCATGCTGGCCGACTATTTCGGCGAGGGCGCCGAAGCCCACACCATGGTGCTGATCGAGGAGGTGCCCGACGGCGGCTATGCCCGCGCCGATGAGGTCTTCATCATTCCCGAGGCCTATCGCGCCAGGGACTGACAGGCATCCGCGATGGCCAGGATGGCCGCTCTCACGTTGGTGAGGGCGGCCTTTTCCATTGCCGATCCCGGCCTGCCATCTGTGACACTTCACCCTCCGCCCCATGACACTTTACCCCGCTTGCGTTGGTAAAGTGTCACCAGTGTTATTTGTGCGACTCGCCGGTTTGTAGGGGATTCACTTTCCGTTCCCGATGTGCTTACTGCTGTCCATGCGCCAGATGGACCTCTTTGCCCGCAATGATGTCGTGGAAGATCTCAATCTTCCGGCTCTGCTGCAGCGCCTTGCCGATGTCTCCACGCGGCCGCGCTATACGTTCATGGTGCTCAATCTGATTGCGCGGGTGGCAGGGGCGTCTGACAGCGCCGGGCCCTATGTGCGGGAGAGGGGAGAGGTCATTCCCGTGCGCGACTGGCTCAGCGATGCGATGATCCCGGTCACCCATCGCGAGGCACGCCGCCGGGCGGTGGTGGCCCATGTCCGCGCCGATCTGGAAAGCCGCCATATGTTGCCCGAAGACCCGCATCTGGCTGAACAGATGATCGCTGACGAGGTGCGCGGGCGGCTGCGCCAGTCGGGGCGCACCAATGTCAGCCGTGCCGTGTCCGATCTGGTGCGTGCCGGTTTTCTGCGCCGCCATTATCAGGGCTATCGCGTCGACCATGAAAATCGCGGGGCGCAGCGCGAAGCGGTCTACACCATCACGCCTGCCGTCAAACGGGCTCTGGGCAAGGCGAGCTAGGCCCTGGCAGGTTTTTCCTGCGGAGACCGGTTATGATAATCTATCTTATGTTAAAAAGATTGCCATCAATCGATGCTGAGGGTCTGGTGGCTTTCTGCCGGAAAGCCACCAGATTTAATCCGCCGTCCAGCCGCCATCGACGATCAGGCTGGTGCCGGTGATCAGCGCCGAAGCCTCACTGGCCAGAAACACCACCGGACCCATCAGATCCTCGACCGTGCCGATACGACCCAGCTTGATCTTGGCCAGCACGCTGGCGCGAAAGGCTTCATCCTCGAAGAAAGGCTTGGTCATCGGGGTTTCGATAAAGGTCGGCGCGATGGTGTTGGAGCGGATGCCATGCGGCGCCAGATCCAGCGCAAAGGCCTTGTTCATCCCCTCGATCGCCCATTTGGAAGCGCAGTACAGCGAGCGCTTCGGCCCGCCGACATGACCCATCTGCGATCCCATATGGATCAGGCTGCCCTTCACGCCCTCAGCAATCATCGTCTTCACCGCGCCCTGCGCCACGAAGAAAGCGCTCTTCACATTGAGGTCGAGCACGGCGTCATAATCCGCCTCGCTGACCTCCCACAGGGGCATGGGGCGGTTGGTGCCCGCATTGTTGACCAGCGTGTGGAAGGCCGGACGTTCGGCGAAAAACCGCTCCACAGCGCCAATATCGCTGACGTCCAGCACCGCCGCCTGAGCCTGGCCGCCCGCCGCGTTGATAGCGGCAGCGCCTTCCTCGATTTCATGCGCGGTGCGGGCGGCAAGGGTCACCTGCGCGCCGGCCTGCGCCAGAGCGGCGGCGGCGGCAAGGCCAATGCCTCGCCCCGCCCCCGTCACCAGCGCGCGCTGCCCATCGAGCCGGAAGGCCGGCGTCTGTGGCAGCGCCTCCATCAGACAGCCGTCAGTTCGCTGGGCTCGACCTGCCCGGCATAGGGCACGTCGCGGCCACCGAAGCGGCGCACGCGGATGTTGGCCTGTTCGCCATGACCGGCAAAGCCTTCCAGCGCGCAGAGGCGGCTGCAATATTCGCCGATCAGGGCGCTCGCCTCATCGGTGGTGACGCGCTGATAGGTGCAGGTCTTGAGGAACTTGCCGACCCACAGACCGCCCGTGTAACGCGCCGCCTTCCTGGTGGGCAACGTGTGATTGGTGCCGATCACCTTGTCACCGAAGGACACATTGGTGCGGTTGCCCAGGAACAGCGCGCCATAATTGGTCATGTTCTTCAGGAAATAGTCGGGGTCAGCCGTCATCACCTGCACATGCTCGCTGGCGATCTCGTCGGCCACGCGCACCATCTCCTCATAGCTTTCGGCCACGATCACCTCGCCATAGGTTTCCCATGCCTTGCGAGCATGATCCGCCGTGGGGAGAATTTCAAGCAGGCGATCGATTTCCTTCATCGTCGCGCGGGCGAAGGCTTCGCTGTTGGTTAGCAGCACGCCGGGGCTGTCAGGGCCATGCTCGACCTGACCCAGAATGTCGGTGGCGGCCATTTCGGGGTCGCAGCCAATTTCGTCGGCGATGATCAGCGTTTCGGTTGGCCCGGCGAACAGATCGATGCCGACGCGGCCAAACAGCTGGCGCTTGGCCTCGGCCACAAAGGCATTGCCGGGGCCGACAAGGATGTCGACCGGATCGATCGTTTCCGTGCCGATGGCCATGGCGCCGATCGCCTGAATGCCGCCCAGCGCATAGATGGCATCAGCGCCAGCCAGCGCCTGAGCCGCCACGATGGCGCGCGCGGGCTTGCCCTGAAACGGCGGAGCGCAGGTGATGACGCGCTTCACGCCCGCCACCTTGGCGGTGATCACCGACATATGTGCCGAGGCCAGCAGCGGATACTTCCCGCCCGGCACATAGCAACCGGCAGCATTCACCGGCAGGTTCTTGTGGCCCAGCACCACGCCGGGCAGCGTCTCGACCTCGACATCCTTGACGCTGTCGCGCTGGATCTGCGCGAAGTTGCGCACCTGCGTCTGGGCGAATTCGATGTCCTTGCGCTCTTGCGGGGTCAGGCTCTCCACGGCGGCATCGATCTCGGCCTGAGACAGGCGGTAATCCTCGCGGTCCCACTTGTCGAACTTGATGCTCATGTCGCGCAGAGCCGCGTCGCCGCGCTTCTCGATATCGGCCAGAGCCGCTTCCACGATATCGCGAACCTTGCGATCGGCTTCCGCCTTCACCTCGGCTGCCGCGCCGCGCTTGAGATACTGGGCCATCGTCATCCTCCTCTTCGAGTGGTGGGCACACGCCCGTCCCGACTCGTTGGTGACGATGAATACATAATCATAGAGATTTTCCAACCCGGCATTTTCAAAATAACAACATCTATTTTACAGGGAAAATATAAATGAATGCATATTCAAATTGCCTTGCAAGCCTTTCACCCGCTACCACCCCTTCATGGTCCGCGATCCCACCCTCTCCGCCCCTGCCGTTTCCGTCCACGATGTGGCGCGCGCGGCGGGTGTTTCGCAATCGGCGGTGTCGCGCGCCTTCACGCCGGGCTCCAGCCTGTCACCCGACAAGCGCGACCGCATCATCGCCATCGCCGCACAGATGGGATACCGTCCCAACCCGCTGGCCCGCTCCCTGCTGCGGGGCAAATCGAACATCATCGGCGTGGGGGTGGGCGATCTGGCCAACCCCTTTTTCGTGCAAACGCTGCAATTGCTCTCGCAAGCGCTGGAGAGCGCCAATCTGCGCCTGATGCTGTTCCCGGCGCATCGTTCAGAGAATGGGGGCTCGCAGGGCGCAGAGCCTTCCCTTCAGGAGGTGCTGCATTACCGCATCGATGCGCTGGTGCTGCTCTCGGTCAGCCTGTCGTCGAAACTGGCCGAGGAATGCCGCCGCGCTCAGGTGCCGATCATCCTCTACAACCGCACGACTGGCCAGCACGACGCCTCCTGCGTGGTGGGCGACAACACCATGGGCGCGCGCACCATCGCGGCCCATCTGCTGGGGGGCGGCCACCAACGCCTCGCCTTCCTTGCGGGCACGCCGGAAAGCTCCACCAACGCCCAGCGCGAGGCGGGCTTCAACGCCTATCTGGCGGAACAAGGCCACCCCGCCCCCATCCGTGAGGAAGGCCATTTCTCCTTCGACGCTTCGCTGGCCGCGACGCGCCGCCTGCTGGTCCGCCCCGACCGCCCCGACGCCATCTTCTGCGCCAATGACACGATGGCGCTCGCCGCTTTGACCGTGGCGCGTCATGAGTTCGGGCTGGATGTCGGGCGCGAGATTTCCATCGCGGGCTATGACGACGTGCCGATGGCCAGTTGGCCCTCCTTCGGGCTGACCAGCTATTCACAACCCGCAACCCGGATGGTGGATGAGACCGTCAGGCTGATCCATGCCTTGCGCACCCGGGCCGAAAGCCATGAAGAGGTGCAATGCCCCGGCACGCTGATGGTGCGCGGCAGCACCCGCCCCGTCAAGTTCAAGGGCCCTACCATGGAGGGCTGATGCGGAGTAAGGGCATGGCATGAAGACCAACCGTGCCCTCTCCGCCGCCCGCGCCCGCGAAGACCGGGAAAAATGCCTCGCCTGGCTGATCCCGCATATGCGCGATGGCAAGCCCAAACTGCACAGCAAGGATGGCTATCGCGATCTGGCGCGTCAGGAATTCAGCTTTTCCGCTGCCGCTTTCAACGATGCCTGGATCTGGGCGGTGGAGGAAACCGGCCGTCAGGACTGGTACGAAGGCATAAGGCGCGAAGAGCAGGACTGATGCCCCGGACCTACCACCTCGATGCGCCTGCCGATGCGATTGGCCGGGCCATGGGCGCCGATGCTCGGGGCGATGTCTGGCAGGGCGGCACGGTGGCGCCCACGGGATACGCTCCCGTGGTGATCGGTCGCAAAGAGGGGGCAAGGCTGGTGCCGCGCCAATGGGGCGTGCCGCCTCCCCCGCGCGGTGAGCATGTCGTCACCCATTTGCGCAACATCGCCAGCCCCTTCTGGATCGGCACCTTGCGGCATACGGAATTTCGCTGTCTGGTGCCCGCCACCCATTTTGCGGGCAGCGGCAAGGCATGGCTGGCCGTGCCATCCATGCCGATCTTCGCCTTCGCCGGCATCTGGCGCGATTCCGAAGTGCCCAGCTTCGCCATTCTCACCACCGAGGGCCGCATGCCTGTCGGGGCGGAGAGCAGCAGCGCCACCATGCCGGTGATCCTGCATCCGCGCGATTACCGCGCCTGGCTGCATCAGGACTGGAAACAGGCGCAACGTCTGGTCGCGCCTTTCCCCGCGCAATTGCTGCGCAGTCTTTGCTCCTGACACATTGCATGAGATAGACCTGCTATGCCTGTTGAGATCGAACGCAAATTCCTCGTCACCGATGACAGCTGGCGCATGGCGGCAGGCCCCGGAGAGCGGCTCTGCCAAGGCTATCTGGCGCAAGGGGAACAGAGCAGCGTGCGGATCAGGCTGGCAGGCGAGCGGGCGTGGTTGACCGTCAAGGGCGTCGCCCCCGGCATCTCCCGCCCGGAGTTTGAATATGCCATCCCCGTCGCCGATGCCGAGGCGATGCTTGGCATGTGCCCGCAGCCTTTGGTGACCAAGACCCGCTACCGCGTGCCGTATGAAACGCTGATCTGGGAGGTGGACGTGTTCGAGGGCCATGCAGCCGGGCTGATCATGGCGGAAGTCGAACTGTCCGACGCGGACCAGACCGTGTCCCTTCCCCCATGGGCGGGCCGTGAGGTGAGCGACGATCCGGCCTATCGCAATGCCGCCATCGCCATTCGCTCGCCGCTGGAGCCGCTCACCGCCCGTTCGCGGCCAGTTTCTTCAACCGCCGCGGCAGATCGGCGCTGACCTTGCGCAACTCGTGAGGCTGGGCCTTTTTCCATGCGCGGCATTCAGGCTTGGTCCGCCCACAACCGCGACACCAGCCGGTGCGGCCATCAAACACACAATTCTCGATACAGGGGGAGCGCATGGCGCGCGCCTAGCCGATCATTCCGCCCGTCACAATCGATAACAAATCATGGCGCGTTGCACCCATCCGCGATCCATTTATACAGACGCGCATGAAGCCCCTGTTCTTGTTGCTCGCCGCTGTAACTGCCGATCCTGCCGAGGATTTCAACGCGGACAGCGTTGATCTTGTCGATGCGTTGACCTGCCGTCTGGAGGCTCCGGCCTACAATGGTTTCGCCATGGCGTTGGCCAGTGGTGGCGCGGATGCTCCGGATGCGAAACGTGGCTGGCGCAAGCTGAAGACCGACAATCCCTATATGATCGAGTACCAACTGCCCGCACCCATCACACTGGCGGGCCATTACGCCACCAGCCACATTGGCTTCACCGCCAACGGCGTGGTGGGCTTTCTCGACCAGCCCGACCCATCGGTGATTGCCAAGCCCGAAGGCATCGCGAATGCCATGGACCCGGAACCGCTGATCCGGAGCCTGACCGCCTCGGGCAAGGTGACCCGCGCGCAGATCGAGAAGGAAATCACCTTCCACAAATTCATGGGCCAGAAGGTGGTGGTGGACAGCCAGACCCCGCCCGCGCCGGGCGAAAGCTTCGGCATGCATAAGCGCATCACCCATGAGATTTCCAACGTCAGCACCGCGCCGGGCAAGACGCTCTATGGTTGCTCCTACCAGATCGAGCCGACCGACAAGGATGGGAAGCCGCTATGATCCTGCCTCTGCTGCTGGCCATGGCGACCGCCGAACCGACCGCGACGGAAGAGCCCCTCAACGATGTCTATATGGGCACGCTGGTCGTCAACGCGGAGCGGCCCGCAGTGGTGCTGGCGCGCTGCGATCTGGGCAACACGCTCTATGTGCTGCGCGATGCCAAGGGCCGCCATGCGGTGATGGATCTGCTGAAGGCGAAGCCCTCCGACGCGCCGCTCTATGGCGAGGTGATTGGCAGCTATCAGGAGGAAAAGGGCGTCAATGTGCTGACCGTTTCCGCCATCACCGGGTTGAAACGGGGCAAGGATTGCCATCTGCGGCCCGTGTCAGAGGCGGGGGTGGGAGATGCCGATTTCACAGGCCATTATTATCTCTCCGGCGTGCATGAGGTCGGGTCGGAGCTGCTGCTGCGTGCCGATGGTCGTTTCGAGTGGATGCTCTCCTATGGCGCGGTGGACAATGGCGCCACGGGCCACTGGGCGCGGCAGGGCAAGGTCATCGTGCTGACCGCCGACAAGCCCGAAAAGGACAGACCACTTTTCGCGCTGCAACAGATCAGGCCATGGAATGAAGAGGCCGAAACCCGCCTGCTGGCCGAGCGGCGCGATGCGCAAGAGCGCAAAGTGCGTGAGCGCTGCCCTTTCTTCACCGATGATTTCGTCGCCACCGCCACCCCCCTGCCCGATTCCGGGGATCGCCCTTCACCCGAAGTCCTGAAAACCCGCGCCGCTGAAGCTTTGGCCAAGGCGCTGACCGCGCGCGGCAAGGTGGAGGTGCTGGCGCGGCAGGTGGTGGCTCAGCCTGAGCCGGGCGCGCAGCCCGATACGATCCAGTCCATTCTCTCCGACTGGATGATGGCGCGCAGCGCGGCGCTTCAGGCGGCCAGCGATGCCGGTCTGCCCGAGCCCGAGATCGCCCGTCCCACACTTCCCGCCGCCTGCACCCTGCCGCCTGAAGCGGCCCCCGGAAAGACATGGATCGGCGGCCGGGCGGTGTTCCTCAGCGATGGCGGAGATCGCGGGCTGCGGGGCGTGGATGTGGCCATGGTGCTGGCCGATGGCCACCGCGTGACCCTCACCACGGACCGCCGCGGCTTTGCCGCGCTCCCCAATGACAGCCAGCCCGGCGCGGTGAGCGCCCTTGTGCTGTCCATCGCAGGGCATGAACAGCGGATCGATCTGGCATCCCCGGGCCATGGCCCGATGGAGAAGGGCATCGCGGCGATCACGCTGGATGTCAGACAGTTGGCCCAGCCAGCCTTCGACACCATGCGACTGACCATCGAGGGCGGGGATCTGATCCCCGGCGAGATGCTGCGCTCTGGCCGCTATCATCGCCAGCCATAAATAAACAGCGGGTGGTGGCCCCCAGCCACCGCCCGCTGCGCACAAGGGTGAGTTTACGCCGCGGCCTGACCCAGCAGCACTCTGGCTTTTTTCTCGAACAAAGCGGCGCGGTTGCGGTGCCGGTCTGCGTCACGCATGTCGGTACCCTCCCAATCCGTGATGGCGGCTTTCTCGCGCTCTTCGCCGGCGCGCATCAGATAATAGGCGGCGTCGATCTGATCGAACATGGCTTTCCTCTCCTTGCTGTCACCTTTGGCGACTCGCGGGATCTTCCATAGCACAGCTCTGTTTCCCGTTCAGGTCAGCTTTGTGACACTGCGTGATTCTGCGCATGAAATGTAGCCCATGGGTATCAGTCTTTTCACCAGTCGCAGCCTAAGGAGGAGCCCTGTCGCCCAGCTTGGAAAAGAGGAAGCACGCGTGCGCCTATCGCGCCTGGTCCAATGGTATGCAGACATCGGCAAGGACCCCGCGCTGGCCGTTTCCCAGGCGATCAACCTCCAGCGGCAGGTGCCGTTGCTCTATGGGCTGCTGCTGATCAATTCGCTGGCCGTGGCGATCACCCACCGTCAGGATGCTCCCCGTGCCCTGACCATCAGCGCCCCGGCGGTGCTGTTCACCATCACCGTGATCCGCATGATCCGCTGGTTGAAAGAGTCGCGCTCCGGGCCGCCCAGTCCCGAAAAGGCACAAAGCCAGCTGCGTTTGACCACCGCTCTGGCCGGGCCGATCGCCATTGCCTATATCGTCTGGTCGCTGATGCTCTCGCCCTATGGTGGGCCTTTCGAGCAGGCGCATATCGGGCTCTATATCTCGACGACGGTGATCGGCTGCATTTTCTGCCTGATGGTGTTGCCCCAGGCGGCGCTGATCGTGGCGCTGACGGTGCTGCCGACCTTTATCGTTGCCTGCCTGCTGCGCGCCGAACTGACCTTCGTGACCATCGGCATCAACGTCGCGCTGGTGCTGGGCGTGCTGCTTCGGGTGCTGTTCAACAGCTTCGAACATTTCCGCAATCAGGTGCTTTCCAAGGACCGGCTGGATGAACAGCATGAGGAATTGCAGCGCCTGAACGAGGAAAATCGCAATCTGGCCCTGACCGACAGCCTGACAGCGCTTCCCAATCGCCGCAGCTTTTACGCCGATCTCGATGAGTTGACCGAGGGCAAGGACAGCGCGCCTTTCGCCATGGGGGTGCTGGACCTCGACCGGTTCAAGCCGATCAACGACACTTATGGCCATCAGGTCGGCGACCGGCTGCTGAGCGCCATCAGCACCCGTCTGCGCGAAACCGCCGGGCCTTTCGTGCGGGTCTATCGCCTTGGCGGCGATGAATTCGGCCTGATCGACACCAGCGGCGGCGATTTCGCCCAGACCTGCGAACGGCTGCTGCAACAGGTGCAGGCCCCGTTGCATATCGGCGAGATCGTTCTGAGCGTGGGTGGATCCCTGGGCATCGCGCGCTATCCCGAAGCAGGCACGCAGGCCGCCGATCTGTTCGACCGGGCGGATTACGCGCTTTACCACGCCAAGCATGTCAATGGCGGGGGCATTTGCGTCTTCACCGCCTCGCTGGAAACGGCGGTGCGGGCCGATCGCGCCATCGAGGTGGCGCTTCAGGCCAGCACGCTGGAGGATGAGCTGTCCATCGTGCTGCAGCCCATCGTCGAACTGGCCAGCGCAAAGCTGGGCGCGGTGGAGGTGCTGGCGCGCTGGACCAGTCCCTTGGTGGGCGAAGTCTCCGCTGCCGATTTCATCGCCATCGCCGAAAGGTCAACAGCGATCCACAGCATCACGCGGGCGATCTTCAAAAAAGGTCTGAAGGCTGCGCAACAACTGCCTGACGATGTTTCTGTTTCCTTCAACATCTCGGCCTGCGACCTGACCTCCGCCACCACGCTGGCTTTCGTGCGGCGCGAGATCCAGCGGGCGGGGATCGCGCCCGAACGCATCTGGATCGAGGTGACCGAAACGGCGGTGATGCGCAATGCCGAGGCCGCCGCCGAAAGCCTGCAAGCCTTCCGCGATCTGGGCGTGCGCATCGCGCTCGACGATTTCGGCACGGGCTATTCCAGCCTCGGTTATGTCCAGCGCCTGCCGCTCGACAAGGTGAAGATCGACCGCAGCTTCGTGACCGGCCTTGGCAGCGAGAAGGACGGCACGATCACGGCGGCGGTGATCACCCTGTGCCACACAATCGGCCTGTCCTGCTGCGCGGAAGGCGTGGAGACCGACGACCAGCGCCGTATCCTTCAAGCGGCGGGCTGCGAGCATGCGCAGGGCTATCTTTTCAGCAAGCCCCTTACGCTGGCCGAACTGCTTGAGCGCTGCGCCCGGCCAGAGGGCATGGTCGAATGGCTGGACAGCCGGTTTGACGCCGGAAGCCGGTCCGGCGCTTCGGGGAATGCCGGAGGAAAGCCCGGCGGGGGCAAGGTCTCCAACGCGGCCTGAAGCTTCATGCCACGCTTTCTCCCGCCACCAGCGGGCAACGCATTTTCAACTTGCGCCTCCCCTCCACTTCTGTTCATAGACGCGCCGAAGGCATCTGCCTTCCACTCGTAACGGTGCCCGCAAGGGCTTAATAGGGAACATGGTGAGGATCATCTGATCCGAAACCGGGCTGTCCCTGCAACTGTGAGCGGCGAGTGCGATACAAGGGCATCCTGCCAAAGCGCCGGGATGCAGCCACTGGGCCGGACGCAAAATCATGCGAGGCCCGGGAAGGTTTGTACCGCATGACGACCCGCGAGCCAGGAGACCTGCCGATGCGTGTCGCTCTTGCCCGGCCCAGGGGATGGCCAAGGCACGGTTGCACTTCCGTCTGAGCGACGAACAGCATGGCCGGGGGCCATGGACGCCGCAGCGTGCGGGGGACAGCGCCTGCCCGCCCGCTGCAGCGCGTGACCGACGTGCGCCTGACAGGCGCGCGCCGGATACAGGCCCCCTGCCCGTCATCCGGCGCGGGAGGGATTATGATGAGCAAACAGACAGATCGGCCAAGGCGGGCGAGCCCAGGTAACGCCGCCTGCAACGGGCTGTAACGGTTCGCCAACCGTAAAGAACTGGCCTGCGGCGGCGGCATCTCGCAACCCCGCGCGCCACGACCAGGACGACATTCAAAAACCATCAGGGGGACCATTTCTGTGATCCACACGCTTCACCCGGCCATCCGTTTCGGCCTTGGCGCAACCTGCCTGACGCCGCTGGCCATCGCCGCGGCCGCTCATGCCCAGACCGTTCACGACGCCGATAACATTCTGGTGATCGGCCAGCAGACGCAGGTGCTGACCCGGCCTGACGCCACCGGCAGCCGTCTGAACCTCACACCGCTGCAGACCCCGGCCTCGATCGCCAGCATCGATGGCGAGGCGATCCGCGCGCGCGGCGACATGTCCATCGCCGAGGCCGAAGCCCGCGCGCCCGGCTTCTTCAACATCGGCAACCCCGGCAATGGCGGCACCGCTCTGGCGGCGCGTGGGTTCAGCGGGCAAGGCTCGATCCTGCAGCTGATCGACGGCGTGCGCCTCTTCCCGGCAGCAGGCACCATCACCTTCCCCACCGACCCATGGATGGCCGAGCGGATCGATATCCTCAGCGGCCCGGCCTCGGTGCTCTATGGGCAGGGTTCGCTGGGCGGTGCGGTCAATGTGATCATGCGCAAGCCCAACACCGGGCGGACCGAGTTTGAGAGCGAGATCGGTTATGGTTCGCAGAACACCTTCCATGCGGCGGCGGGGCTTGGCGGGCCGATCGGGGATCGCCTGTCCTACCGGGTGGATGCCAGCTATCGCCGCTCGGACGGCTATGTCGATCGCGGCCATTCGGACAGTCTGGCTTTGTCCGGCACGCTGCGCTGGGCCACCACCGACACGCTGACCTTCACCCTCCGCGAGGATTACGGCGACCAGCACCCCATGAAATACACCGGTACGCCGCTGGTGAACGGCAGGCTGGATCTGGGCCTGCGCCATCAGAACTACAATGTGGGCGACGCGCATATCCGCTACCGCGACAACCGCACCACGCTGCAAACCGACTGGACGCCGTCCGACAGCATCAGCCTCACCAATCTGGGCTATGTGCTGACCAGCAAACGCCAGTGGCGCGATCTGGAAAGCTACTGCTGGGTGGGAGCCAGCGGCAATTGCCACAATGGCTACAACTACAGCCCCGCCACGCCCGGCAACATCTATCGCACAGACAATTACGGCATCGGCCATGATCAGACCCAGTGGGGCGATCAGGGCAGCGTGACGTTCAAGATTCCACTGTCGGGCAACATCAGCACCGATCTGGTGGCGGGCTTCGATGTCAACTCCATCCAGCTGACCTATTCCAACGATTTCGGATCGGACACGCAGGAAGACAGCGTCACCCCCACCGGCTTCAACCCCGGCCTGTTCTATGACACGCAGGGCATCGCTCCGCGCTATCGCACCCAGACCACCGAATATGCCTTTTTCGCGGAAGATCGCCTGAAGTTCGGGGACAAGCTCTCACTGATCACCGGCATCCGCCATGAAAATGACGAGATCAAGCGCTGGACCCGCACCTACCCCACCGGCAATGGCGGCGTCGATGCCTTCGTCTTCGATAAAAGGCTGAACAACACCACCTGGCGCGTGGGCGGCGTCTATCAGCCGATCCCCACCGTGTCGCTCTATGCGCAATACAGCACGGGCACCGATCCGCTGGGCACGCTGACGACCTATTCCACCGCCCAGACCCAGTTCAGCAATGCTACCGGCAATCAGGTGGAAGTGGGCGCCAAGGGCGGCTTCTGGGGCGGGCGCGGCACCGCCACGCTGGCGGCCTATCGGATCGTCAAGAAGGGGCTGCTCTATCAGCAGACGCTCAGCAGCCCGATCCAGCAGGTGGGGCAGCAATCGTCGAAGGGGATCGAGGCTTCGCTCTCGTTCAACCTGCCCGCAGGCTTCGGGATCGACGCCAATGGCACGGTGCTGAAGGCGCGTTACGACGATTTCTTCTCCAGCGGGGTCAGCTTCAACGGCAAGGCGCCGCCCAATGTGCCGCAGCAGGCCGCCAATCTTTGGCTGCGCTGGGATGCCACGAAGCAGATCCGCGCTCAGGCCGGGCTGCGTTATGTCGGGCACACTTACTCGGATACGGCCAACACGTTCCGCGTGCCAGCTTACGCCGTGGTGGATGCAGGGCTGTCCTATGCGGTGAACAGGCATGCGGCGGTGGATGTCCACATCTACAACCTGCTGGACAAGGCCTACGCCCAGACCACCTACAATGATGAGCAGTGGATTTTGGGCCGCCCGCGCTCGGTGGACGTCTCGCTGCGCACCAGGTTCTGAGGGCCCGAACCATGGCACGCAAAGCAACCGGGCAGCATCAGGCCAAACGCTGGCTTTACCTGACCCATCGCTGGGTGGGGATCGTCACCTGCCTGCTGTTTGCCATGTGGTTCGCCTCGGGGCTGGTGATGATCTATGTGCCCTATCCCTCGCTCTCGCCGGCTCAAAAGCTGGCGGGAGCGCAGGCCATCGACTGGCGTGCGGTGGACGTGCCGCCGCCCGTTTCCGCCGACACGCGAGGCCTGACGCTGGAGATGCGCGACGGCGCTCCGGTGTGGCGGGTCGAGCCATGGGACGCGCCCGCCATCACTCTGTCCGCCCATCGTGGAGCCGTTTTGCGCCCGGTGGATGCGGCTTTCGCGGCGCGGGCCGCGCAGGGTTTCGGCCATGCGCCGGTGAGCGATGTGGAGCACATGACCCGCGATCAGTGGACAGTGGCGGGAGGCTTCGATTGCCATCGGCCTTTGTGGAAGGTCAGTCTGGCCGATGCTCCGGGCACGCAGCTTTATGTGTCCTCCAGCACCGGCGGGGTGGTGCAGGCCACCACGCAGCGGATCCGTTTCTGGAACTGGCTGGGATCGGTGCCGCACTGGCTCTATCCCACCGTGCTGAGGCAGGACAATGCGGCCTGGCGACAGGTGGTGCTGTGGGTTTCCGGCCCCTGTATCGCCGGAGCGCTGGCGGGCATCTGGGTCGGCCTGTTGCGCACCCGCATGGGCAAGCGACGCTTCAAGGGCGGGCGCATGACGCCCTATCACGGCTGGATGCTGTGGCATCATGTCGCAGGCCTTGGTGGCGGTCTGTTCCTGCTGGCGTGGATTTTCAGCGGCTGGCTCTCGGTTGACCCCGGGCGGGTGTTTCAGACAGCCGCTTTGCCGGAACAGGCCGAGCGGGCCTATGCTCTGGGCACGCCGATGCCGCCGGTCGCGCTGGACCGGCTGCGAGACCTGGGGCGCGATGCAAGGCAAATCCGTCTGTCCCGCGATGGCGGGCTGGCGCGGATCGCCGTCTTCGGCGGCGATGGCGAACGCAAGGTTTTTGACGCTGCAGGACAAACGGTGCGGCCTGACGATCTCACCATCGCCAAAGCCGCCCAAGCCCTGATCCCGGCAGGCCATCTGCTCGCTGTCGAGCGGCTGACCGCCCCCGATGCCTATTGGTATAAGGCAGGCGCTCTGCCTCGGCTGCCGGTGTTACGCCTGCGTTTCGACGATCCGGCCCAAAGCTGGCTGCATATCGATCCCGAAACCGGCGCGGTCCTTGACCATCTCGATGCCCGCCGCCGAACCTATCGCTGGCTCTTCGATCTGCTTCACACATGGGACTTGAACAGCTTCACCCTCCATCGGCCCCTGTGGGATCTGTGGCTGTGGGTCTGGTCGCTGCTGGGGCTGGTCACCTCGATCAGCGGGGTGTGGATCGGCTGGAAAAGATTGCGCCGCGCCTGATCCTATTGGCCCGAAGAGTATTTCTCCAAAGCCTTCATCGCTGCGATATCTTCATGGGAATCGAATTCGCAGACCAGCATTGTCCTACCCTTCATCGCCGGTCCTTCGCGCGCCACGAGTGAGATCAGCCCCAGATCCTTCATCCTCTGATCCGCATCGGGCAGACGTCGCGAGAAACCCAGCGTGGAGGCGCCCAGCATAGGGTTGGTCTCACGCTCCAGCTGGTATTTTTGGGCCAGTTGCTCCGCGACATGGCCCTCGATCAGCACGCCGACGGCGGAACCGGCGAAGATCACCTCCTGCGTGGTGAAGCCATCCCGGGTGATCGGAGCGGGCAGATGATAGATCCCCGCGCCCATGATCGACATATCGGCTTTGCCCAGCTTTTCAGCCGCATTGTAAAGCGCTGTCGCATGCTCGAAGGAATAGGGGGGCTGGCACAGCGCCGCCGCGAAGAAATCAGGCGTGGTCTCGGCCTCGACCGGCGCCGGGGCGCAACACCAGAGCAAAGGCAGGGCGGCGAAGCGGCGCAAGGCCGAAGAACGGATCGACATAAAAGTAATCTAATGAATTGGTTGCTGGCAAGCAACCCGCCTGAGCAGCCCTATCAGAAACCATAGACAAAGGTCAGGCGCGATGTGGTGTTGGTCTTGGCCAGCCCCACCGGCGGCTGGGTTTCATGGTCGACCATGAAGCCCGCCTGCACCGAAAGCCGGCCGAACACCTTCATCGTCAGCGCGGTGTTGGCGGTTAGCGTGCTGTCGCCACTCTGGCCATAATAGGTGGCGTTTTCGGTGAAGACCACGCCGGGGCGGATGGTCCAGCTGTAATCGAGCCCCGCGCGCCCGGCCAGCTTGCCGTCATCATAACCAGTGCCGGCGATCAGATAGCCCGGCACATAGCGCGTCTGGCGCAAGGCGGGGCCGGCGGTGAGGTCCAGCTTCATGGTCGGCGTCTTCACGACCGTATAGCCCGCGCCCAAAGTCTCGCTGAAGCGCCGCTCGAAGCCGGAGAAGCGGTCGCCCTCCCAGCTGACGAGCCCCATCGCGAAGAAACGGTCGTTCAGCTTGTAATCCATCTGATAGCTGACAGCATGCTGATTGGCGGTGGTAACGCCGTTCTGCCGCGCATAATTGGCCGAGGCGATCACCGTATGGCGCCATTTGATGCCATTGCGCACCAGATTGAGGCCCAGCGAAATGCCGGTCGTCTCGGTGGTGCCGGTGGTGTTGGTCAGGCCCGCCTGCCCCTGCCCTTTCCAGCCCTGCCACGGCTTTTGGGTGCGGACCTTGGCGATCTGCTTGTCATCGGCCGCTTTCTGAAGGCCATTGGCCAGATCGTCGATCTCCTTGGCGGAATCCGGATTGGTCTTCTTGGCCAGATCGGCCACGGTCTTGAGCGTCACCGCATTGCCGGTGTCGGCGGCGGCGTGGATCATGGCGGCGATGCTGTCGGGAATGGGTTCGGCCTGAGCGGGAACCGCCACCAGCATGCCCGCTGCCCCGAAACCGAGCATGATTGTTGTGCGCATCGAAGTCTCCGCTGAAATGTTGCTGAACGGTAGCAGCCACGGCGCGCGCCGCGCGACCGCCTCAACCCTGCTGATCGTCAGAAAAGCGACCGTTCCGGCATCATGTGCGATAAAGAGGCGTGCCGCGCTGATCTTCCAGCATAATTTGGCCCTCAGCCGGGGCCAGCTTCATCCGCGCCATCGGCCGAGGGCATCCCGATCCACTGCACCTGCTGAGGCGTGGTGCCCAGCTCGATCCCCGCCGCCGGCAGTTCGGAGAGCAGCCGGAACCAGATGTCGCTGCGCGTCGCATAGACCGCGCGCGGCGAGTTCACGAAGGCAAAACCATTGAAGTTGATCCGCCCGTCGATCACCGTATCGATAAACAGGCTGGGCTTGGGATCGGCGATCACGGCGGGCTGCGCTTCGTAGATCTCCATGACCATATGGCGGATCTGCTCGACATCGCTGCCCAGCGGCACGGAGAATTGCAACTGGATGCGCCCGAGCGGATCGGCGAGGGTCTTGTTGACGATGCTCTTGGTGATCAGTTCCGAATTGGGCACGATCAGCGTCGAGCGATCCGCGATCTGGATTTCCGTGGCGCGCACGCTGATCTTTTTCACGTCGCCTTCCTGATCGCCGATTTTCACCCAGTCGCCGATTTTCACCGGTCGCTCGGCCAGCAGGATCAGGCCCGAAACGAAGTTCTGCGTGATCGCCTGAAGGCCGAAGCCGATGCCCACCGACAAGGCCGAGAGCAGCAGCGCGATCTTCTCCACCCCGATCCCCAGCGAGGCCATCGCCCACAGCACCGCCAGGATCAGGCCGATGTAGCGCGTGACCATGGCGATGGAATTCTGCGCCCCGGCATCCAGATCGGTGGCGGGCAGATAGCGCCCGGTCAACCAGCGCTGAAGCGCGCGCGCAATGAACATGCCCACCGCCAGCACCGCCATCGCCCGCAGGATCGCGCCCGGAGAGATCGTGACCTGCCCGATGGTGATGCCCTGCGCGATCTGGCTCAGCTGGTCGAACATGCTCGACACATCGGAACCGAAGGGCCGAGACACGCGCCCGATCGCCAGCAGGATCAGCAGCAGCCGCAACAGGGCGGACAAGGCCACGCCGAACTGATCCACCAGACTGCGCCTCACGCCAAAACCCTGATAGAGCGTGGTGGCCAGCTTGCTGTCACGGTCGAAGGCGGCGGTGCAGATGTCGTCCACCGCGATCAGCAGCAGATAGAGCGTGGCCCCCACCACCGCGACCCAGATCATGAAGCGCATCAGGAAGAAGGAAAAGGCGATGTAACCGCTCAGCAACGACAGCACCGACAGGATCAGCAGGCCCCATGAGGCCAGCGAGAGAAAGGCCATGATGGATTGCTCGCCGCTCTCCTCCTCGGTCTCGCCTTTCTCCTTCGCGGCGGCATGAGCATGCGTGCGGGCCCGCGCGCCCGTGACCAGAATGGCCATCACCAGACCGGTGTAGATCAGCGCGGTCACCGCATCGACGGCAGCCTGCATGGGGCCGCTCGCCCCCATGCCGTCGCGCAGCGACATCAGCAGCGTGCCCAGCACCGTCACGCCCGCGGCGATGAAGGTCAGCGGGCGCAGCATCTGCGCGGTGTTGTCGGAAATACCGACCAGCCGCCATGAAGGCTGGCGGCGCTGCAACAGCGCGCCGCCCAGCGCGGTGATCAGCGCGGCGATCAGGCTGGCGATCTGGAAGCGGCTGACCAGCGGCGCCCAGGCCGGCGCGATCATCTCCCCGGCGCGCAGCCCCATCACCAGCGACAGCAGGGCCAGCGATGGCACCAGCGTGCCCACCACCGCCAGCCACAACGCCAGGGTGGAGCGGCGGATGCGGCTGCCCGGCACGCGCTCGATCACATAGCGGCGCCCGGCAGCGCGCAGGGCCAGACGCGCCGGGCCGATCAGCGCAACGCCAAAGAGCAGACCCAGCAGAGCCGGAGGCATGCCGCCGCCTTCGATGCCTTGCAGGATGGCGTGCATCTCGACCGCCAGAAAGCCCGAGAAACGCTTGCTGTCGCGCGGCAGGCCACGGATCAGCGGCCCCCAGAACTGCCCGCTGAGCGGCGAAGCCACCCGCTGAGACATCTGCTCCGAAAAGGCATCGGCCTGATTTTGCCCGATTTCATTGGTGAGCTGATCGGCCTCCGTGCCCAGCAGCTTGCCGCGCTTGATCGCCGAATCGATGGTCGAGCGCTGCTGGGCCAGCAATTTGCGCTGGGCCTGAATGTCAGGCGCCTCGACCACACCGGGGGTCACCGGGCCGAGTTGGGCCACCCGGGCATCGACCAGCTGGAGTTGCGTCTGCAGCGCCGTCACCTGATCCCCCGCCGTCTGTTTCACGGCGGCCACGCGGTCTTTCAGCGCCCCGGCCTGGCTGGCGCCATCGCGGCTGTTCATGGCCGTATCGATGGCCTGATAATCGGCCGTGGCTTGATCCAGCGCCTTGGTGGAGGCCATGATCGGATCGACGGCATCGACATCCTGAGCCACAGCGGGGGCAGCCAGAACAAGCGAGATCGCAAGGAGAAACAGACGCATCATGCGCGCCTTCCTAAAGCCTCTTGTCGACCCTGCCCAGCCTTTCGAACGGGTTTTCGCCGGACCGGGCCCCTGCCCTTTTCACGATCCTGTCAGCCGGGCAGGATCCAGCCGCTCCCCTGACGCTGGCGCGATAGGTCCGTCGGCGGAACCTGCGCGGCTCAGCCCTGTTAGCATGACTATCCATGCCAAAAGCAAAGGGCCTGCCGATGATCCACACCTATCGTCCCCATTTGCGCGCCTCGCTCGGCTGGGGCTGGCTGCTGGCCTATGGGCTGCTGGTGATGGCCGTGGGCGTGCTGGCGCTGTTCAATCCGCTGGCGACAGGCGTGGCCACCGGGATCATGCTGGCCATCGGGCTGACGCTTTATGGCGTGGTGGCCATAGCCATTGCGCTGTGGTTTCTGGAAGGCGGCCCGCGCTGGTCGGAACTGCTGCTGGGAGCCTTGGCCCTGATCGCCGGTTTCACCATCTTCGATGAACCGCTGAGCGGGGCCATCTCGCTGATCTGGGTGATCGGGGCATGGTTGCTGGTCTCGGGGCTGTTCCATGTGATGGCTGCCTGGCGGCTGCGGGCGCATCGCAAGTCGCGGCTGCTCTCGGGCGGGATCGATGTGGTGCTGGGGCTGTTTCTGCTGCTGGCCGGGCCCGCTTCCAGCCTGTTCATGCTGACGGTGCTGGTGGGGATCAGCTTCCTTTCGCGCGGAGCCCTGCTGGTCAGCGCGGCCCTGGCCATCCGGCGGCTGGAAGGGTGAACCAAAGCAGCGTGATAGTAAAAGCTGTGCAGAAGTTCTTGGGCCGCAAGCTTTATCTTTAGTCAGCGCGCCGACTATGCCATGAGCGCTCCAGTCGAACTGGAGTTGATCATGCACCTACGCTCATGTCTTCTGGCTGGATTGCTTCTGGCGCTGCCGGCGCAGGCTCTGGCGCAAAGCGCCGCGCCGCCCTGCCTTACACGGGCCGAAGCGCAGAATGTGGTGATCTTCGCTCTGCCGACCGCCGTGCAGGCCGTCGATGGCATGTGCCGCAAGGTGCTGCCGCCCGAAACGGGTTTCGCGGCCACCGCAGAGGCCCTGCAAAAGCAGTATCAGCCTGCTTCCGATGCGGCGTGGCCCGCCACCCGCGCCGCGCTGACCAAGCTGTTGGGCAACGGCGATGACCCGGCCAAGGCTGTGCTGTCCGGTTTCCTCGCCAGTGACGATCCGACCGCGTTGCGTGCTTTCGTCACCGCGGCGATCGGGGGCAAGCCGATGAAGCCCAAGACCTGCGCGGCCATCGGGCGCGTCTTGCCGCTGATCCAGCCCATGCCCGCGCAGAACATGGCCGGCCTGTTCGAATTCGTGATCGAGGAGATGGTCAATGACAAGAAGGAGGGCAAGAAGCCCGGCCCCTTCACCATCTGCCCGGCGCCCGAAACGCCGCAATAGGGCCTGTCAGCCAGCGAAAAGGCTGGCCGCAACAGGCAGATGATCCGACAGAGCCAGAGGCTCGGCGCGATAATCGCCGAGCTTCAGGCCCTGGCTGCCCAGAATATGGTCGAAATCCCGCCTTGGCCGCCATGAGGGATAAGTGCGCGGCGAGACCTGCGCCAGCCCGGCGCCCGCCCGCCTGCAAAATCCCGTCAGCGGCCTGCTGTCCGCGCCGCAGTTGAAATCGCCCATGGCCACCCAGTTGGGGGCCTGCTCCAGTGTGGCGCGGATGACCTCCAGCTGCGCCATCTGATCCGCCGCGCCAAGGCTGAGGTGCAGGCAGGCCACCCGCAGCGGTGTGGCCCATTCCGGGGGCCCTTCCACATCCACGATCAGGCAGCCGCGTCCGGCAAGCCGCCCGGGCAGCTTTATATCCTCCACCAGCCGCAGCGGCCAGCGGCTCAGAATCGCATTGCCGTGGCGCGACACGCCCGGCACAACGCGGTTCTGCTGCACGGCGCTATGCGCATGGCCCGAGGCTTCAGCAATCGCCTCCACCTGAGAACGATAGCCCGCCCGCCTTCCGCCCAGATCGACCTCCTGCAGGCAGACCACATCAAAGGGCGTGACCTCTCGCGCGATCTGGCCCAGAACGGCGTTCTTGGCAGCGGTATGGATCACCTGCCGATGGGCGTGAAGCAGGTAATCGCGGTAACGCCGCGTGCCGATCCCCGCCTGAATGTTCCATGTGAGGAGTTTCACGAAACTTCATCTTCCATCATGCGTATGACACCATCAAGCCCCGAAGGAGCCCCCTTGTTCCAGACGTTCCCGACTCTGTCCTATCCGCTGCTGATCCATATCGTGGTGGCGACGGTTCTGTCGCTGCGCGTGCTGTATCGCAAGCTTCAGGTGAACAGCGCCCTGGCCTGGATCGTGGTGCTGATCGCCATGCCGATCGCCGGGCCGGTGCTGTATGTGCTGTTCGGCGCTCCCAGCCTTGGCGAGCGGCGGCTTGAACTGGGCCAGCGCATTCGCCGTTTCTACGAGAAGGCCTATGCGATTGCCGGGACTGACAGCGTTGGCCTTGATGCCATTCCGGAACCTTTCCCGGCGCTGTCGGCCTCCATCGCGCAGGAGAGCAGCTTTCCGATCCTCTCACGCAATCGGCAGACGATCCTGACCGATGCCGGGCAGATCCTCGACAGCATGGTGGCCGATATCGACCGCGCGCAAAGCGATTGCTGTCTGGAATTCTACATCATCGCCCCTGCCGGGCGCGTGGCGGCCGTGCTGGAGTCCGTGTTGAGGGCCGCCGCGCGCGGGGTCGATTGCAAGATCCTCGCCGATGATTTTGGCAGCAAGGGCTTTTTCCGCTCGCCATGGCCCGCGCGACTGAAGGAGGCCGGGGTCAGCGTGCTGCCATCCTTGCCGGTGGCGGCGATCCGCTCCTTTTCAAAGCGCACCGATCTGCGCAATCATCGCAAGCAGCTGATCTGCGACCGGACGGTGGCCTATATGGGCAGCTTCAACCTTGTCGATCCGCATCTCTTCAAGGCCGACGCCCATGTCGGCGAATGGATCGACCTGATGATGCGGATCGAGGGCGAGATGGTCGATGCCTTCGCCTGCGTCTTCAACACCGACCATCTGCTCGACAAGCCGGGCGCCGATATCGATGACGAAGCCCTGCGCACCCTGCCCTCCTTCGATACCGCAAGGCCGCCGCTGCCCGATGAAAGGCTGCGGATGCAACTGCTGCCTTCCGGCCCGGAGATGCCCAAATCCACGATCTATGAATTTATCGTCGCCGCGATCTTCAACGCGCGGGATCGGGTGCGGATCGTCACCCCCTATTTCGTGCCCGATCAGGCGGTGCTGCTGGCGCTGACATCGGCGGCGAAACGCGGCGTCAAGGTGCAGATCATCGTGCCGCGGAAGGGCGACAGCCGGATGGCGCAATTCGCCAGCCAGTCCTGCTTCGACGATCTGCTTGACGCCGGGGTGGAGATCCAGTGCTTCAGCGGCGGGCTGCTGCACGCCAAAGCCATGCTGATCGATGAAAGCATCACGCTGTTCGGCACGGTCAATATGGATATGCGCAGCTTCTACCTCAATCTGGAGATGAGCCTGATCCTTTATGAGGCGCAGGTCAGCACACAGCTGGACACCATCATCGATGGCTATCTCAAGCACGCCACCCCGCTCGACAAGGAGAGCTGGGCACATCGCCCGGGCCACCGCCGCTTTCTGGAAAACCTGTTCCGACTGGCTGGGCCGCTGCTTTAAGAAGCGGCCTCAACCCTTTGATGCATATAGACCACATCGCCATAAATCTTGCGCAAATAGGCGATCAGCGCCTTGTCCGTAACGGAGGCGTAGCCGCGCGATGTCCAGAAGGTCTCGGCTCCGTTGACCGCCAGCAGATAGATATCGCGCAAGTCATGCTCTGCCGCGATGGCCAGCACCATAGCGGCTGCCCTGGCCCCCGCCCCCGAGCCGCGGGCGCTGGGCAGCAAGGCCAGATCGTGGAGATAGAGGCAATCCGCCCCCTGCGGCAGCGGCCCCATCAACGCGCCCAGCGGCGGTGGGCCGCCATGGCGCCATGGATGGGTGATGAGATAGCCCTCCACGCCCTGCCCGCGCTCGAACACAAAACAGCCTGACGGAAACAACGCGCGCCGCTCGTCATAGACCGCGCGTGGTTCGGTGTAATCGCCGTGGACGTCATCGGAAATCGCGGTGACCGCGTCCATATCCGCCTCCCGCATGGGCCGCCATGTCATGCCGCTGTCTCCTCTCCGGTGAAATTCATCATGCACAATCCACCACTTGGCGCAAAGGGCCAGGCTGGTCTAGGCATGGATGATGATCCGTTTTCTTCCCCCGCTTTCCGCATGGTCCTCCGCCCTGATCGCCGCGCTGATCGGCTTTGGCGGCACCATCGCGCTGATCGTTCAGGCCATGAGCGCCATGGGCGCATCGGTGCTGCAGACCGCCTCCGCCGTCACGGCCCTGTGTCTGGGCATCGCCCTTGGCGGCGGCGCCTTGTCATGGCGCTATCGCATTCCGGTGGTGCTGGCATGGTCCACGCCCGGAGCCGCGCTGCTGGCAGCCACGGCAGCTGGCACGCAATGGGCGACAGCGGTCGGCGCCTTTGTTTGCGCCGCCGTGCTGATGATCCTGCTGGGCGCCATTCCCGCGCTGGGGCGACTGGCTGAAAAGATCCCCGGCGCCATCGCCTCGGCCATGCTGGCGGGCATTTTGCTGCCCTTCTGCCTTGGGCTGTTCAAGGTGGCCGGGGCCGATCCGCTGCTGGTCGGGCTGATCCTGATCGTTTTTCTGGCCGCCCGCCAGCGCCTGCCGCTCTATGCTTTGCTGCTGGCGCTGGGCACGGGCGCGGCGCTTTGCCTGCTGCGCGGCGATGTGAAGGCCCTGCCCGCCGGAGCCACGCTGGGTGTCCTGAGCCCCACCCTCCCCAGCTTCCAGCTCAGCACCATCATCGGCATCGGCGTGCCACTGTTTCTGGTGACGCTGGTCTCGCAGAATCTGCCCGGGCTGCTGGTGCTGCGCTCGGCGGGCTACCAGCCCAAACCGGGGCCGCTGCTCTCGATCACGGGGCTGGCCTCGCTGATCGGCGCGCCCTTTGGCGTGCATGGCGTCAATCTGGCCGCCATCACCGCGGCCATCTGCACCAACCCCGATGCCCATCCCGACAAGGACCGCCGCTGGAGCGTGGGGATGCTCTATGCCGGATGCTATCTGCTGCTGGCGCTGTTTTCGCCCATTCTGGTGCGCTTCTTTATGGCGCTGCCCCATAGCGTGATCTCGGCGCTGACCGGCCTGGCCCTGATCCCGGCGCTGATCGGCGCGCTCGACGGCGCCATGGCCCGTCAAGAGGACCGCGATCCGGCAATCGTCACCCTGCTGGTCACCGCCTCCGGCCTGTCGCTTTATGGGCTGGGCGCGGCGTTCTGGGGGCTGGTGGCGGGCTTTGCCGCGCTGGGCATCAAGGTTGCGCTGAAACAATCAAGCTGAACGGTAGACATCGGCTCCGCCACACGCCGTTCAACCAGCCGGATCTAACAAGGCTTCACACTTGTAAGGAGGGTGTGACATGCGTGTTTGGATCAAGGCGGTATTGCTGACGGCAACATTGGCCGGTTCTTTGGCGACGGCTTCCACGGCGAGCGCTCAGGAGTGGGGGCCGCCGCCTCCGCCCCCGCCGGGCTGGGATCGCGGTCCGGGTTGGGATGGCCCGCCGCCGCCGCCTCCGCCGCCCTATTATGGCGATTGGCGCGCCCGCCGCGAATGGCAATGGCGGCGTGAGCAGGAACGCCGCTATGAATGGGCCCGCCATCGCGAATGGTGCCGCTGGCACGCCTGCTGGTAAAAGCCGGCATCATAGTTGACAGGGCATCAGGAGCCGGCGCCTTCGCGCGCCGGCTTTTTGCGTTTTGCGAGCCTCCCTCTCGCCAACGCGCATCCTGTTAAAAACGTGCAGGAATTGCTCCCCGGCCTGCGCCATACAGCTCGCGGCACACAGGCATTGGGGAGACGGTTCTTGTCCATCGACACATCCAGACGCGGTTTCATGGCTCTGACCGGGGCGAGCGCCATCGCCGCGCCCGCCCTCAAAGCGGCTGCCGCGCCTGTCCCGCTGGTGGTCGAGAACCTGCAGGCCGATTGCCTGACCGAGCCGCGCGCGCTCCACAGTCAGAAGGTGCGCCTGTCATGGACCCTGCGCGCCGACCGGCGCGGCATGGCGCAAAAGGCCTATCGCATCGGCGTGGCCAGCACTCCGGAACGTGCCCGCGCCGCCCGGTTCGACCTGTGGGACAGCGGTAAGATCGAAAGCCGCCAGAGCCTTGACATTCCCTATGGC
Organism: Novosphingobium rosa NBRC 15208; assembly: GCF_001598555.1. Classification (GTDB taxonomy): domain Bacteria; phylum Pseudomonadota; class Alphaproteobacteria; order Sphingomonadales; family Sphingomonadaceae; genus Novosphingobium; species Novosphingobium rosa. The sequence goes on from NZ_BCZE01000016.1 coordinate 68,677, forward strand.
GGTGCGGCGCTGCCCTCACGCGCGCGCTGCTTCTGGGCGGTCACCGTTTGGGACGATCAGGACCATAGCGCCACCAGCCCGCTGGCCAGCTGGGAGATGGGCCTGCTCTCGCCTCAGGACTGGCAGGGCGGCTGGATCGCCGCCGAAACCGCCACCCTGCGCGATGACCGTCTCGCCGGGCTGCGCTGGATGCGCGCCGCTGACGGCACCAACAAGGATGCCCGCAGCTTCCGCCTGTCTTTCGACCTGCCCGAAGCCGCGCAGCTCATCATCTACAGCTGCGCCAACCGCCCCTCCGAGGCCATGCTGGATGAAGCCCCGCTTGCGGTCCGGCAGGACGCCATGCGCTTCGGCCCGCCCCAGACCGACCGCAACCTGCGGCAGGTGCAGGCCGGGGGCCATCATCTGGGGCTTACCCTCAAAGCCGATGCCAATGCCGCAGCGAATGCTCCGGCGCCCCATGTCGCATTGCTGATCCGCGCGACGCTGGCCTCCGGCAAGGTGCTGCATATCACCGGCGCCCAGCTGCGCACCGCGGCAGGCAAGCCTGATGACTGGGGAAAACCTGCTGCCGATACCAGCCACTGGTCCCCCGCCATCCCTGACGAAGGCGCGGCCCCATTCCCCGGCAATGGCGCTTTCCTGCTGCGCCATCCCTTTACGGCGGCGCGCGCCATCCGTTCGGCGCGGCTCTATGTGGCGGCGATGGGGGCCTATGTGCCCTGGCTGAACGGGCAGAAGGTGGGCGATGCGCTGCTGGCCCCGGAATGGACCGATTTCAGCAAGCATGTCCTCTACCGCGCCTATGATGTCACCGGTCTGGTGAAACCCGGCGCCAATGTGCTGGGCGCGATGGTCGGCGATGGCTGGTATGGCAGCTATATGGCTCCCGCCGGACGCTATGGCTTTGGTGGAGCGCCACTGCGGCTGCGCGCCCAACTGGAAATCGCCTACACCGATGGCGGCACAGAGGTCATCGCCTCCGATCAGGGCTGGTCGGTCAGCCCCTCCTCCATCCTTTCCTGCGATCTCTATGATGGCGAGGTGGTGGACGGCCGCCTCGATCAGCCAGGCTGGTCCGCCACCGCCTTCCACGCCGATCAGCGCTGGGAAAGCGCGCAGCCTGTCGAAACGCCGCAGGTTGCGCTGATCGGGTCCGCGCTTCAGCCCATCGCCTCATCGCTGAGCTTGCGGCCCAAGGTGCTGACCCCGCGCGGGACCGGCTCGGTTGTTGTGGACTTCGGGCAGAATTTCGCGGGCTGGGTGAAGCTGAAGACCAAAGGCGAAACCGGGCGCAACATCACCCTGCGCTTCGCCGAATTGCTGCGCCCCGATGGCGATGTCGACCAGTCCAATCTGCGCTCGGCCCGCGCGACCGACAGCTGGACCATGCGCGGCGATCCTGCCGGCGAGACTTTCGAACCGCATTTCACCTATCACGGCTTCCGCTATGTGCAGATCGATGGCCTTGCCGCGCCGCTTGGCCCCGGCGATGTCGAGGGGATCGTGATCCACTCCAGCCTGCCCGAAACCGGCACTTTGTCGCTGCCGCAATATGTGCCCCAGCGCATGTGGCAGAACGGCTTGTGGAGCCAGCGCTCGAACTTCATGGGCATCCCCACCGATTGCCCCCAGCGCGATGAAAGACTTGGCTGGATGGGCGATGCGCATGTCTTCTGGGATGCCGCCTGCTTTAACATGGACGCCGCCGCCTTCACCCGCAAATTCATGCGCGACGTGCGCGATGCCCAGCGCAGCGACGGCTCCTTCCCGGATATCGCTCCCAACAATGATCTGGAGCATTTCACCCCCACCGGTTCCTCGCCGGGCTGGGCCGATGCCGGGGTCTTTCTGCCATGGACCAGCTGGCGTCGCTATGGCGACACCAGCGTGATCGACGAACACTGGGAGGCGATGGAGCGCTTTCTCGCCTCGCTCCACACCGCCAATCCGGACCTGTTGTGGACGAATGGTCGCGGCAATGATTTCGGCGACTGGCTGGCGCTGGACGCCAAGCAGCCGGGCGATCCCACCACACCCAAGGATCTGATCGGCACCGCCTTCTGGAAAGCCAGCGCCGATGCCATGGCCGATATGGCGCAGGCCACCGGCCGGGCCGAAGCGGCGGAGCGCTATCGCGGCCTGTCCGGAGCGATCATGCAGGCCTTTGTCAGAGCCTATGTTCAGGCCGATGGCCATGTCGGCAATGGATCGCAGACAGGGTATATTCTTGCCCTGAATTTCAACCTGCTGCCGCAAGCCCTGCGCAAGCCCGCCGCCGATCTGCTGGTGGCCGATATCGCGCGGCGCGGCACGCTGCTCTCCACCGGCTTCCTAGGCACGCCCTACAGCCTCGATGTGCTGGCTGATGCGGGGCATGGCGCGCTGGTTCATGATCTGCTGCTGCGCACCGCCTACCCCTCATGGGGCTATATGATCGACAAGCACGCCACCACCATCTGGGAGCGCTGGAACGGCGACGCCGGCGATCTCTCGATGAACTCCTACAATCATTATGCGCTGGGCGCGGTGGCTGGTTTCATGTTTCGCCGGATTGCGGGGATCGATCCGGTCGAACCGGGCTTTGCGCGCTTCCGCTTCGATCCGGTCTATGATCCGCGCATGCCCTCGGGCGGGGCGCGTTACCAGAGCCGCTCGGGCCTGATCGTCACCGACTGGAAGCGGGGCAGCGACGGCAGTTTCACGCTGGACCTCACGGTGCCCGCCAACACGCGCTGCACGCTGCATCTGCCTGCGCGCGGGGCCGCGCAGGTAAGCGAAAGCGCCCGCCCTGTCGCCGGGCGGGCGGAGTTCAAGCCTGTGGCGCAGGGGGACCGGCTTGTCCTTGATGTCGGCTCGGGCGTCTATCACTTCAGGATCGCGCGGGCGGTGTTCGCCTGAGCGCCTGCTTCAAACCCGCCCTGTGATGACGATGAGGCGTTGCAGGGCGGTCTGAACGAAAGCGCGGCGGCCTGGAATCGGCCGCCGCATCTTCCGGGATCGATCAGCGGGTTTTCATCGCATAATCGACAGTCTTGCCGGTCTGCGCCCGGCGGGCCAGCTGGGTTTCACGCAGCGCGGCAAGCTGGCGGTTGGCCTCAGCGCGCGCAACATGCATGCAGGCCGTCGACTGGAGCTTGAAGCTGTCATGGTCGGGCACGCCAGCGCAGACGCCGCGCACCGCGCCGCTGATCTTGTGACGGGCCAGAGCCTCACCCTCGGCAGTGGTGACATCCACACCGGAGAGATTGATTTCCATGCGGGGGGCCAGATCGGCGTCCCGGTTCAGATCCTGCGCCATGGCGGGGGTCGCTGCCGCCATCATCAGGCCGGAAATCAGAATTGAGCGGGTAAGGAAGTTCATTTTGTAAGACATAATCCATCTCCATAATCTGAAATGATTTATCCGTTACTTACACTGATGTAAAAACAACTTGATTCGTAAAGAAATTATCCAATTTCGCGCCCTTTGATCGACGTGTGCTACGAAGGCAAGACAAAACACCCCGTCAGCGCAACTGCTGCGGAAAACAGGTGGGGCAATCGATTTAAAAGCAGGTCTGTCGGGGGCCCGTCCGGGAGGTGAGACCGGACGGGCCGACGTATCGAGACAGGTGGCGGGCCGCCGTGTCCGCCTCGACCGTCAAAGGGTCACATCAAGGTGTCAGTCGTTTTCCATCGCGGCACGGCGCGCGGCCTGGGCTTCGCGGCGGGCTTGCGCCGCCTCGGCCAAAGCCTCATGTCGCGCCTGAGCGGCTTGCGCCAGAGCCTCGCGCCGGCTCTGATCGGCTTCACGGCGGGCCTGCTCGGCCTGAACAAACGCCTCCTGCCGGGCTTGCAGCGCCATGGTCTGAGCCTCGATTCTTGCGGCGGCGGCCTGGGCGCGACCCTCGGCAGCCGCAGCGAGGCCTTCGGCCCGGGTCTGAGCCGCCTGGCGCATCGCATCGGCGCGGATGCGGTCGACATCGGCGCGGGACAGCGGGCCTTCCTCGCGGCTGCCGACATAGGGGGGAGCAGGGGGAGCGGGCGGCGCAGGAGGCATCGGCGCGGCATAGGGGGCCGGAGCAGCAGGCGGTGCCGGAGGTGCGGGCGGCACGGGCGTTTCAACATAACTGCCGTTATTCGCGCTCTGGCTGACCACCGAGACGCGATGACCATTATTGGCGGACAGGCGGATATGGGTCTGGTGGCCATCGCGGCCCAGCACGTCGATGGTGGTGTCGCCATTGGCGACGCGGCTGCGGGTTTCCACCGTGCCGTCAGGATGGACGATGCGCGTGGTTTTGGGCTGCGGGGCTTCAGGCGTTTGCGCGGAGGTCTGAGCGGCATGGGCAAAGCTGACCAGCGAGGCGGCCACGGCCAGCGTGGCAATGCCGCCCAGCCCCGCCACTCTGAACCGCGAGCGGCGCAGCAGATCGGCAGGGGCGGCCTCCAGCACCTGATGCACGCGGCGGCTCAGGCCATGGCCCGCCGCCATGCCATTGGCGGGCAGC
>NZ_BCZE01000017.1 GCF_001598555.1 Novosphingobium rosa NBRC 15208
CCCGCCGCCATGCCATTGGCGGGCAGCAGGCGCGCGTGGTCCGCAAGCCGCCCGGCGCCAAGGCATCCAGAGAGGCAGGTCATCAGCGTTTCGGCATAATCTGTGGGCGCGCAGCGCGTCAGGGCCTGAGCGTCGGCGGCTTCCTCGCAATGCTGGACCAGCGCGCGGGTCAGCACCCAGACCAGCGGGTTGAACCAGAAAAGCGCCACCGCCACCCGCGCCGCCATCAGCGCCAGCCAGTCGCCATGGGCGATATGGGCGGCCTCATGGGCGAGAATGGCGCTGGCATCGCCGGGGCGTCGGGCGCTGGCCGGGTCGATCATGATGGTGGGATGGCGCAGGCCCCAACTGAGCGGCGCGCCGACCTTCTCGCTGACCACCAGCCGCGTGCTGGCGGGGGCTCCGGACAGGGCCAGCGCCTGCCGCCATGGGTGATCTTGCAAGGGAGCGGCGCGGCGCGTCCAGCTGCTGAGCAGCGCCACGCCGAGCAGCAGGCGGCCCAGCAGCGCCGCCACGCCCAGCCCATAGGCAAGCATCAGCAGCGTGGAGAGCCGGATCGTGGGACGGATCACCGGTGGCACGCTTTGCGGCAGGGGCTGATCGGGCTGCGTTATGGTTGGGGCGATGTCAGCCACCGTGGGGGCGGGAGCAGGCATCAGCCCTTCCAGCGCATGAGGCACGGTGAGGCTGAACCGCGGCAGCAGCGGCATGGCGAGCAGTAGAACCAGCGCCAGCTTGAGCCAGGCCGCGCGATCAAGCGGCGAGCGGCGGCGCAGCAGCCACAACCCACCCAGCCCCAGCGCGGCGACGAGGGTGGATTGCGCAGCCAGACCGCTCAGCAGCGCGGCGGTCACGACTGCTTCTCCGCTTCGGTGGCGGCGCGGGCCCGGGCCTGCGCCAGCGCCGCTTCCAGCGCCTCCAGTTCCTCTTCGTCGGCCCCGCGCGACATGCCCAGCAAGGCGGTGGCGGCGCTGATCGCGGAGCCTTCAAAAAAGGTCTTCACAAACTGGCTGAGCGCCGAGCCGCGCACCTGCTCCACGGCCTGCGTCGGGCTGTAGAGGTAGACGCCGTCCTGCTCGACATGGTCGACCAGCCCGCGACCCTCAAGGCGGCTGAGCAGGGTACGCACCGCTGATGAGCCTGGCGCATCGGCCATGCGGGCGCGCACGGCGGCGGCGGTGATGGGTGCGGCGGCGCAGAGAATTTCGAAGACCTCGCGCTCGCGTCGTGGCAGTTTGGGACTCATGACCCTCTCCTCGAGTCTTGCTACATTTGTAGCGTGCTACATTTGTAGCGCATGCGCAAGAGGGAAATGCGCGGCATGACACCGGTGAAAAACAGCCAGCCCCCGGATGGCAGGATGCCCATCCGCCCGGCGCTGCATTTCGTGGGCTTTCGCGGCGAGGAATATTGGAGCGCGGTGAAGGTCTGGGGCGTTCCGGATTTCATCCATATCGGCTGGGATCGCTATGCTATGCATGCCATCGACCCGCAGGACACGGTGATTTTCGCGCGCGGCGACTGGACACAGGAACCCAACGCCTATGGCTATCCGGATATGAAGCGCGGGCCTCTGCATCTTTATGACTGACCGGGCTGTCCTACAGCGGATGCTTGGGGGACAATAAGGCCCAACAGTCGGAGTCCCATGATGCCCCCCTGCGCAGGGCAGCCTTGCTCTCGTCCGGGCTTTCCGCCGAGGCGTTTCACCCCGCGTAGCGCTGAAGGCGGTTGGGTTTTTTCATCGTTCAGGGCAGAGTGGGGCATGCTCCGATCCCGCGCCTATCCCTTTCAAACTTAAGGGAGTTGGGCGCTATGCCCAGACCCATGTGTTCCGCAAGAGCAAGGAGGCAAACCTTATGGCCGACCCCACCCAACCCCTCGCCGGAAGCCATCGCGACGCGCCACGGGATATGCGCGCAACCGGCCGCGTGCCCGCTGACGAACAAATCGCCGTCAGCCTTTATATAAGGCCTGCCGACAAGGCGACGGAGGCGGTGACGGATCGCGCCGCTCTGCACGCCGCCCGCAGCGCGGAACATGCCGAGGATATCGCGGCCATCGAGGCCTTTGCGAAATCCCACGGCCTGACGGTGACCGAATGCTGCCCCGAACGCCGCCTGATCCGCCTGTCCGGCCCCGCCTCCGCCGTGGAGCAGGCCTTTGGGACGCAACTCCATCACTACGAAGGCCATGGCCAGACCTGCCGGGGCCGCCATGGCGCGTTGCATGTGCCCAGCCATCTGGCCGGGCGGATCACCGCCGTGCTGGGGCTCGACACGCGCCCCATCGCCACGCCCAAGATCGTGCCTCACAAGGGCCCAACCCCGCCTGCGGGCTTTCTGCCCACCGATGTGGCCAAGCTTTATGGCTTCGATGGCGTGGATGCCTCGGGCCAGTGCATCGGCATCATCGAGTTGGGCGGCGGCTATACCGATGCCGACAATCAGGCCGCTTTCAAGGCCATGGCGTTGGCGGTGCCGCCCATCGTGGCAGTCGGCGTGGATGGCGCCGGCAACGATCCTTCCGACAGCAGCGGCGCCAATGGCGAGGTGGCGCTCGACATTCAGGTGGCGGGTGGGGTTGCGCCGGGGGCGAAGCTCGCGGTCTATTTCGCGCCCAACACCGATCAGGGTTTTGTCGACGCCATCACCCAGGCGGTGCACGATCAGGACAACGGGCCTTCGGTGCTCTCCATCAGCTGGGGTTCGGCAGAAAGCGGCTGGACGCAGCAGGCCATCGCCGCCATGGGACAGGCCTTCCAGGATGCCGCGCAGCTGGGCGTGACAGTTTGCGCCGCCTCGGGCGATGGCCTCGCCACCGATGGGGTGAGCGACGGCAAGGCGCATGTCGATTACCCTGCCTCCGATCCCTTTGTGCTGGGCTGCGGTGGCACGAGGATCACCGCCTCGGCGGATGCGATCACGGGCGAAACCGTGTGGAACAGCAATGGCGGCGGCACCGGAGGCGGCGTCAGCACGCTGTTTGCCCTGCCCGATTATCAGGCCAGGGCGGGCGTTCCCGCCGCCAGCGCCAAGAGCGGCGGGCGCGGCGTGCCCGATGTTGCGGGCGATGCCGATCCCGATAGCGGTTATCGTATCATCACCGATGGCCAGACCGGGATCATCGGCGGCACCAGTGCGGTGGCGCCTTTGTGGGCGGGGATCGTGGCCGGGCTCAATGCGGGGCGCAAAGCGCCTTTAGGTCAGATCCATGCCCGGCTTTATGGCGATCCTTCGGCGCTACGCGATATCATCAGCGGCAACAACAAATCCGGCGACATCGGTTTTACGGCTGCCAGGGGGTGGGACGCCTGCACCGGTCTGGGCTCACCCGATGGAGCTAAACTCAAGACATTGTTGTCATAAAAACGCCATAACATAACTGTCACATCCCGGCGCTATCGGCGGGCGATTATCCATCGCCCGCCCGAGGACCGCCCTAAGTGCAACTGCTGCTTGTCGAGGATGACCCGCTGATCGCGGAGGAGCTGACCGGCAGCCTTGATGCGCTGGGCCATGCCTGCACCCATTGCGCCACCGGAGCCGGAGCCATCGGCGCCTTCGCGCAAGGCAGTTTCGACGCGATCATCCTCGACCGGATGCTGCCCGATCTGACCGGCACCGGCCTGCTCGACCATCTGCGCGCGCGCGGGCCTTTGCCGCCGGTGCTGATGCTCTCGGCTCTGGGCAGCGCGCGCGACAAGGTGGAGGGGCTCAACGCCGGGGCCGACGATTATCTGGCCAAACCCTATGACATTCATGAACTGAACGCCCGGCTTTCCGCGCTGACGCGGCGCGGGGCGCAAGTGCATGGCGATGCGATCACGCTTTCCATCGGGCGGCTCAGCCTTGATGCCGCCAATCACAAGGTCCGTTTTGGCGCTAGCCAGGCGCATCTCAACCGCGTGGAATTCTCGCTGCTGCTGTTCCTGATGCGCCATGCCGACAGGCTGGTCACCCGCGCCATGCTGCTGGAAGGCGTGTGGAGCTATGCCTTCCAGCCCGTGACCAACATTGTCGACACCAACATATCACGCCTGCGCCGCCGCCTGCAGGAACTGGGCTGCGATCCCATCGTCACCCGGCGCGGCGAGGGCTATATGCTGATGGGCGACCAATGCGTCTGATCGACGCCCTGCGTCAGGGCGAACCGCGCATCGGGCGGCTTTCGCTGCGGATCGGCGCGGCGGTGGCCTTGGGCATGGTGCTGACGGCGCTGATCGTGCTGACGCTGACCAGCCTGCAATTTTCCCAGGATCTCGACGGCTCGCTCTTCAAGGAGATGGGCAAGCTGATGCCGCCGGGCGCCCCGCGTGACACCGCCTCTGTGGCGGATCGGGTGATCAAACGGGCGGCTTCGCGCTCCACCTCGATGAAGATTGCGCTGTTGTATGATGCCTCGGGCCGCCGCATCGTGGGCCGCGTGGACCTGCCGCTGCAGCGCGACGGGGTGGTGACGTTGAGCTATCGCGATGGCGATTCCAAGCCCAAGGATGGCCGCGCCTACACCATCCGCCTGCCCGATGGCGCGCATCTCACCGTGTTGCATCATGACGAGATGAAGGCGGTGGTGCAGCATATGCTGCCCGCTCTGGTGGCCTGTCTGGCGCTGTCGGGCGCGGCGATGGGCATTTTCGCCAGCCGGGCGATGGCGCGGATGATCGCCGCGCGCCTTGCGCTCACCCGCGCCACCGCCGATGCCATCGCGGCGGGCGATCTGTCCAAGCGCATCCCGGTCGAGGGGATGGAGGGCATCTTCGCCGCCCAGGCCGACAGTTTCAACAGCATGATCGCCCGCATGGAGGAGATGGTGGAAGGCCAGCGTCATTTCGCCAGCCACCTGGCGCATGATCTGCGCACGCCGCTCACCCGCCTGCGCGCCCTGCTGGGGCGCGAGGTGGAGGATGCGGAGGATTTCGCCGCCATGCGCCTTGCCGCCGAACGCGAATGCACCGCGATCATCGCCACTTTCGAGGCCATGCTGCGCCTCTCCGAAATCAAGGCCGGGCGCCATGATGCCCCGCGCGAGCCCCTGCCGCTGGCCGAATTGCTGGAGGATGTGGGCATCACCATGGAACCCGTGCTGATGGAGGCCGACTGCGCGCTGGCCATCGGGCCTTTCGTCCCCGCCACCTTGTTGGGAGACCGCAGCCTGCTGCAACAGCTCTTCGTCAATCTGCTGGAGAATGTGGCGCTACACACCACTCCGGGCACAAGGGCCCGCCTCGCCTTGCGCCGCGAGGGTGACGAGGCGGTCGCCACGCTGGCCGACGATGGCCCCGGCCTGCCCGAAGCGGATCGCGCCCGCGTTCTGCGCCCTTTCGAGCGTGGCAGGGTGGCCGCATCCTCACGCGGTAGCGGGCTGGGACTGGCGATTGCTCAGGCCATCGTGCGTTTCCATGACGGGTCGCTAAGGTTGCTGGACGGGGCGCCGGGGATGATCGTGGAATTGCGCTTTCCGGCCCTGCCTCTGACCGAAACGAGCGCCCCGCCAGCCTTGAGAACGGCGGAAACCGCCAACCTTGCAAGCTTGTCATCTTTGGCCGGGGGTTCTGTCATACCGCTCACCTAGGCGGCCTTCCAACCCCTTCTGGAAGGTTCCCTCATGCGCTGTTCGATCCTGTTATCCGCCACCTCCCTGCTTGCCGTCGCCTCGCCTGCTCTGGCGCAAACCGCGCCGTCTGAAACCGACGATAACACCCGCGCGATCACCGTGATCGCCACGGCACTGCCGCTGGCGCCGTCCTCGATGCCGCTCAATGTCACGCAACCCACCTCGGTGATTCAGGAAGGCTTTATCGCCAACAACATCGCCCCGCTGGCCAGCATTGACGACATCATCAAGTTCCAGCCCAGCGTCTGGAGCCAGAATCCCAATGGCCCCGGCATCGGCAAGGCCGAAACCATGGCGATCCGTGGTTTTCAGGATGGCCAGTACAACGTCACCTTCGATGGCATCCCTTTTGGTGACTCGCAGGATCTGCACCACACCACCTCCTCGCTGTTCATCGCCCATGCGCTGCAGCAGGCACAGATCGATCGCGGCCCGGGCTCTGCCAGCACCATCGGCAAGGCGACCTTTGGCGGCACGGTGGGCTTCCTCTCAAAGGATCCGCTCGATCACTTCGATGTCGATGCCTATGGCACGGCGGGCAGCTGGAACACCTTTGCGGGCGGCGGGCGCGTCGACACCGGCAACATCGGCGGCTTCCGCATGTTCCTCGAAGGGCAACATGAGAAGACCGACGGCTATCTGACGGGTTCGAACGAGAAGCGCACCAATGTCATCGGTAAGGCGATCTATGACGTCAGCCCCACCACGCGCCTGACCGCGCTGGGCAGCTGGAACCGCGAGAACCAGTTCACCACCCAAGGCGCCACACTGGGCGAATATGCCCAATATGGCAACAATTACGGATTGTGCCAGAACAAGGCTGCGATGTGCTATTACGGCTATCAGCCCAGCCGTTACGAGACCGACTTTGAATATATTCGCCTCGAAACCCAGATCGGCCCGGTCAAGATCGACAATCAGGTCTATCACAACGGCTTCATCCATGACTACACCGAAGCCAGCGATGCGTCGGACACCAATGTCGCCGACAATGGCGTAACCTTCTACAGCCCCACCAAGATCGGCAGCAAGGTCGCGACCTATTCCAGCGACATCAAGGGCAAGTTCACCGACGCGGTGGTCAGCACCTGGGGCGATACGCTGCGCTTTGCCGTCAACACGAAGATGGCCGATATCAAATGGGGCGTGTGGTTCGATTCCCAGCATGACGACCGCTTCTCCGAAACCGTCGATATTTCGCAGGGCGCAATCCCCGTCACCGGCAAGACCGGCACGGCCTATTCCTATATTTACGAGGACAAGGGTACAACCTGGCAGCCCTATCTTCAGGTCGATCTTCACCCCATCGAGGGCCTGACCATCAACCCCGGGATCAAATACACCAATTACAAGCGAGACCTGAACGCCACGCTTAACAAGACCGGCCCGAACGGCGTCACCAGCATCACCTATGATGCGTGGCAGCCCTCGATTGCCGCGAACTATCGCCTTACCGAGAACTGGTCAGCCTATGCGCAGGTGGCGCGCGGCTTCCTGGCCCCGCCCATCGCCGTCTTCCAGGTGCAGGACCCCACGCAGTTGAAGCCCGAGCTGACGTGGAACTATCAGATCGGCACCGTGATCCACGGCAAGCACTGGAGCCTCTCGGCCGACGGTTACTACATCGATTTCAGCAACTTCCTCTCACCCCAGACCACCATCGTCAATGGCACGGCGGAAAGCAGCTATGTCAATGCGGGCGGCGCCATCTACAAGGGTCTGGAGTTCGAAGGGCAGTATGTGCTGGCCCATGGCCTGTCCTTCTACGGCAATGCCACGCTGAACTCGGCGCATTACAAGGGCAGCGGCGCCACGCTGGAGGAAGCCCCCAAATGGACCGCCGCCACCGGCCTGATCTATGAAAACAAGCATGGCCCCTTCGGCTCGCTGATCGGCAAATGGGTCGGCCCGCGCTATGGCAATGACAATGGCAATGTCGCCATGGCCGCCGGTTATCTCAACGGCAGCACCGCCATCGCGGCGGGCACCATCGATGATCCCACCAGCCATATCGGCACCACCTTCTCCGCCGATCTGGCCGCGGGCTGGCATTTCGACAAGGTCTATGGCCCGCTGCATCAGGTGACCGCCTCGATCAAGGTCGGCAATCTGTTCAACAGCCATCAGGTGACCGATTATGCCGGCACCCAGTCGGCGGTGCAGAGCGGACAGCAGGCGGCCTACAACCTCTATTGGCGCCAGCCGGGCCGCAGTTTCTTCTTCAATCTGGAGGCGCATATCTGATGGGGCGCTTTCCGAAGACTTCCGTGGTGGGGCTGGCGGCGCTGATCGCGCTGTCGGCGCCCGCCGGCCCGGCTTTTGCCGCCGAAAACGCGCCGGGCTGGACGCTTGACCGCGTGGTGGTGGTGATGCGCCACGGCGTGCGTCCACCGACCAAAGCCATGGCACTGCCGCAAGGCATGGCGCCCGCGCCTTGGCCCAAATGGGATGTAAACTGGGGCGAGCTCAGCCATCATGGCGAACAGGCGGTTGCCCTGCTGGGCACTTTCGACCGCGCCAGCTACGCGCCGCTGCTGGGCAGGGGCTGCCCCGCGATCCATGCCGTGGCGGATACCGATCAGCGCACCGTGCGCACGGCTGAAGTCTATGTCGCGGCGCTGCTGCCCGGTTGCTCGGTGAAGGTAGAGCATAAGGGCGTCAGCGAAAGCGATCCGCTGTTCCAGCCCTTCGAGAGCAGCGCCACCCTGCTCTCGCCCGAACAGACTTTGGCGGCGGCCAACAGCGTGCTCCCGCGCGGTGGGACTTTGGCGCTGGATCGCGATCTGGCCCCGCAATGGGCGTTGATCGACCGCATTCTCGCCTGCAGGACCGCCCCCTGCATCGCCGCCAAACCCACCACGCTGAGCGCGGGCGAAGGCAAGGTGAAGCTTTCAGGCGCGCTGGGTCTGGGCGGCAGTTTTTCCGAGACCCTTGCGCTGGAATATGCCGATGGCAAGCCGATGAGCGAGGTCGGCTGGGGTCGCGCCAGCCGTGCGCAGATCACCAGCCTGCTGGCCCTGCACGCTCAGGAATTCGCGGTATCCGCGCGCCCCGTGGCGATTGCTCGCGCGGGTTCCGCCAAGCTGCTGGGCGAGGTGGCAACGGCGCTTTCCGCCCCTCAAGCCCCCGGCTTCAGCCTGTTTGTCGGTCATGACGGCAATCTGTCTCTGATCGGCGGCGCTTTGGGCCTGCACTGGCAAGCACAGCAATTCGCCCCCGACGATCCGCCCCCCGGCGGCGCGCTGATCTTCGAACGCTGGCGTAATGCTGCAGGCCGCTATCGGCTGACCGTGCGCTTCCGAGCCCAAAGTCTGGACGAAATGCGCAACCTAACCCCATCCGGGCCGGAGGCCGTCCAGACACTGCCTTTCGCCCCCTGTCAGGACGAATGCGATGCCGCAGGGCTGGGCAAGGCCGTCACCGCGCGCTGAGCCGAAACGGAGGGGCTAGATATCCCCCAGCCCCTCCAACTCGCGGTCATGCGCGCCCAGCTTCACAAACTGGTCGAGCAGCCAGGAGGCCGCCGGGCCGGGCGGCGTATCGCGCCGCCACACGCCCGCGAAGCGATAGGTGCCGCCCGGGTGATCGGGCATATGCAGCTTGACCAAAGTGCCCGCCGCCAGATCGCCCTCGATCATATGCTGCGGCATATTGCCCCAGCCGATCCCCTCGCGCAGCAGGGCATGCTTGGCGCCCAGATCGGCCAGACGCCAGGTGCGCGGGCTCATCACCGAGAAATCCTGCCCCTCGGTAAAGCGTGAACGGTCGGTCAGCACCAGCTGCACATAATCGCGGCCCGCACCCGGCGCGATATGCTCCATGCAGCCGAGGGGATGATCGGGCGCAGCCACCGGCACCATCGGCACCGATCCGGCGCTCAAAGCCTCGATGCCCTTGACCCCCGCGGCCAGAGGCCCGGAAATCCCCACCACTGCGATGCGGTCCAGCACCATGGAAGGCACTGCGCCCAGCGCCTCTGTATGCAGGCGCAACTGCACGGTGGGGTACATTTCGCGGAAGCCCCGCAGCACACGGCCCAGCCTTTCGGCGGGCAACATCACATCCACCGCCAGATCGACCTCGGCCTCGAGCCCGTCGAGCAGGCCTTTCACTTTGGCGCGCAGCCCGTCCATGCCCTGATGGATGGCGCGCGCCTCGGCGAGTAGGGCACGGCCCGCCGTGGTCAGCACCGGCTTGCGCGAGCCCTCGCGCTCGAAGAGCATCACGCCCAGCTGGGTCTCCAGATTGACCACGCCATAGCTGATCACCGAGACGGCGCGGCCCAGCTGGCGCCCGGCGGCGGCGAAGCTGCCCGCATCCACCACGGCCAGGAAAATGCGCAGCTGATCGAAGGTTGGCGTGCCGGGATCACTCATCATTCAACTTTCTTGAACATCTTGAACTTCTTTATGCGGGTTATGCGAAATCACCGCAAGGGCTAATCAGGTTTCACCAGACGCCAAGAGGCGGTTCTGAAACGCTTTTACCCCCTTTCAAGGAGACCCGACATGCCCTTCATCACCACCACCGACGGCACCGAGATTTTCTACAAGGACTGGGGCTCGCGCGATGCCCAGCCCATCGTCTTCCACCATGGCTGGCCGCTCTCCAGCGACGACTGGGATGCGCAGATGATGTTCTTCCTTGCCAAGGGCTACCGCGTGATCGCCCATGACCGCCGGGGCCATGGCCGCTCGACGCAGGCCGCCACCGGCCATGACATGAACACCTATGTCGCCGATGTCACCGCCCTGACCGATGCGCTGGATCTGAAGAACGCCATCCATATCGGCCACTCCACCGGCGGCGGCGAAGTGGCGCGCTATGTGGCGCAGGCCAAACCGGGCCGGGTCGCCAAGGCAGTGCTGGTCAGCGCGGTCTCGCCGATCATGGTGCAGTCCGAGAGCAACCCCGAGGGCGTGCCCATGTCGGTTTTCGATATGGTGCGCGAACAGACCGCCACCAATCGCAGCCAGTTCTTCTATGACTTCACCCTGCCTTTCTTCGGCTACAACCGCGAGGGTGCCGACATCAAGGAAGCGGTGCGCCTCAACTGGTGGCGCCAGGGCATGAACGGCGGCGCGCTGGCGCATTACCTGGGCATCGCCGCCTTCTCGGAAACCGACTTCACCGAAGATCTGAAGGCCATCACCGTCCCCACGCTGGTGATGCATGGCGAGGACGATCAGGTGGTGCCCTTCGCCACCACCGGAAAGCTGGCGGCGCAGATCGTGCCGGGCGCGCAGCTCAAGTCCTATCCCGGCTATCCGCATGGCATGCCCGTCACCCATGCCGATCAGATCAACGCCGATCTGCTGGCCTTTATCCAGCAGTAAGCCGCCAGAAGGAGCAGGCGCATGACACAGGTTCAAACCCTTGGAACCTATCGGAATGTTGCGGTGGATGTCGCCGGATGGGATAGCACTGCCGCCACGGTCGATCTGTCATGCGCCTGCATGTTCTCCCATGAGGCCCATGGCGCCACGCTGGGCGGCGGGCTTGCCCATCTCGATGATGCGCTGGGCGGCACTTTGACCGCCATGCGCAAGGATGGCTTGTTCAGGGCGGAGCGCGGCGAAAGCCTGTTCCTCTCCGCCCCGCCTGCCAGCGTGGCCGCCAAAGCGCTGCTGGTGATCGGTCTGGGCGCGCCGGAAGACTGGTCGCCAGCCGTGATGGAAAGCGCGGTGAGGCAGGCGGTTGGCGCAGCATTTTTCCGTCCGGTCCGCAGCATCGCTCTGGCCGCCAGCATGCTGGATGGTGGGCTGACGCCCGCCGAAACCGCTGGAGCCTCCTCGGCCATGCTGCGGGGCCTGACCACAGCGCTGGATGCCGCCGCCCATCTGCGGGCCATGAATTTCGTCGAGCCCCTGACGCTGACCCGCTGGGTCTTCGATGTGGGCATCGCGCGCTTCGATGCCGCCGCCGCGCAGTTCCGCGCCGAACTGGCGGCACCCTCCACCTCCACGGATTGACAGGAGCAAACCCATGCCTGCCGCTTCAACCCTGCCCCGTTCCTCCCCGCTGCCTCTGCTGCTGTTGCTGCTTTCGGTGACGACAGGCCTTGTCGATGCGATCAGCGTGCTGGGGCTGGGCAAGGTCTTCACCGCCAACATGACCGGCAACATCGTCTTCCTCGGCTTTGCCGCCGTGGGGACGCCGGGTTTTCATCCGCTGTCCTACATCGTGGCGATAGGCGGCTTTCTGGCCGGGGCCTTTGTCGCCGGGCATATCGGCAAGCAGCAGGAGGGTGGCCCGCTCCACCGCTGGCTGATGCGCGCCGCCATGATCGAGGCGGCCTTGCTGTGGGCTGCCGCTGCCGTTTCGTGCGTCTTCGATGTCGCCACGCAATCGCCCGATGCCGCGCTGCTGAGCATTGTGGTGCTGACGGCTCTGGCGATGGGCTTTCGCAATGCCACGGTGCGCCAGTTGAAGGTGCCCGATCTCACCACCACCGTGCTGACCCTGACGTTGACCGGCCTCGCCGCCGATTCCAGCATGGCCGGGGGCGCCAACCCCAACTGGCGCCGCCGGGTGGCGAGTGTGGTTTGTATCTTTGCGGGCGCGGCGCTGGGAGCTTTTCTGCTGGCGCACGGCGGGATGGCGCTGCCTCTGGTGCTGGCCGGAGTGCTGATCCTTGGCGGGACGGCGGCCTGCGCGCTGCACCCGGCCTCTCGTCAGGGCTAAATCCCTTTCAAAAAATCCCTTTCCTCAAAGGCCCGTGCCCCGCAAACAGCGTGGCACGGGCCTTTTTCGTTGTTCCACGCAAGCCTCAACCATTCAATTTTATCGAACATCTTGAACTCATTTATCCAGCTAATCTGATCGGCGAGTCGCGGCTAAAAGCACTCCATCAGGACAACAGGCCCCCCCCCCGGTCCCCGTCCTTCACAGGAGAAGACCCATGATCGAACTGCGCTCTTTCAACAGCCTTGGCGGCGCCAACCATGGCTGGCTCAACGCCAAGCATCATTTTTCCTTCGCCGATTACTATGATCCGGCCCGCACCAGCTGGGGCAATCTGCGCGTGTGGAACGATGACATCATCGCCCCGCAGACCGGCTTCCCCCCGCACCCCCACCGCGACATGGAAATCATCACATATGTCCGCGAGGGCGCGATCACCCATCAGGACAATCTGGGCAACAAGGGCCGCACCGAGGCTGGCGATGTCCAGGTGATGAGCGCGGGCACCGGCATCACCCACAGCGAATACAATATGGAGGACATCGCCACCAAGATCTTCCAGATCTGGATCATGCCCACCAAGCGCGGCGACCAGCCGAGCTGGGGCGCCCGCCCCTTCCCCAAGGGCGAGCGCGCCGGACAGTTCGTGGTGCTGGCCAGCGGCTATGACAATGACGACGATGCCCTGCCGATCCGCACCGATGCCCGCATCGTGGCCGCCACGCTGAAGGCGGGCGAGACCGCCGAGTATCCGCTGGGCAAGGACCGTCGCGGCTATCTGGTGCCCGCCAAGGGCGCTGTACAGATCGACGATGTGCGGGTGAACACCCGTGACGGCGCCGCCATCAAGGATGTCGATGTTCTGAAGGTCACCGCGCTGGAGGACACCGAGATCGTTCTGGTCGACGCCGCCTGACCCCCTCTTGTGGCCGGTCTCCCTCCACCGGCCACCCCTTTTCCCGAAAGACCCGCCATGACCCGTGCTCATGCCGCCATCGGCCAGACGCCCTATGCCACGCGCATCGAGGTGAATGGCCGCAAACTCACCGCCGACGAGCCCGAAATTCTGGGCGGCAAGGGCGCGGGTTTTGCGCCTTACGATCTGCTGCTCTCCAGCCTAGCCGCCTGCACCGCCATCACCTTGCGGATGTATGCCGACCACAAGGGCTGGCCGCTGGAAAGCCTCGATATCGATCTCAGCCTCAGCGGTGCGGGCGATCAGCGCCATATCCGCCGCGTGCTGCATCCGGTTGGCCTTGATGCCGATCAAGCCGCGCGCCTTGCCCTTGTGGCGGAGCGCACCCCGGTCACGCTGACGCTGAAATCCGGCATCGCCATCGCAACGTCGCTCGCCTGACACCCATCTGTTTTATCCAGGAATGCGGCGAAAAGCCTCGCCACAATTCCCCACCGCACCCAAGGAACCAGCCTCATGTCGATCACCGCCCAAGCCAAGCGCCTTGCTCCCCTCGCCACGCCCTCGGGCCTTGGGGAAGAGGCCACCCGCGATCTTTCCGCCGCCCTGACTGTGCTACTGGCCGATGTCTTCGCGCTTTATGTGAAGACCAAGAACTTCCACTGGCATGTCTCGGGCCCGCATTTCACCGAGTATCATTTGCTGCTCGACCGCCAGGCCGATGAAATCTTCGCCATGACCGATCCCATCGCCGAGCGCGCCCGCAAGCTGGGTGGCACCACCCTGCGCTCGATCGGCCATATCGCCCGCCTGAGCCGCGTGCTGGACAATGACGCCGATTACGTCGAACCGCAGGACATGCTGGCCGAACTGCGCGACGACAATGGCGATCTGGCCACCCGCCTGCGCGCCCTGCATGCGCTGTGCGAGGAGCATCGCGATGTGGTCACCGCCAGCCTGATCGAAAACTGGCTGGATGAGGCCGAGGGCCGCCGCTGGTTCCTTTTCGAAACCGGCCGCAAGGGCTGATGAGGCAAGAGCGCCGGTCCATCCACGGACCGGCGCTCTGTCACACGATCAGGTCGATGTACGCGCCCGAGCCGTTGTAGAAGCGGCTGCCGGGCTGATCATTCTCCAGCGAGACGCCCGGCGAAAAAGCCTTCAGCGCCTGTTCGATGGCCTGCAACGTGGGCGAGTTGGCTGCTTTCAAAGCCTCGGCCACGGTTTGCGCCGCGCTGTCCGCCGTACCTGCCTGTGCGGCGCGCCCGGCCAGTTGCTGCTGCAAACGCGCCGTGCCCGTGATGCTGATCGACAGGTGGCTGCCCATCACCACATTGGAAACGTCCATCATCGCTTTCCTCGAAAGTCCACTATGCCGAGGCCAGAACGGCGGGAGGTTCATTCTTTCAACCGCATAAGCGCCGAGCAGCCCCATGGTGGCGATCAACGCCTCGCCCCTCAAGATGCTATTGCAAATGATTTTCATCAACACTAATGCGACCTCAACATCAGTCGGCTGATATCAATCATAAAGCCGACAGGGGGTCCACATTATGCTTGCTCTTGCCGTCGCGGCAGCCGCCGCCGTTTCCATCGCACCCGCCGTCCCTACTTCCGCAAATGAGCCGCAATCCACCAGCGACGATGCCCGCGTCGAACGCAGTCTTGATGATTCCATCGTCGTCACCGGCAAGCATGAAGCGCCTTTCCGCGCCGAGGTCGTGCAGGTCGGGGCCTTTCGCAATCAGTCGATCATGGATACGCCCGCCAGCATCGCGGTGATGACGCGCTCGCTGCTTGACGATCAGGGCGCCATCGGTCTGGACGATGCGCTGCGCAACACGCCCGGCGTCACCCAGCAGTCGACCAGCCCCACGACCACCAACAACTTCCTGTCGCGCGGCGTGCTGATGCAGGCGCGCACCAATTATCGCCTCAATGGCGCGCTGCAGATCGTCAACCTCGGGCCGATCCCGCTGGAGAACAAGCAGCGCGTCGAGCTGCTGAAGGGCGTTTCGGCGCTTTATTACGGCATCAGCACGCCCTCGGGCATCGTCAATGTGGTGGCCAAGCGCGCGGGCGCCCAGCCCGTCACCAGCCTTTATGTGAACGGCGATGTGGAAGGCAGCGCCGGGGCGGGCGTGGACATTGGCCGCCAGTTCGGTTCCGAAAAGCAGTTCGGGGCGCGGATCAACGCCTATGGCGCGCATGTCGAAACGCCCATCGATGGTGTCAACGGTTCGCGCTATGTGGTCAGCGGCGCTTTCGACGCCAAGGTCACCGACCGCCTTTCGCTCAAGCTGGATGTCGAAAATTACCGCCGCGCCACCGATGAGCCGGGCGGCATCACTCTGCCCACGGCGGTGAACGGCAAGATCACCCTGCCCGCCATTCCCGATCCGCACAACCGCTATGCCCCGGCCAACGCGCCCTATCGCACGCTGGTGACCAATGCGCTGGGCCGCGCCGACTACGCCCTCTCCGACGACTGGTCGATCCGCGCCGAGGCCGGTTATGCCAACACCCGGCGCGCGCGCATGATCGCCAACATCGCCAAGTTCAATCTCACCACCGGCGCAGGCACTGTCGCCACAACTTTCGTCGGGGATCAGGAATATTCCAACCTCTATTGGCGCACGGAAATCTCGGGCAAGATCGAGACTTTCGGCATCAGGCACGAAATCCTCTTCGGCTATGCCCGCAACCGGCAGCAGCAGGAAGATCAGCACACCCAGAGCTATGCCGCTTTCACGCAGAACCTCTATGCGCCCATCACCGTCACCCTGCCCAGCCTGACGCCCACCACGCTGAAGACCACCACCGGATCGACCAACATCGACACCGGCCTCTATGCGCTGGATCTGGCGCATATCGGCGAGAAGGTGCTGCTGATCGGCGGCGTGCGCTATGTCGACTATGCCACGCGCACGGCCACCGCGAATTATTCGGTCCGCACCTGGACGCCGACGGGCGGCCTTGTGCTGCGCCCCACCAGGAAGACCAGCCTGTATTTCACCTATATCGAGGGTCTGGAAAGCGCGGGCACGGCGCCCGATGGCACCGTCAATGCGGGCGATGTGCTGGCCCCGGTCAAGAGCACCCAGATCGAACTGGGCACGCGCTGGGAGTTTCAGGGCGCACTGCTGTCTGTCGCGTGGTTCCACATCAACCGGGGGCTGACCTACACCGATCTGGCCACTAACACCTATCTGGTCAACGGGCGGCAGGTGAACAAGGGGCTAGAGGCCTCTGTGCAGGGCAATCTGACGCGCGAGCTGTCGGTGGTGCTCTCGGGGCAATATCTCACCGCGATCCAGCGGCAGACGGGCATTGCGGCGCAGGATGGCAAGTTCATCGACAGCACGCCGCGCTGGTCGGGCTCGGTCTTTGCCGAATACCACCCTGCCGTGTTGCCCGCGCTGGGGCTGAATGCGGGCGTCTATTACACCGGCAAGCGCTACACCGATGTGCTGGATCAGGGCGTGCTGCCCGCCTATGCGCTGCTGGGCCTTGGCGCCAGCTATCGCCTGCCGCTGGCCGCGCGCAAGGCCATGACCTTCCGCATCAACGCCGACAATGTGACCAACAAGCGCTATTGGGCCACCGGCGGATCGACGCTCTATGTCGGTCTGGCCCGCACGGTCCGCGGCTCGATCACGATGGACTTTTAAACCTATCGACGGGCGTCGGCTCGGGGGGCATGCCGACGCCCGTCACAGGGGGAGTGGGGGGCTTTACTCCTGCCCTGTCAAATCGGTGACGATATCGGCCAGCGCGCCGATCACGTAACCGGTGATCGCCTCGCCCTTCTCTGCCGTGGCCAGCGTGGGGTCTCCGGCGACCCCGCTGCCGCAGGTCCGCTCATGCATGGTGCGGTAGAGCGTGGCGCGTTCGGCCCGCAGCAGATCGCCGCTGGCCCAGTCGAAGGTGTGTGTGCACAGGTGGTCGCCCGGCACGATGGCGCGCACCGCATCGGGCGCGGCATGCAGCACGATCGAGGTTTCGAGATCGCCGGCATGCGAGTCCAACCCCACCACGCCCTCGCGCAGCTTGCGCAATTCCGGCCCCACGAGCAGCCACCAGCCCGCCAGCACGATCCGGCAGCCGGGGTGAGCCGCGCCCACCTCCTCGGCGATCAGATTGGCGACAGCCTGGTTGCCCGCATGGCTGTTGAACAGCACAACATTGGTAAAGCCATGCGCCAGCGCCGAATGCAGGATCGCCGCCACATAAGCCTGAAACGCCGCATGGCTGACGCTGAGCGTGCCCGAAAAATCCATATGATGATGCGAACAGCCCACGCTGACCTGAGGCAGGATCAGCACCTTCTCACCAAGCGCGCGGTCCAGCTGCTCAAGGAAATACGCCCCGATCAGAGAGTCCGTGGCCAGCGGCAGATGCGGCCCGTGCTGCTCCACGGCCCCGATGGAGAGGAAGAGCGGCGTCGCCCGGTCGATGGTTTCCAGCTCGCTTGTGGTGAGGTCCTGCCATTTCATCGCTGCAACTCCTGATGGGTGTTTTTCCGTTGAGCCACTGTTGCCGGATGCCTCGGAAAAAAGCCCGTTAGGTGCTGTGAGCCAGCGTTAGCCCTCGCTGTTGAGAAACGGCGCGCATCCGGGCAAAGGGAGATCGCGCCGGAGGCACTGCCGCTTCAGCCAAGTTGAACCGGCACCCATCCCGCCCTATGGGCAGAGTACAGATCCGCGACGGCACGCCGCCTCTGGGAGTATGCAGATGGAAGACATTGGTCCCGTATCGCACCGCTTCGTCTCGCAGCGCCTTCCCCTGCATTATCTCGATTGGGGCAATCCCGATGCTCCGTTGCTGGTTCTGCAGCATGGCGGGCGCGATCACGCCCGTAACTGGGACTGGCTGGCCCGGGCCCTGCGGCATGACTGGCATGTCATCTGCCCCGATCTGCGCGGCCATGGCGACAGCGGCTGGTCGCCCGACGGAAGCTATTCCATCCCCTTCTATGTCGCCGATTTCGCGCAGCTGATCCATCAGATTTCCGATGGGCCGGTGTCCATTGTCGCCCATTCGCTGGGCGGCGCCATCGCCATGCGCTACGCGGGCATCTGGCCAGAGCGCGTCAAGCGTCTGGCGGTGATCGAGGGGCTGGGCGTGTCCGTGCTGGACAATGAATTTGCCCCGGTTGCGCAGCGCTGGCGGCAATGGGTGGATGAAAGGCGGGCGCTCAGCAGCCGGGTGCCGCGCCGCTATGGCTCGCTGGAGGAGGCCTTCACCCGCATGCGCGCGGAAAACGCCCATCTTTCGATCGAACGCGCACGGCATCTGACCATTCACGGCACCACCCGCAACGAGGATGGCACCTACAGCTGGAAATTCGACAACTACGTGCGCAGCAACCTGCCGCTGGGCGTCAGCCAGGAGGAGTTGCACGCCATCTGGCACAACATCGATTGCCCGGTCTGGCTGGTGCATGGCGCCGACAGCTGGGCCCGCCATCCCGAGGAGGAGGGGCTGGCCGCTCATTTCAAACAGGCCAAGGTCACCAGCTATGAGAAAGCCGGGCACTGGGTGCATCACGACCGCTTCGACAGCTTTCTGACCGATCTGAAAAGCTTCCTTTGAGGCTTCCTAATCGCATTCATGGGCGGCGTTGAGCATCGCCGCCAGCGCATCCGTGGCCATCTGCGCGGCCTGCGCCTGCGTCTTGCCCAGATAGCGGATATAATAGGCCGCCAACTCCCGGCGTGCGGCGGTCATATCGCGCCACGGAACGCCGGGCACCGCAGGCAACACCAGCTTGGGATCATGCCTGGCCAGCCCCAGCCGAGCCTCATCCACCGTACTGCGATATTGCCGATAGGCCGCGAAACGGATCGTGCCGTCGCAGATCGGCCATGTCTTCCACACCTTGCCATCCAAGGCTGTCAGCAAAGGCAGTGGCGGCAGGCTGGCGCGGCAATCGGTGTTGAACACGAAAGTGTCCGGCGTGGCGCCATAAATCGAGTCCGTCGCCCCCAGCAGCTTGGGATGGGCCACGATGGCCGCGCAGGGAATGTTTCGCGTGCCCACGCTGCCATCCCCGGCCAGCGCCGGACCCAGCACATTGAGGAAGCCCACGAAGCGATCCGGCGCCCCCAGCAAATCCCCGGCCCGTTTCACCACGCCTTCACCGGTGGCGCTGTCGAGCATGCCGCGCGCGAAGGCTGGATCCTGCCGGGTGAGGAAATCCGTCAGCACAGGCTGCAGCAGACCGACGATCCGCGCCCGCTTGCCCACCCGCTCCGGCGCGGACCAATCGGCGCCATCCGGCTCCGAAGACCATAGAACAATCGCCTCCGCCACCGGAGCAAACGCGGGGTCGAGCCGCCGGATCACCGGCAGCGCCAGATCGGGCGCCCGCGTCGCGGCGGCGATGGCCAGATCCTTGTTACGCTCATCATAGGCGCCCTGAAGGCAGGCGGCGATGGTCGTGCTGCCCGAGGGCTTGGCGCAAGCCTGCATGGCCTTCACCGCCTCGCGCTGATCCACAAGCTGGTTGGAGGGCCCGCTGCCAAAGGCGCTGACCTTGTTGGCCGCATAGAGCGCCGCCATCTCCCGATCCGCCGCCGACAGCGTCGGGCTGGCGCAGATCACGGCCTCGATCCCGCCTTGTCCGGCCGTGCAGGCAAAGCTGGGGCCTGAGGATGTGGCGCGAGTCTGCGCCTGAACAGGCGCAGCGCCAAACGCCAGCAGCAGCGCCGCGATAATGCGCCCGATCTGCATGATGCCGCTCAGCGCCAGCCCTTGTCCTTGGCCGCTTTCTCCTGCGTGGCATCCAGTGGGTCGCCCTGAGCCATGGTCTGGGCCAGCGCCATCAGCGCGCCATCCTGCGATCCTGCCTGTCGATAGGCCGTTTGCTCGGCAGGCGCGCTGCCCGGCAGCACATGCTGCAACTGCCACTGCCCACCATCATGGCAGGCAATGCCCGAAGCCTGCGCCCCGGCGAAGACCCGGCACAGATCGCCGCCCTCGCGGTGGAAGGTGCCCAGCATGCGGATCGGCGCATGGCCATCCGCCCCCCCTCCATCCGCCGACGCCAATTGCGTATCGAGCGCCCGCCCCAGATCGCCCGAGGCCACCAAAGCGCCCTTCTCGACCACAATCGGCCCCTGCCCGCCGCCATGCCATTGCGATCCGACAAACACCCCGATGGCCAGACACGCCGCCATCGCCGCCCCCGCCCATGCAGGCGTGCGCCAACGCGGGGCGGGCGCCGCGCGCCGGGCGCGCTCTGCGGCCAGATTGATCACCGGAGCAGGCGGCGTGGCGGCGCGGATGCTCTCCACCCACGCGGCGGGCACGGGCTCGTCAACCACGGGCGCGAAATGCGCCTTCAGCCGCTCGCGCAGGGCCCGCTCGGCCGCGATCCTGTCGGCCAGATCCAGATCGGCCAGCGCCGCCAGCGTGACGCGACCGCGCGTGGCATCATCCAGTTCGCCATCGACATAGGCCATGATCTCTTCCTGCGTGACCGTCATGACATGCCTCCCGTTTCTGCCCCGCCTGTTTCTGGTATGCCTGTTTCACCAAGCGCTTTCATCAGGGCTTCACGCCCGCGCACCAGCCGCGAGGTCAGCGTGCCCATCGGGCAACCGATGATCTCCGCGGCTTCCTTATAGGCAAAGCCCTCGACCAGCACGAGCATCACCGCCTCGCGCTGTTCGGCAGGCAGCGAAGCCATGGCGCGATCGACATGGCTCATTTCCGCATGCGCCTCGATGGCGGCGTCGCCCGGCACGCCCACATTCTCGCCCTCTTCCTCGGGGGCGAAGGTCTGGGCGCGGCGGCTGCGCGCGCGGGTCTCGTCAATCCAGATGTTGCGCATGATCCGATACACCCATGCATCCAGCCGCGTCCCCTCCTGCCACAGATGGCTGGATTTGAGCGCGCGTTCGATCGTCGCCTGGCACAGGTCGTCGCCGTCAGCGCCATCGCGAGCCAACCCCCGGGCGAAGCGCCTCATCTGAGGCAGCAATCTGACCAGGTTCTCACCGAATTGCGCTGATGCCACGCCTTTTTTGCCTTGCTTGCGGATGAAACGGATGCAGGATTGCGTTTCATCCGCGAGCCTGCAATTTTTTCAATCCGGGAACAAGCCCATGTGGAACAAAACGCGGAACAAGATGTGCAAAGCCCCATTGAAATGGCCCCGACTCTGCCTGCTGGCAGCCCTGCTGGCGACCGGCGGTGGCGTGCGGGCCCAGATCAGCCTGCCCAATGCGGGGCGCGGTCTGGACGGCGTGGAAGGCGCGGTGGACCGTCTGGGCAATCGCCTCGGCGATGCGACCGCGCCCCTCACCAATGCCGCCACCGGCGCGCTGGGCACGCTGGGTCAGCTGGCCGATGCGCGCCTCAACCGCCTTGGCGATTTTCTGCGCAGCCATCGCAACACGGTGGAGGCCGATGACACCGGCCAGCCCGCCCGCGCGCATGAGGTGCTGCTGCTCGATCCGGATGCGGCTGCTTTGTCGGGCGCAACCCTGGTGGGTTACAAGCTGATCGAACAGGGCGATCTGGACGGCCTGGGCATCACATACGCCCGCCTTGCCACGCCGCAAGGCACCAGCCTGGCCAACGCGCTGCGCCAGTTGCGCCATATCCTGCCCGGCAAGGAGATCAGCGCCGACCAGATCCATTTCCCCAGCGGCGCTACCCGATCCACTGGAAGCGCCGCGCCGACAGCACCGGCCCCGCGCGGCGGCACCGTAGGCATCATCGACGGCGGCGTCCCCCCCGGCCCGCGCATCGCCGCGCAAAACGCTTTCGCCAGCGGAGGCCCCGTGCCCAACCCTCATGCCGAGGCCATCGCCTCGCTTCTGGCCGGTGCGGGCACGGCGCATATCGTTGTCGCCGATGTCTATGGCCGCGATCCGGCAGGCGGCAATGCTCTGGCCATCGCCCGCGCGCTGGCATGGATGGCAGGACAGCGCGTGTCCGTTGTCTCGATCAGCCTTGTCGGCCCGGCCAATCCGCTGCTGGCCAAAGCCATCGGCTCGGTGCAGGCGCGTGGCATGATCGTGACGGCCGCCGTCGGCAATGACGGGGCCGCCGCGCCGCCTGCCTTCCCTGCCTCTTACACTGGCGTGGTGGCCGTAACCGGCGTGGACGGACGCGGACAGGTGCTGTTCGAGGCCGGGCGCGCCAGCCATCTGGATTACGCTGCCCCCGGCGCCGATCTCACCGCCATCGGTGCGGGCGGCAAGCTGCAGCATTTGCGTGGCACATCCTTTGCCGCGCCACTGGTGGCCGCGCGTCTCGCGGCGTTGGGACAGGCCGGCGGTGGCGCAAGCGCCATTCTGCAGCGCGCCGACAGTGAGGCCACCGACAGGAACCGCCGCACCGGACGCGGAATTTTGTGCGCCTCATGCCGCAAAGGCATTTGAAAGACGCGCGGCCACAACATTTTTCGCGCGGCAAAAATCTGTAAACGAACAATTTCTTAAAAAATTCGAAAAAATCGTCAGCACTGCGGATTAAACCGGAAAGACCTCTCGTTCATCTCTCAGAGCCGGACATCACATACGGCCTCCAGACAACAATCAGGAGATGAACCATGAACCGCTTTTCTTCGCTTTCGCTGGCCGCTCTTGCTCTGACCATGAGCACTGTGGCCATGCCTGCTCACGCTCAGCTGCTGGGTGGCCACGGTGGACTTGGGGGTGGTCTGGGTGGCGGCATCGGTGGTGGCCTTGGCGGCGGCTTCGGCGGCGCTGGCTCCATCGGCAGCACGGTGAACGGCACGATGGACTCGACCACCAGCACCGTTCGCTCGCACAGCAAGCACATCACTGACAATGCCACCGGCGACGCCACCGGCACTGTGACCAGCAGCGGCAGCCAGTCGGTCAACCGCAAGACCGGCAAGGTGAGCGCCGACCGCAGCGGTTCGGCCAGCGGCTCGGCCAATCTGGCCAACACCGCGTCCACCCCGCTGAACACGGCCACCAGCTCGCTGAGCGGTTCGGGTCAGGCCTCGGGCAGCGGCAGCGCCAATGCTCAACTGGTCGGCACCGATGCGGTGCGCAACACCGCCCAATCCGCCCGCTCGACCGCTGGTGACGCCGTCAGCCAGACGCGCTCCGCCGCCACCAGCACCGGTCAGGCTCTGACCAGCCGGACCAGGCAGGCCGTCAGCGGCACCTCGGCCACGGCCATGGGCGCGGCGCGCGGCTCGGCGGCGATTGCCGGGACGGCGGCGGGCTCCAGTCTGGCGCTGGCGGGCAGCAGCGCGGCGGGGATTGCCGGAGCCACGGGCGTGAAGCCGGGCATGGTGGTCCGCTCGCTTGATGGTCAGAAGCTGGGCAAGGTCAAGCAGGTCGTGGCTGACAGCAGCGGCAAGGTCAGCAGCCTGGTGGTCAGCACCGGCGCCGGCAATGTGACCATGCCCGCCGCCCAGCTTTCGGGTCAGGCCGATGGCAAGGGTCTGGTTAGCAGCGGTCAATAACAGACCGTAAACATCTGACAGCGCAGGCCGGACCGGCAAGCCCACAGGCTCGCCGGTCCGGCTTTTTGCGTGGTCCGGCGGGTGTTGGGGCGTGCGGCTTTTCATCGCGCCGGAACCTCATCTGATCGGAGAAAACAGGCGGAAGCCCTTTGGTTCTGCCCCATCATATCGGTGGAGGGGGCATTGCGAAAAGCCCGCGCAGCGGCGTCTTGTGGAGGTCGCCTCGTGTAAAACAACACTTTGCGCCGCGCGCTACCGGCGATGCAACCGGTCTCCTGCCGGTTGGAACAAGGATTCTCTCTCGGTTGTTACCTAGGCGCAATCACGGAAAGGTTGCGCAAAGGATGAAAAGATCACGCGAAAGGTGCGCCGCTATGGGATCGCGATGCTTTGACAACCCTGTGCTTTTCATGAAGCTGGGCGCGCCGCCCGAGAGCCGTGAAAGCCCCACGCTGGGCGAAGCCATTGCCCATGTTCTGGAGCAGCCGAGCGAGGAGCACTACCTCTTCGACATCGTCACGGAAGATGGGCTGATCAACCATGCCTCGATCCGCCAGATCGCCCGGACAGAGGCTTTCGCGCATTGGCGCGATCAGGCGCGCTAGGCCGCGCGCGATGGTCTGTTCCGGACGCTTTCCGCCGGATAAAACTGGAAAACCCCGGACGGGCTGCAGAACCGATCCGGGGTTGGCCCTCAGCGGATCGACCAGCCCCAGCCCGCCAGCCTGATCTTGCCCTGACCGGGCAACATCACCTCGCCCGGCCTGGTGGAGAGATTGACCGCCACTGTCACCCGGTCCTTCCCCATGATGCGGCGGAAGGCGAAGATTTTCGGATTGCCGGTGTCCAGCAGTTGCAGATTGCCCGGTTCCAGACTGCTGGTCAGCGCGGGGTGCTGATGCTTCAGGCGCAGCAGTTGGGCGTAAAGCCTGGTGCGCTCATCGGCTTTCCACGGGATACTGTCCTTTTCGAAAAAGGCGAGGCGCTTGTCGAGCCCGGCTTCCTGACCGCTGTAGATCAGCGGCATGCCCGGCAAGGTCGCCGCCAGCACTGCCATGGCGTTCACGCCGTCGCCGTAGAGTTCGCGGTCGGTGCCGGCGTTGGAATTCTCGTCATGGTCGCTGGTGAAGGTCATGCGGTAAGCGCCCTTGGGATAGCGCCGCGCCGGATCGGTGTAGAGTTTGGCCAGATCGCGGGCATCGCCCTCGCCCTTCGCCACCTTGACCATGGTGTGATAAAGCGACCAGTCATAGCTCATATCGAAAGCGTGGAGCTGCAAGTCCTGCGTATCGGCCTCAGCCAGCATGAACATGGGTTTGATCTTGTCCAGCGCTGGGCGGGCCTCGTTCCAGAAGCTGGTCGGCACGGCCCAGGCGGCGTCGCAGCGGAAGCCGTCGATGTCGGCGGTCTTCACCCAATAGGCCATGGCGTCGATCATTCCGGCGCGCACTGCGGGTTTGCTGTAATCCAGACCGATCACATCGGCCCAGACTTCCTCGTGATGGTCGCTGAGGTCGGTGTAGTGATAGCCTTCCAGCTCGCCCTTGGCATTGCGCTTGTACCAGTCGGGGTGCTGATCGACCCAGACATTGTCCCAACCGGTATGATTGGCCACCCAGTCGAGGATCACCTTGAAGCCTTGGGCATGGGCCGCTTTCACCAGATGCTGCAGGTCGGCCAGATTGCCATATTCCGGATTGACCGCCTTGTAGTCCTGAATGGCGTAATAGCTGCCCAGCGATCCCTTGCGCATCTTGTGGCTGATCGGGTTGATCGGCATCAGCCAGAGGATATCGACGCCCATCTTGCGCAGGCGCGGGAGATGCTGTTCGAAGGCCCGGAACGAGCCCTGCTGCGTGTACTGTCGCAGATTGACCTCATAGATGTTGGCTGTGCGCGCCCATGCCGGATGCTTCACCGTGGTGACACCCTCCGTGAGGGGCAGAGGCGCAGGGGCGGCACTGGCGGGCAGGCTGGCGCATGAAAGAGCGGCCAGACCGATCAGCCGGGCAAGAGAGGTCAGGTGTTTGGGCATGGGAAGCTCTCCAAAGTCAGGCGCGCGTTGTTATCATTGTGGTGGGGGCTGAACGGGCGAAGGCGGCGGCATGATCGGGCATGCCCGCCACCTGTCGACTGACGGCGGTTTCCAGCAGCTTGAGGAATTCCGCCAATTCGCCGTCGCTGGGCTGATCGGCCAGCGGGTGATAGCCTTGCGGGCTTAGTCCTTGCCCCAGCAGCACCTGCAGCCAGCCGACTTCGGCGAAGAGTTCCTCGCTCAGGCGAGTGATGCGGCCGTTGGCTGCGAACAGGTCCAGCTTGGCGGTCACGCTGTCGGGCACAGCCATCGCCGCGCAGGCGCGCCAGAAAGGCTCGGGGCGGCGGTTGAGTTTATAGTGCAGGATAAGGAAATCGCGGACGGATTCGAATTCAAACGCGGCCTGAGCGTTGAAGGCATCGACATCGGCCACCCGGATCGCGCCCTGAGGGAGGAATTTCAGCAGCCGCTCCACGCCCGATTGCACCAGATGGATGCTGGTGGATTCCAGCGGTTCGAGAAAGCCGCTCGCCAGCCCCAGCGCCACGACATTGTGGTTCCACATCTTGCGCCGCCGCCCGGTGGTGAAACGCAAGGGGCGCGGATCGGCCAGAGGGCCGCCGTCCAGATTGCCCAGCAAGGTTTGCTGCGCGGCATCGTCGCTGGTGAAGGCGCTGCAATAGACATAACCGTTGCCGATGCGGTTTTGCAGCGGAATGCGCCATTGCCAGCCCGCCTCGCGTGCGGTTGAGCGGGTGTAGGGCGTCAGATCGGGCGCATTGGCGCAGGGGACGGCGATGGCGCGGTCACAGGGGAGCCAGTGGCGCCAGTCCTCATAGCCGGTGGCCAGCGCGCCCTCGATCAGCAGTCCGGCAAAGCCCGAGCAATCGAGGAAGAGGTGGCCGCCGACCTGCTCGCCGCTGGCCAGCGTGACATGGGCGACATCGCCGCTCTCGCCATCGCGGGTGACCTGGGTGATGCGCCCCTCGACCCGCCGCACGCCGCGCTTTTCGGCATAGGCGCGCAGGAACTGGCCATAGCGGCTGGCGTCGAAATGAAAGGCGTGGCTCAGGCCGCCCAGCGGCGCGCCGCTTGCGGGCACGCCATGCTGAAATTTGTCCGCATAAGCGGCGCTGGCATTGAGCGAATAGTCCGTCAGCGGCTTGGCAATGCCCAGTCTTTGCCCGCGCAGCCAGTAATGATGGAAAGGCACCAGCCCCAGCGGTCGGCCGATCTCTCCGAAAGCGTGGATATAACGGCTGTCCTCATCGCCCCAGCCGACGAAATCGATCCCCAGCTTGTAGGTGCCGTTGCAGAAGGCGAGGAACTCCGCCTCGTCGATGCCCAGAGCGCGATGCAGGATCTGCAATTGCGGGATGGTCGCCTCGCCCACGCCGACGGTGCCGATCTCCTCGGATTCGACCAGCGTGATGCGCCAGTGCTTCGCCAGATAGCGCGAGAGGATCGCTGCCGCCATCCAGCCCGCCGTGCCGCCCCCAATGATGGTGATGTCCTGCATGCCCACTCCCCCGATGACCTGCGCCTTAAACAGAACGGCGCGCCAGACCTTGCCCGACGCGCCGTCCATCGATCAGATCATAGGCCGATCAGAACTTGTAGGAAGCCCCGATCGAATAGGTCGCCCCATAGGTTTCATACTTCAGAGGCAGCTTGGTCATCTGGTAGTAGTTCTCGAAAGGCGCGTTGGTCAGGTTCGAGCCCGTCAGCGTGACGCTCAGACCCTTCATCGGGCCGTTCTGGAACTCGTAACCGATCTGGGCGCTCAGCAGGCCTTCGCCGCGGGTGATGTTGTAGGACTGCGCCTGCTCCACCGTGGTCGAAAGACCCAGGAAGCTGCTGCGATACTGATAGGTGCTGCGCAGCGACAGGCCGTGCTTTTCGTAATAGCCGGTCACCACGCCCGTCCAGGCCGAGAGACCCGGCACCGTCACCGTCTGCAGCACGCCGCCACCCGGAGGCGCGAAGCTGACCGAGCTGATGTTATGCGTACCGTTCAGACGCAGGCCGAAACCGTCGAGCGAGCGCGAGAAGGCCGAGAAGGGCAGTTCCGCCTGGAATTCGAAGCCCGAGACATAGCCGCGACCGCCATTGTTCGGCACCGTCACCAGCACCTGATTGTTGGCCGCAGCCCCGCCCGAAATCGCCGCTGCGGCAGCAGGCGAGATGGTGGTCACATAGGAACCGACCGGATCGACGAAATTGGTCAGGTTCTTGTAGAAGGCCGAAACCGAGATCAGGCCCGAACCATTGGCGAAATACTTCTGCAGCGACAGATCGAAGTTGGTCGAGAGGTAAGGCCGCAGCGCGGGCTGGCCGCCCGTGCCGCTGAAGCTGAAGCCCGCATTGCCGCCCGTCGTGGTGTTGTAGCTGATCTGGAAGGGCACCGCTTCATAGCCCTGTTCCGAACGCGACATCGACTGCGAGGCCGACACCACCACGAAGGCATTGTGCATCACCTCGCCCTTCAGCGTGAAGCTGGGCAGGACATAGGTGTATTTCGCGCCGCCATAGGCCGGCGAATAGGTGACCGCGCCGGTGGATGACAGGAAGGCCGAATTGCCGGTGGAGTACTGGTTGGTGTTGACGATCTGCACACCGATGTTGCCCTTCAGGGGCACGCCGCTCACCACGCTGTCGATGTTGGCCATGATGTAGCCGCTCCACACCTTCTCGCGCACCAGCCAGTCGCGGGTGGTCGATTGGGGGCGGTTGTCGAAGGTGCTGGTCAGCAGACCGGCAGCCGCCAGCGGATCATAGGCCAGCGTCTGCCCGGCAAAGCCATAGGGCGTGACCGAAGGCAGCAGGATCGAGCTGGGAATGGCCAGCTGGGTGGTGGCATTGGTGGCGCCCGGCGTCAGGAAATAGGACTTGAAGCCGGCGGTCTTGGAGCGGACGCTGTAGGAAACGCCAGCCTTGATGCTCTTGAAGAAGCCACCGCCCAGATCCTTTTCCAGATCGGTGCGCAGCGCCTTGATCTCGTCGACATAGTCGGGCGCGTTGAGGAAGCCGGCCTGCACCACCGGCGAGGTGCCGTTATAGCCCCAGCCCAGCGGATCGGTCAGCACTTCGGCGGTGGGGTTGGCGTAGTTCAGCGAGCTGGTCAGGCTGTAGATGCCGTTGGGCTGCTGCGTGGCCGTGATCGTCGAAGGCTGGCACGAAGGCGACTTGGTCGTATAGGCATTGTAGCAGGTGCCGGTGTAGGTTTCCAGATTGGTATCGCGGCGATGCGCGCGCGAATAGCTGGCATCGACATTGAGATGCAGCGTCTCGGAGAAATTATACTTGGCGTTGCCGCCCAGCTCCAGCGTGCGGGCGTTGCGCTGGTTGTAGTTGTTGCGCTGCACCGCATATTCATTGGTGTAGGTGGCCTGCGTCGCCACGCCATTGCTGACGGTGGTGGCGCCCAGCGTGCCCGAACCCCAGGACATCGGCACTTCAAGCCCGCGCTGCTGCTGAACGGTGCGGAAATGCGAGTAGAAACCGTCGAAGGACAGTTCCAGCTTCTCGTTCGGGCGATACTTCAGGCTGCCGAACACCGACTGGCGGGTCTGCACGTTGCCGCTGGTGAAGTACTTCGCGCCGCCTGGCAGATAGGTGCCGGACGCATCGGTGGGGAAGCCCCAGTTCTCATACTGGCGCTCCTGCTGCGGCGAGGAGAGCAGCGTGCCGCCCAGCGCGACGCCGATCGTGTCATCGGCGAACTTGTCGACATAGATGCCCGTCACGCGGTAGCCGCGATGGGTCACATCGGGCGCGGCCTTGGAATAGGCATTGCCCTCGAACTTGCCCGAAACGGTCAGGATGCGGTGGTTCTGGGCCAGCGGGTCGATCGTCATCATGTTGACGGTGCCCGCCACGCCCTGCGCGATCATGTCGGGCGCGGCGGTCTTGATGACATCGGCGCGGTTGATGAGTTCGGCCGGAATCTGGTCATACTGGAAGCCGCGATCGTCCGCGATGGTGGCGATTTCACGGCCGTTGAACAGCGTGGTGGTGAAGTTGGGGCCGAAACCGCGCACCGCCAGCACGTCCGAACGCCCGTCGAGGCGTTGGGCGGTCACGCCGGGCAGCTGCGAGAGCGCATCGGTGATCGAGTTGGTGGGCAGTTTGCCGACGTCTTCGGCATTCACCGTCTCGACCACGGCGATCGACAGCTTCTTGACGCGGATCGCATTGTCCACCGACTGGCGATAGCCGCTGACGACGATGTCCTTCGTGGGGGCTTCGGCGCTGGAGGCGCTCTGCGTGCTGGTGTCCTGCGGCGTGGTGTCCTGCGCCCAGACCGGCGCGGCGATGGCCACAGCCATGCCAGCAACACCGGCTTTCAGCACGTTGCACGACAGGCCAGTGGCGCGAAGGCGCCCGAAAATCTTGGTCATATTCCCTCCCTGTTGGCCTCTTGAACCATCGCTCAGCGGTTCATTCGCCCGCCCCTCACAGCCGGGGCACGCCAAATTGACTGCTCCTGTGCTCCGGTTTTGAGAAGAAGATGACATACGTATACCATTGCTATGCAGTGACGTTCCGCTGCTGTCGCCGGAACCTGTTGCATCTTTACCGCTATCGGTGTGCTTTTGGTCACAGCGGCTTACGCAGAGTAACGGAGGGATGCGGGGGCGGCTTTTCACCGCCCGGCCCGCCTGCTAGATTTCCCCCAGCAGCAGCCCGGGCCGATCAATGACCTACAAGCCGACATCCTTCGATATTGCGCAGCGGGCCGGTGTCTCGCAGCCCACCGTGTCGCGCGCATTGCGCGGCCACCCCTCGGTCAGCGAGGCGACGCGCAAGCGGATCGAGGCGATCGCCGCGCAGCTCAACTATGCGGTCGACCAGAATGCCTCGCGCCTGCGTTCGGGCACCACCAAGACCCTCGCCCTGCTGTTCTTCGAGGAAGAAGCGCCCGAGGATGGCCAGATCAATCCTTTCTTCCTTTCGATGCTAGGATCGATCTCGCAGGCCTGCTCGCGGCTGGGTTACGATCTGCTGGCCTCGTTTCAGGAACTGTCGCGCAACTGGCATGTGGATTATGAAGACAGCCACAAGGCCGATGGCATCATGCTGCTGGGCTATGGCGACTATGAAACCTATCGCGACAAGCTGGACCTGCTCGAGCGTGAGGGCACCCATTACGTGCGCTGGGGCGCGGTGCAGGCCGACAATCCGGACGGCACCATCGGCTGTGACAACCGTCTGGGCGGCCAACTCGCCGCGCGCCATCTGCTGGACCGTGGCTATCGCCGCATCGCCTTTCTGGGCGACGCCTCCAGCCGCGCGCCCGAGATCGAGGAGCGCTATCGCGGCGCCTGCGAAGCGATACACGCCGATGGCCTCACCCCCGATCCGGCGCTGTGCATCAGCGCCGACACCAATGAGGCTTCCGGCTACACTGCTGCGCAGCA
The DNA here is from genome assembly GCF_001598555.1 of Novosphingobium rosa NBRC 15208. GTDB lineage: Bacteria > Pseudomonadota > Alphaproteobacteria > Sphingomonadales > Sphingomonadaceae > Novosphingobium > Novosphingobium rosa. Next base: position 31,128 of record NZ_BCZE01000017.1, read on the forward strand.
ATTGCTGAGCAGCAAAGCGGATTTCGACGCGGTTTTTGCCGCCTGCGACCTGATCGCCGTGGGCGCCATGCGCGCTTTCGAGGAAGCCGGGCTGAGCATTCCTCAGGATCTGGGCATCGTCGGCTTCGATGACATTCCGATCGCGGCCCTGACCAACCCGCCGCTCACCACCATCTCGCAGGATCCGGCCCGGGCGGGCACGATGCTGGTGGAAACGCTGATCGCCAAGATCAAGGGGCAGCAGCCCGCCGACACGATGCTGATCCCGCAGCTGATCCTGCGCCATTCGACACAGGCGCCGATCACCGAACTGGATTGATCGTTCGCGCAGGAGCAGACATAAAGAAAAAATAATAAATAAATTCCGCGTGTTCCATCCACGCCCGCGCGAGATCAGGCCTGTTCGAACAATGCCGAAATTGCATTGATCGATAGCAAAAATCCCTTGGCCACCCTCCCCCTTTGCAGATAGCTGTGACGCATAACAAAACTGGGGGACTATGATGTTTTATCGAAAGCAGGCCGGGATCGGCTGCAGCATCCTTGCACTTGCCATCTCCGCACAGACAGCCACGGCGCAAGACACCGCATCGGCCCAGCCGCAGGCCAATGACATCATCGTGACCGGATCGCGCATCGCCCGCCGCGATCTGGTGGCGCCCAGCCCCATCGTCACCGCCTCGGCCGAGGCGCTGCAGGCCACCGCCCAGCCCACCGTGGATGCCGCGCTGCTGCAGATGCCCGCCTTCCAGCCGGGCGCGGGCAGCTTTTCGAACTCCAGCACCGGGGGCACCGTCGGCCAGTCGACGCTCAACCTGCGCGGCCTTGGCGCCCAGCGCAATCTGGTGCTGCTGGAGGGCCGCCGCCTGCAGCCCGGCAGCATCGACAGCACCATCGACATCAACACCATCCCCTCGCTCGCCATCGGCAATGTCGAGGTGATTTCGGGCGGCGCCTCAGCCACCTATGGGTCGGACGCCATGTCGGGCGTGGTCAATTTCAAGCTGCGCAAGAATTTCCGCGGGCTGGAGATGCGCGCTCAGGCCGGGATCTCCGGGCAGGGTGACGCGGGCAACCAGCAGCTTGGCGTGCTGTACGGCACGGCGTTTGCCGAGGGGCGCGGTTCGCTGATCATTTCGGGCGAATATGCCCATCGCTCGGTGCTGAGTTCGCAGGATCGCGATTTCTCGAAATACAGCGCCACCAGCGGCTTTATCTCGCAGGGGTACTATGTGCCCCAGGCGGGCAATTTCGCCTCTCAGGCCGCGCTCAACAGCGTGTTCGGGAAATATGGCGTGGCCGCCGGAACGGTCACCGGCACCACCAATCTGGGCTTCAACCAGAACGGCTCGCTGTTCACCAAGACGGCCCCCGCCTACAATTATCAGGGCCCGACAACCAACCCTTACGTTTCCACGCCAACCGCCTTCGGCTACAATTCGAATTTCTACAATTTCATCCAGGTACCCCTGAAGCGCTACAACATCTTCGCGCATAGCGAGTTCGAGGTGGACGATCACACCACCCTTTACGCACAGGGCCTCTACAACGACACCAGCGCCTCGACGCAATCCTCTCAGCCCATTCTGGCCGCGCCGTGGCAGCTGGATATTCCCGTCACCAATCCCTTCATCCCGGCGGATCTGAAGACTCTGCTGGCCTCGCGCGCCAATCCCACCGCCACCTTCACCTTCAACAAGCGCGCCGATGAGGCAGGCCCCCGCGCCTTCACCACCGAGGGCCAGACCTATCAGGGCCTGGTGGGCGCCAAGGGCAAGCTGACCGGGCTGGACGGCAGCTGGGATCTCTACGCCTCCTATGGCGAGGGGCTGAACAAGGACATCACCACCTCTGGCGCGATGAGCATGTCGGCGGCGCGCACGCTGATCAACGCGCCCGATGGCGGCGCCAGCATCTGCGCGGGCGGTTACAATCCCTTCGGCATCACCCAGCTTTCGGACAGCTGCCGCGCCTATCTGATGCGCCGTCTGGTCAACAAGACGAAGGTGACCCAGACCGCCATCGAAGGCACGATGGAAGGCCGCCTGTTCCACCTGCCCGCGGGCAATGTGCGCTTCGCCGTCACGGCGGGCTATCGCCGCAACACCTACAAGTTCAACCCCGATGCGGCCTCCATCGGCGGCGACATCTCCAGCATCACCGCCACCCAGCCCACCACCGGCGCCACCAGCGTGGCCGAGGGCGCGGTCGAGCTGCTGGTGCCGCTGCTGGCCGACACGCCGCTGGCGCGCGAGGTCAACCTCGACCTTGGCTATCGCTATTCGCATTACAATGTTTCGGGCGGCGTTTCGGCCTACAAGGCCTCGCTCGACTGGCGGGTGGCCAAAATGCTGCTGCTGCGCGGCGGCTATCAGCATTCGGTGCGCGCGCCCAACATCGGCGAGCTGTTCCTGGCCCCCTCGCAGACGGTGACCAACATCGGCCTGCCGCCCTCCGCCGGTGATCCGTGCGACGCCCGCAGCGCCGCGCGCGCCGGGGCCAATGCGGCGAAGGTGCAGGCCCTGTGCATCGCCACCGGGATCAATCCGGCGCTCTACAACAGCTTCACCCAGCCCACGACCTCCATCGTGACGCAGACGCAGGGCAACAGCCAGCTGACGCCGGAAAAGGCCGACACCTTCACGGCCGGGGCCGTGCTGCAATCCCCGGCGACCGCCGGCCTCTTCCGCCGCATGAGCCTGACGGTCGATTACTACAACATCAAGATCAGTCAGGCGATTTCGCCGCTGGCCGCCAATGTCGCGCTGCAGAAGTGCTTCAACACCGACGGCTCGAACCCCAATTACGATGCATCGAACTATTTCTGCAAACTCTTCGGGCGCGATGCCACCTCGGGCCTGTTCACCACGGCATCCCAGCCTTACCTCAATCTGGGCGGTTACAAGACCTCGGGCATCGACGCCCAGTTCGACTGGCACGCCGATTTCGCCGATCTGGGGCTGGGCGGCAAGGGTGGCGTGACGCTGAACGTCGAGGGCAATTATCTCTCGCAATTCGACATTCAGGTGCTGCCGGGATCGGCCTATCAGAACTGGGCGGGCACGATCAGCTCCACCGCCAGCTATCCGCGCTTCAAGCTGCTGACCAATCTGGCGGTCGATATCGGCAAGACGCAGATCAGCGGTCGCTGGCGCCACACCAGCGGCTTCACCGACAGCTCGCGCGTCACCAGCGCCAGCTCCACCGTGCCCGGCACGCCAGCCTATGACTATTTCGACCTTTCGGCGCGGGTGAAAGTGTCGGACAAGTTCGAACTGCGCGGCAGCGTGAACAATGTGTTCGACAAACAGCCGCCCATCGTCGGCGGGGTTGCTGGCACCACCAATCTGGGTGTCTATGATGTGGTCGGGCGCGCCTTTATGGTCAGCGCCACGGCACGCTACTAAGGGAGAATAAGGCATGCGGATGCGGCGCTGGATGATCGCCACTTCGGTGATGGGCCTGTGCGGGGCGATGCCCGCGCTGGCCCAGAAGGACGCAGCCCCTCAGGCGCGCTGCACCGCCCTTGCCTCGGGCGCCATCGCCGGTCTGGCCGGGGACGCCGCCGTGGACAGCGCGGTGGCCCATCCCGCCGCCGCGCCCCTGCCCGCCCATTGCGAGGTGATCGGCCATATCGCCCGCCGCACCGGCAGCGACGGGCAGCCCTATGAGATCCGCTATCACCTGCGCCTGCCCTTCGACTGGAACCGCCGCTTCTTCTTTCAGGGCGGCGGCGGCAGCGATGGCGTGCTGGGCGATGCGCTGGGCAACCTGCAGGGCGAGCAGAGCGAGGTCGCCCTGTCACGCGGCTTCGCGGTGGTCTCGCAGGATTCCGGCCATGACAACACGCGCAACGACCGGCCCGAGCATGGCGGCCCCACCAGCTTCGGCTGGGATTACACCGCGCGGCGCAACTATGCCTTCGCCTCGCTGGGCCGGGTGACGGCCACGGCCAAGGCGCTGCTGGCCACCTTCTATGGCGGGCCGCCGCAATATTCATATTTCGTCGGCTGCTCGAAGGGCGGGCAGGAAGGCATGGCCATGGCCGAGCATTTCCCCGATGATTTCGACGGGATCATGGCCAATGCGCCCGGCTTCTCCCTGCCCCGCGCCGCGCTGGCGCAGCTGTGGGACACCAAGGCCTTCCTGCGCCTCGCCCAGAGCGACAAGCGCTTTGACGCCAATGGCCTGCCGCTGCTCAACGCCAGTTTCTCCAACGCCGATCTGGGGCTGATCTCCGGCGCGGTGCTGAAAGCCTGCGATGCGCTGGATGGCGCACGCGACGGCATCGTCAGCGCGGTGGGCCAATGCACCACGGCGCGCGTCCACCCCGAACTGGCACGCCTGACCTGCAGCGGCGCCAAGAACGCCTCCTGCCTGTCAGGCGGTCAGCTCGAGGCCTTCGAGCAGGTGATGGGCGGCCCGAAAAACAGTCAGGGCCACGCCATCTACACCGACTGGATGTGGGACGCCGGGATCGGCGGTGATTGGGGCAGCGGAACCTTCACGGGCTGGCGCGCGTGGAAGATCGGCACGGCGGGTGCTGCTGCCAACGATGGCCGCAATGTGATGCTGGGCGGCACGGCGCTGCCCACCATGTTCCAGAGCCCGCCTGTCGCCGTGGCCAACACGCCCGCCGCGCTGATCGCCTATGCGCGGGGGGCTGATATGGACGCGGCTCAGGCGGGCATCTATCGCACAACCTCGGACTTTCCGGTCTCGGCCTGGGATCTGATGGCGGCGCGCTCGGCGGACCGCAGTGCGTTCCAGCGCCATGGCGGCAGGATGATCGTGGCGCAGGGCGTGGCCGATCCGGTTTTCTCCCTGAATGACACGCTCGACTGGTGGCGCGCGCTGGACAGGGCCGACCATGGCCATGCCGCAGACTTCGCCCGCGTTTTCCCGGTGCCGGGCATGAACCACTGCCGGGGCGGGCCGGGCACCACCAGTTTTGATGCTTTCACCGCGCTGCAGAACTGGGTGGAAAAGGGGCAGGCGCCGCAGAGCATTCGCGCCACCGCGCCCAAGGGCACGCCCTGGCCGGGCCGCACCCGCCCGCTGTGCGCTTATCCTGCCACGGCCCGCTATGACGGCCATGGCGATCTTGGAAGCGCCGCCAGCTTCTCCTGCGTGGCCCCCGGCAAAAAAGGACAGGCATCATGACCAACCGCCGCGATTTTCTGGCAAGCGGAGCGCTTCTGTCGCTCGCCATGGGGGAGAAGGCCTTGGCGGCCTCCGCTCCTTCTGCTGATGGCGCGCCCCGCCTCGAACTGGCGCTGGAGATCATCGCTGACATCGCTGAATCTCAGGATATGGGCGAAGGCCCGCTGGGCGGGCGGCGCATCGTGCCGATCACCGGCGGCGAGTTCTCCGGGCCCCGCCTCCACGGCAAGGTGCGCCCCGGCGGCGCCGACCGCCAGCTGATCCGCAGCGATGGCGTCAAGCAATTGAGCGCGCTCTACGAGCTGGAAACCCATGATGGCGCGATCATCACCGTGCTCAACAAGGTGCTGGTCGAGAATTTCGCTGATGGTAGCCGCTACGCCTTTTCCACTCCGGAGATCACCGCCCCCAAAGGGCCCTATGACTGGTTGAATCACGCGGTTTTCGTCGGCACGCTCACCAGCCTGAAACCGGCGCGGCAGGCGGTGAAGCTGCGTTTCTTCCGGGTCTTCTGACCGGAGCGAGCCGACGCTTGCCTGCCGTCAGGACGCAGGGCTGGCGCCAACAGAACGACGCCATGGCGGGGGGCTGCACCGGGAACGGTCAGCCCCTTCCTGTCAAAGGGACGCGACTCGGCCCCCTCTAGGCATGGGCGCGGCCATTCCTTCCCCACACCCTATCCAGACCGGTTCAACAAAAGCCGATGCTGCCGGCATGACGTGTATCGGCTCGGCAACATCCTGACTTGGCCGCAGAAACCAGCATGGTCGACAATGCTGCTCGGAGGCGCGCGCATGCCGTGGTAAAAGAGGCGTGGACGTCATCATGCCCCCGCGCTAAGGCGCAAAAAATGTACCATCTAGTTCGTTATATTTGGACTGTCCTGTGACCTTGCCCCAACGGCCTTCCCCCCGGAGCCGCCAGCCCCTGCCGGAAGCGCGCCGCCGGGCGCCGGTCATGCCTGTGTCAGTGGTGCTGCAAGGTATGCGGGCGCTTGCCCTCGCTTTCACCTTTGCCCTGACCGGCGGCGCGGCCATGGCCCAGAATGCGGCCCCCTCTTCCGCCGCCGCCACGTCCGCTCAGGATGCCTCGTCCGAGGCGGTTGCTGCTTTCGTCAGCCAGTACATCTCGCCCACCGCTCCCATCTCCGCCTCCGGACCCCATGGCGCGCCGCCGCCGCGCACCACCATGACCGGCGACTGGGGGGGCCTGCGCAGCCGCATCAAGGACGCCGGGGTGACGCTGCGCGCAGATTATGTCTCGGAAAGCTTCGCGGTGGTCGATGGCGGGCAAAGGCGCGGCACCTCCTACGCCCAGCAGATCCGCTGGGGCGCGGATTTCGATATGGGGCGCATCGCGGGCTGGCAGGGCACCAGCGTGCATGTCACCCTCAACGATCGGCGCGGCGTCGGCACCTCTTCCGATTTCGTGGGCAACCGCCTGCCGATCCAGGAGGATTACGGCGGCCTCTACACCCGCCTCTCCGAAGCCAGCATCGAACAGGTGCTGGATGGCGGACGGCTGGATATACGCGTCGGTTTCTTCGCCATGGGCAACGATCTGGGGGGCCTCGCCATGGGCTGCAATTTCGTCAATGCCGCCTTTTGTGCCCATGCCCTGAGCCTCTCGGGCGACAGCGGATGGTACAATTACCCCAATGCCCGCTGGGGCGGCGCTGTGCGCTATCGCCTGCGCCCCGACATCACCTTGCGCAGCGGCGTCTATCAGGTGAACCCCAGCCTTGGTGACGAGGCCAACGCCTTCAAGCCCTTCGCGGCGGGCACCACCGGCGCGCTGATTCCCTTCGAGGTGGAGTATGATCCGGGCGTCAGCACCGGTAGCCGCGTGCTGCCCGGCCATTACAAGCTGGGCGCCTATTACGATAGCTCACGCATCGCGCGGGAGGCCGAGACCGGCACGGTGAAAGGCCGCTACGGCGTTTATGTTCTGGCCGACCAGATGATCTGGCGCGAGGCCAATCCCGCGCGCGGCCTCTCGATCTTTGGCGAGTTCACCGCTCAGCCCGCCGTGTCCTCGCAGATCACGCGCTGGTATGCCGCAGGGCTGCTCAAGACGGGCACCTTCAAACGGCGGGATGCCGATACGCTGGCGCTGGGTTTCGTCTATGCCAAGCTCAATCCGCGCCTGCGCGAGGCCCATGAAGCCACAAGCGTCACCGCTCCCGACGGCGCCGGGCAATTGTTGTTCGGTGAGGCGGTGGTGGAGGCCAGCTATGGCATTCAGCTGCGCCCATGGCTGAACATCCGGCCCGATGTGCAGTATGTGATCCATCCCGGCGCCTTCAGCTATCGCCATACCGCCAATGCGCTGGCGGTGGGCACGCAGATCAGATCGCAGTTCTAGTTTACCGCCATTGCTCATAGAAACTATCGTCATCGGCTTGCTGATGTTCGCCGCAAGCGAGCCGCAAATGACGGTCTGCGAAGGGGGCATCGACCAGCGCGCAATGATGCGGGGCTTCAGGTTCAGGGTGAACATTGGGGCGGAAATAGCGGCAGGTAACGCATAGTTTCTGCAAGGGAATGTCGCCCTTCACCTGCATGGCGCGGATCAGCTTGACCAGCCCGCGCAGCAACGCCGCCTGTTCCGCATCGTTCAGCGTCTCGACGGCATCCGTCAGAAAATCGGGCCATGCGCCGGTGCGTTCGGCCAGCGCCTCGCCCTGAGGGGTCAGAGACAGGTTGATCGAGCGTGGCCTGTCGCCCGGAGCCTTGTCCACCAGCCCCTTGGACGCCAGCGTACTCATGGCATCGCTGGCGGTGGGCGCCGAAACGCCGAGCAGCGCGGCGATCGCCCCCAGCGACAGGCCGCCCTCCGCCTCGCGCAGCAGGCCCAGCGCATGGCCTTGCGTGGGGGTTACGCCTTCGGGCGTCGCGCCTTTCCACGCCCGGCTGCGCAGCACATGGCCGATGCGCACCAGCCCGGCGGTGGCGCGCCGGGCGATGGGTTCGGAGATGGTCTCGAAGATCGTGGTCACGCCGCCGTGCCCGCCACACCCGGCCAGTAATGGGCATCGGGCAGAGCGCGCTTGCCGAACACCGCCTGCCCGACGCGCACGATGGTGGCCCCCTCCTCGATGGCCCATGGGTAATCGCCGGACATGCCCATGGAAAGCTCCGCCAACTGCCCGGCCTGAGGCGCTTGCTGTTGGGCATGGTCACGCAGCGCGCGCAACAGGCGGAAGCAACGGCGCACCTCGGCCTCATCGGGCGTGAAGGTGGCCAAAGTCATGAAACCCTTGGGGCGCAAGGCGGAGCAAGCGGTAAGTTCGCGCAGGAAGGCAGGCACCTCTTCTGGCGTCAGGCCGAATTTGCTCGCCTCGCCCGAGGTGTTGACCTGCACCAGCACATCGAGCCCCCGCCCCAACTGCTGCAACCGACGATCCAACGCCGTGGCGAGCGAAAGCCGGTCCAGCGACTGGACCTCGGCGGCGAAGCCCAGCACATCCTTGACCTTGTTGGTCTGGAGATGGCCGATCATGCTCCAGCGCAGACTTTCATCAGCCAGAGCCGCCGCCTTCTGCCGCCCTTCCTGCACCTTGTTCTCGCCCAGATCGCGCTGCCCGGCGGTGATGGCTGCGCGGATGCGTTCCGGCGTGACGGTCTTGGTAACCAGCACCAGCCGCACATCCTCCGCGCGACGGCCCGAGCCTTCCGCCGCCTCACGGATCTTGCCCTTCACCTCCTGAAGGTTGGCGGCGACATCATTCATGCTGCAAGCCTTCCAGCCATGCGTGCAGCATGGCGCGCGCGCCATCGCCCGAACCCGCGGCAGCGAGGTCGGCGGCTTGCCCGCGCAGTGCGGCGGGGGAGATGCCTGCCCCGGCCAGTTCGGCGGCATGGCCGATCAGCCAGCGCTCGATGCCCGCCTGAAGATCGACCTCCGGATGGCATTGCAGGCCAAGGATATTGGGGCCGAGGGCAAAGGCCTGCGTGGCGCACAGGGGCGTGGCGGCTAGATTGTCCGCGCCGGGCGGGATTGCGAAAGCATCGCCGTGCCAATGCAGCACGGGCGTGTCGCCCAGATGGCGCAGAGGACCGGCCCGGCCCGCCTCGGTCAGAGTGAGCGGACCAAAACCGATCTCCTTATGCCCCATCGGCCCCACATCAGCGCCCAGCGCGAAACCCATCAGTTGCGCGCCCAGACACAGGCCCAGCGTGGGGCGGCCAGCCTCCAGCCTTGTCTTCAACATCGCCAGTTCGGTGTGGAGAAAGGGATAGGCCTCGCCCTCATAGACGCCCACCGGTCCGCCCAAAACCACCAGCAGATCGGGCTCCAGCGGGTCGAGCGCTTCCAGCGGATCGACGCCGACATCGTGATAGCTCAGCCGATAGCCTGCCTGCGCCAGAACGGGTTCGAACAGGCCCAGCCCTTCGAAATGGACATGGCGGATCGCGACTGCGGTCTTTAGCATCACGGCTTTCCTTCTGGTCTGCATCAAGGCGCCTGAATTATATTAGGATTCCTAAATATAAAAGCGGTTTCTGCGCCCTGCCAGGCCGGGCAGGCGCTGAACCAACGCGCCTGTTGCCCTCTGTCACAAACCCCTGATAGGCCCGGCCAATCAGGAGAATCATCGATGATCGACCGCCGAGCCCTGCTGCGCCAATCCCTGCAAGGGGCGGCCCTCGCCTCGCTGCCTGCCGGGCTCGCCCCCATTCTGGCGCGGGCCGCCAGCATCGCGCCAGACCGGCGCACCGGCACCATCGGCGATGTGGCCCATATCGTGGTGCTGATGCAGGAAAACCGCGGCTTCGATCATTATTTCGGCACGATGCCGGGCGTGCGCGGCTTTGGGGACCGCTTCCCCATCCCTTTGCCCGCCGACGCCCATGGCGCACCCCGCACCGTGTGGGACCAGCATGACGGTGCCCGCGCCATGCGCCCCTTCCCGCTCTCAACCCAGCAGGATTTCGACCTGATGCGGATGCTGGGCACGCCGCACACCTGGTCCAACGCTCAGGCCGCATGGGACCATGGCCGCATGGCGCATTGGCCGCAGGCCAAGACGCAGCGTTCCATGGCCTATTACACGCAGGCCGACATCCCTTTCCAATGGGCCATGGCCGACGCCTTTACCCTGTGCGACGCCTATCACTGCGCGATGCACACCGGCACCAACACCAACCGGCTGTTTCTGTGGACCGGCTCCAATGACTCGCTAGGCCGGGGCGGCGGCCCGGCGCTCGACAATCCCGACGACGATCTCCACAAGCCCGACAGCGCCAGCAAACCGCGCTTCTTCTGGCGCACCTATCCCGAAAGGCTGGAGGCGGCGGGGGTTAGCTGGCGCATCTATCAGGATATGGCGGATAATTTCGGCGACAATCCGCTGGCCAATTTCCTGCAATATCGCGAGGCCTTTCGCGGCGAACCGGGCGCCCGCAAGGCGCTGGCCGACAAGGGGCTCAGCACCCATGGCCTCGACACGCTGCGCGCCGATGTGCTGGCCGACCGTCTGCCGCAGATCAGCTGGATCGTGGGCACGGAAGAAGGGTCGGAACACCCCGGCCCCTCCAGCCCGGCACAGGGCGCGGCCTATACGGCCAAGGTGATCGAGGCGCTGACCGCCAATCCCGCCGTCTGGGCGCGCACCGTGCTGTTCATCAATTTCGATGAGAATGACGGCTTTTTCGACCATGTGCCGCCGCCGGCGCCGCCCTCGCCCGATGCGCAGCTGCCGGGCGGTTTCGCCGGAGCCAGCACGGTTTCCACGCAGGGCGAATATCACCACCTGCCCGCGCCGGGCATGGATGGCGACCTGCCTGCCCTGCGTGGCCGCCCCTATGGGCTGGGACCGCGCGTGCCGATGTATGTGCTGTCGCCATGGTCGCGCGGCGGGCGGGTGCATTCCGAAACCTCAGACCACACCTCGGTGATCCGCTTCATGGAGCGCCGCTTCGGCGTGCATGAGCCCAACATCACCCCATGGCGCCGCGCGGTGTGCAGCGATCTGACCAGCGCTTTCGATTTCGCGCATGGCGCCCCGGTACAGCCTGTCCTAACCGCCGCCCTGACCTCGACCATGGCGCAGGCGCCGCAGCGGAGCGCCCGGGCCCATGCCATTGCCAAACAGCCCGACGCCCACCCGCCCGAACATCAGCCCCTGCCTGCCCAGCACGCAGGCCTGCGCCCGGCCTGTCCGGCGCGCTACCATCTGGAGGTGAGCGGCGCGCTGACCGAGGACGGTATGGCGCTGACCTTCTCCGCCGGGCAGAGCCTCGGCAAGGACGGGCTGGCGGGGGTCTTTCAGGTCTATGACCGCCTGCAACTGGATCAGATTCCTCGCCGTTTCACCGTCGAGCCGGGCAGGCAACTGACCGACCACTGGCCACTTTACGGGGCGGACAAGGCCTATGATCTCTGGGTGATCGGGCCCGCAGGCTTCCATCGCGCCTTTGCCGGGACCGCAGCCACACATGGGCCCGAACCGGTCTGCTCCTTCGCCGACGGCCAGCTTAGCCTCACCGTCAAGGCGGGGCATGAGGGCATCAAGGTGGTCCCTCAGGCCTATCGCACCCTTCACCACGGCTGGGCCCCGGGCGCGCAGGGCGGCGCCCGCCACTGGCCGCTGGCCCCGACCCACGGCTGGTACGATCTGCAGATCGAGGGGCCGCGTGGCTGGCGGCGGCGGCTGGCGGGCCGGATCGATGGCGCATGGCCCTCAACCAGCGATCCGGCAGGGTTGCTCTAGCGGCCACGCCGCGCAAAGCGTGATTGCCCCCGATCAATGCAGCCTGCCCCGGTGTTCCGCCACAGTCCGGCGCATCGCATCGAGCGCTTGCGCCGAGTGATAGGCCCCGGCCCGCACCACGGCGGCGATGCCGTGCAGATGCTCCACGCGCATCAGCGGATCGGCGTCCAGCAGGAGCAGATCGGCATCGTAGCCCACCGCCACGCGGCCCATGGCATCGCTGCGGCCCAGATAGTCGGCGGGGTCCACGGTGGCCATCTGCAGAATGCGCAAGGGGCTGATCCCGGCCAGCGCCAGCTCGGCGAATTCCTGCTTGAGGGTCAACCCCGGCCCCAGAAACGAACCGCCATCGGTGCCTGCCATCATCCGCACCCCGCTGTCACACAGCAGTTTGGCCAGCTCGAGCTGGCGCGGATAGGCATCGCGAAAAGCATGACGCATGGTGGCGGGCAGAGCCTTGAAGCGCGCTGTTACCGCACGCCAGTTCTTCACTGCCTTGGCAGGCATATAGGCCAGCATTTCGTCCTGCTCATAGTCGGGCAGATCGGCATATTCCTGCGTGCGCAGCCGTACCATGGTGGGCACATGCCAGCTGCCATCCTCGCGGAAACGCTCGGCCATGGCATGCCCCTTGTCGGGATCGAAGCTGCGGATGGCGCGCTGCAGCCGGTCGACATCGCCCGGTTTGGCGAAGGCCGAGGGGTTGATCAGCATCTTGCCCAGCTTCTTCATCACCAGCGTTTCGAGGAAAGGGATCTTGAAGGGCGGCGCCTTGATGACCTCGCGCCGGTAGCTGTCGGCGCGCAATTCGGCCTCGTCGCTGGAGCAGGAGATCCACATCGTGCTGCCCGGCCCCAGATGTTCCACCGAGCGGAAACCTGCGGCGGTGGCATCCAGCGCATCGGTGCCTTCCTGAAGATGGCCCAGCAGCGCGATGCCCTGTTTGCGCCCCTCTTCCAGCGCGACGAAGAAGACCTCTGGCGACACCATGCCCACCTTGATGAAATCGGCCCCCTGCGCCTTTTGACGGCGAATTTCCTCCACCACCGCATCCGCCGAACCGGCATTGAACGGCGTGAGCAGCGAACCGGGCGTTTCCAGCAGCGCGGGCGCCAGATCCCCGATCGGCAGCTTCCCCGCCCGTCGCGCCGCCAGCAGAGCAGGCGAGCCCGACATCTGGCGGAAACCCGTCACCCCCTCGGCCAGCATCAGCGCCAGCGAGCCCGAGGGATCGGGCAATTCCAGCACATGGGAATGCATGTCATTGTAGCCGGGCACCGCGAATTTGCCCGTGCCATCCACCACCTGCACCTGCGGGGAGACCGGCTTGCTGCCGGTGGGGAAGATATCGGTGATGCGGCCCAGGGTGATCGCGATGCTCATGCCCCGCGCCTTCGCGCCATCGGCGGGATCGACGATGGTGACATTCTCGATCCGCAGATCGCGCGGGCGCGCAGGCGCGGCCACGGCGGCGGGCGCGGGGTCCAGCCCCGTCAGCCAGCGGGTGATCCCGCGCAGAGGCATCGCAGGCAGCGCCGCCTGCGCATGGGCATAGGCGCAGCAGGGGCATGGGGCGGGGCCGGTCAGGGCAGTCAGCAGCATCGCGTGTCTCCCTCAATCCAGCCGCAGCATCAGGCTGGTGTGGCCATACAATCCGGCATTGCTGCCCATCTCGCTTTCGCCAAGGGTCAGGGTCACGCCCTGCTCCACCAGCGCCTCGACCAGCACCTCCATTTCCAGCCGCGCCAGGTTCATCCCCGCGCACATATGCGGGCCGGTGCCCCATGCAAGATGGTCGCGGCTGTCACGGGTGATGTCGAAGCGGTCGGGGTCGGCATAGCGGCGCTCGTCGCGGTTGGCGCAGCCATAGAGCAGCATCACCCGCGCCCCTTGCGGGATCACCATATCCTCCACGGCGTAATCCTGCGTCGCCACGCGCGAGAACCAGCGCAGCACCGAGGAATGCCGCACCCCTTCCAGCACCGCCGCCGGGATCAGCTTCGGGGTCTCGCACAGCATCGCCCATTGCCCGGGATGGCGCGCCAGATTGGCCAGCAGATGGCCCTTGGCCAGAATGGTGGTGTCCAGACTGGGGATGACATAGGCGCTGATCGCCGCCATCGCCTCCTGCATGGTCAGCCGGCCGCTCTCTGCCGCGCCGAAGAGTTCGGCGGCCCAGCTGCCATCCGCCACCTTGTCGGGGCTGAGCGTGCCGAGGAAGGCGAAGGCATCGCGCAAGGACACCAGATCGCCGGGCTCCTGCGTGGGGCCCATGGCGTTGAAGGCGGCGGCGGCCCATTCCAGCATGCGGTCACGCCCCACCGCGGGCAGGCCGACCAGATGCGAGATCGCCTGCACCGGCAGGAACGAGGCCAGTTCGCGCATCGCATCGAACCAGCCCTGCCCGGCCAGCACCTTGACCCGCGTGGCCACCATATCCTTGAAATCGGCGCGCGCCCTGGACAGGCGCGCCGGGGTGAGCGGCTTGGTGACGGCGGCGCGCAGGCGCTGATGCAGATCGCCATCGGACTGCAGCACATTCATGCCCTTGGGCGCGTTGAAAGCGGCGCTGAAGCCCACGCCCTCGCCACTGATCAGCGCATCGGCGCTGCGCAAGGCCGCCTGCACCGGGGCGAACCGGCCCAAGGCATAGACCTCGGGCCGGGCCAGCCGCACCACCGGCCCCGCATCGCGCAGCCTTGCGTAATCCGCGAAAGGATCGCGCAGGCTGGCCGGAGCGAACAGATCGAGTTCGACCTCTGGAACCGGCGTGCCCATCAGAACTGATACCTCGCTTTCACGCCATAGGTGCGCGGGGCGCCGGGCACATAGCCGTCGTTCCCGCCGCCGTTCGCGCCGCTGACGAAATAATAGGCCTTGCCCAGATTGCGTCCATAGGCCTGCAGGCTGAAGCGCGAACCCGGCGGCGTCCAGGTGAGCGAGGCATTGACCAGATGATAGCTGCCCTGCCGCAGCCGGTTGTCCGGCTCCCACACGAAGCTGGATTTGTAGCCGTCATTGGCGTTGAACTCGAAGCGGCCGATGCGGGTTTCAGTGCGATAGGTCAGCCCCAGCGTGGCCGAGAAATCGGGCGCTTGCGGCAGTTTGAAGCCCGCCAGATTGCAGGTGCTGGTGATGGTGCCACCCAGCCCGCTCAGGCCGATCGCGCGCGGCGTGGTGCAGACGCCCGAGGGGAAGCTGGAGTAATGCGCATCCAGCACCTCAAACCCGCCATCCAGCGACAGGCCCGGCAGCAGCACCGCCGAGAGATCGGCATCGATGCCCTTGATATGCGCCGCTGCCGCGTTGAACAGGATCGAACCACCCGGAGGGGCCGGCGGCGCGGTGGAGCGCAGCTGGATGCCCTTGTAATCATAGTAGAAGCCCGAGAGGTTGAGCCGCAGCTTTCGGTCGAACAGCTCCGATTTCATGCCCACTTCGAAGGCGTCCAGCACTTCGGGCTTCGAAGCCGGATTGGTGAAGCTGGTGGGGTTGAAGCCGCCCGATTTGAAGCCGCGATTGTAGGAGGCATAGGCGTGGATGCGGTCGGAAAGGTCCTGCGCCAGCACCGCCTTCCACGTCAGCTTGTTGAAGGTGACATCGGTGGCGATGCCGCCCTGCGCGGGCGTGGTGACGGTGCCTGCCGGAAAGGCGGGGATCGAGTTGGGAAAGCCTGCCAGCGGCACGATCTGCCCGGTCAGCGTCTTCTGGTCGCTGGTGTAGCGCAGACCCAGCGTCAGCCGCGTGGCATGGGTGAAGGAATAGGTGCCCTCCGCAAAGCCCGCATAGGACCGGGTGTTGGCATAGCCGGTGGTCTGCGTCGGCAGCGGGGCCGTGCAGACCGCGCCGATGCAGGTACCATAGACGTTGATCTGGATCATGCTGTTGTCATGGTAATAAAAAGCGCCGACCATCCACTGGAAGGGCGAGGCCTTGTTGTTCGACGTCAGCTGCAATTCCTGGCTGAAGGTCTTGGCGGTCTGATAGCCGCCCAGATTGATCGCCCCTTGCCCCGGCAGGGGCTGGCCCAGCACCGGTCCCTGCGTCTGCAGACTGGGTGAGGCATTGTCGATGTAGCCGGTGATGCTGGTCAGATTGGCGAAGCCCAGCCCCTGTTCGGCCTTGAGCGAGACGCTGTACTGGCGTTGTTGCGCAAAGGGCGTCAGGCGCGTGTTGATCTGATACTTGCCGACATAGGTCGAGCCATCCGTGCCCACCGAGCCGGGATACATCGCCACGGCATTGCCCTGATCGGTGTTCACCTTGTCGAAGAAGCCGCGCAGGGTGATCTTGGTATCGGGGGCGGGCTGCCAGCGGATCTTCCCCTGAACGCCCACATCCTTGAACGTGTAGGCTTCCTTTCCGGTGAACTGGTTCCTGCCCCAGCCATCGGCCTGGTTGACATACAGCGCCGCCAGATTGACCGCCACCGTGTCGCTGAGCGGGGTCGAGCCATAGAAATTGGCCTGAACGGTGTTGTAATTGCCGTAGCTGACCGAGGTGTCCATGGCGGTGACATCGCCCGGCTCCTTGGTGATCACATGGATCAGGCCGCCGGTGGTGTTGCGCCCGTAAAGCGTGCCCTGCGGCCCCTTGAGCACCTCGATCCGCTCGATGTTGTTGAAGGAGAAGGATGAGGCCGCCGAATTGGGCATGTAGAGCCCGTCGACATAGGTGGCGATGGGGCTTTCGGTGGAATAGCCCGCGCTGGTGGTGCCCACGCCGCGCAGGAAGGCGTTGGTGCCCACCAGCGTGCGGGTGAAGCCCAGACCCGGCGTCAGCTGCGGCAGGTCGACCACGCTCTTGATGCCCTGCGTGTCGATCGCCTTGGCGGTGAAGGCCGCGATGCTGATCGGCACCTTCTGCAGATTTTCCGCGCGCTTGTTCGCGGTGACGATGATGTCGGCCACATTGGGCGCGCCATCCTGGGCCGGCGCCGGTGCGGCCTGCGCTTGCGCATCCCCGGCCATGGCGCTGCCCGGTGTCAGCAAGCCCGCCGCAATGGCCGCAGCCGACGCATATGCGCTCGCATAGAATGTTCTGTTGTCAGGCATTGTCCCTCCCTCCGCCCATGCTGGCGTTCGGTTTTGGATCCGGTCTCTGGCGACTCGGAACCCGCCCTTTGTAAAAAACTTTTTTCTCGTAAAAAAGATAGATTCGGATACTTGATAGATATTGATCGATTCGATGCAGGATCGGCAGACCCGCGTGCGGGGAAGAGGAGAGACATGACCACCATCACCATCGAGGATGTGGAATCCGTGCGCTTCAGCGCGCCCGATCTGGCGAAAATGCGCGATTTTCTGCGGGATTTCGGCATGGTCGAGGCTGAAGACACCGGCGATGGCATCCTGCGCATGCGCGGCACCAGCGACGCGCCTTTCCTGCATGAGACCGTGCAGGGCGATCCCGCCTATGTCTCGCTGACCCTGCGCGCCGCCAGCCTTGCCGAGCTGGAGCAGCTGGCGCGGGCGGAGGGCGTTCCGGTCGAACCGGCCCCCGGCCCCGGCGGTGGATCGCAGATCACGCTCCACGATCCCGATGGTTTTCAGGTCAATGTGATCGCGGGAAAAACCCGCATGCCCATCGCCGCGGGCGAGGCGGCTGCTGCGTGGAACACCATCGCCGGGCGCGGCCGCCCCAACCAGCCCAAGCGCATGTCCACCCGTCCGGCGGGCGTGGCGCGGCTGGGTCATGTGGTGCTGGGCGTCAGCGATCTGCAGGCGACATGGGACTGGTGGCGCGCGCGTTTCGCCCTGCTGATGTCGGATGAGGTGCATACGGTGGACGGCATCATGATCGCCGCCTTTGTCCGGCTGGACCGCGGCGCCATCCCCACCGACCATCACAGCCTCAACTTCGCGACCATGCCCGGTCGCCCGCCCGCCTTCCACCACGCCGCGTTCGAGGTGGCCGATCTCGACGATCTGATGGTTGGCCACGAGCATCTCAAACAGGCCGGGCATCGGCAGCTCTGGGGCGTGGGGCGGCATATTCTGGGCAGTCAGGTCTTCGATTACTGGCGCGACCCCTGGGGTCACCGCATCGAACACTGGACCGATGGCGACGTGTTTTCCGCCGAGACGCCCGGCGGCGTCCACGGCGTGCCGGTGCTGCTGGGCCAGCAATGGGGCCCCGATGCCCCGGCGGATTTCGTGTGATCCGCCCATCAAGTCTGACGCAATGACAAAGGGAGAGATGGAATGAAGCTGGCGCGGTTCGAGACAGCCGGACAAAGCAGGCCCCGCCTCGGCGTGGTGGTGGGTGAGGATAGCAGCGCGCAGATCGTGCCGCTCGACACGCTGGGCGAAGACTGGCCGACGATGCTCTCCATCGTCGCGGGGGGCGAGGCCGCTCTGGCCGCGGTGCGGGCCCATGTCGCGGCCAGCAGCGAGCGGATCGCGCTCGGCGATGTCACCCTGCTGGCGCCCATCGAGCGGCCCGGCAAATTCCTC
This sequence comes from Novosphingobium rosa NBRC 15208, assembly GCF_001598555.1. Taxonomy (GTDB): domain Bacteria; phylum Pseudomonadota; class Alphaproteobacteria; order Sphingomonadales; family Sphingomonadaceae; genus Novosphingobium; species Novosphingobium rosa. Next base: position 49,461 of record NZ_BCZE01000017.1, read on the forward strand.
GCCATTGGCATGAATTACCGCAAACATGCCGAGGAAGCCCGCAAGCTGGGCGTGGCCGTGCCGGAAAACCAGTTCTGGTTCAACAAGCAGACCTCCTGCCTGGCCGGACCTTACGATGCCATCGATCCCGGCGTCAGCGTGGCGCTGGATTATGAGGTGGAGCTGGGCGTGGTGATCGGCGCGCCGGCCAAGAGCGTCACTCCGGAACAGGCCCCCGCGCATGTCTTCGGCTACACGGTGATGAACGATGTCTCCGCGCGCGACTGGCAGAAGCATTCCCCTACCTTCACCGTGGGCAAGAGCTTCGACACCCATGGCCCCATCGGCCCATGGATCGTCACCGCCGATGAGGTCGGCGATCCGCACAGCCTCGCGCTGCGCTGCCTCGTCAATGGCCAGCTGCGGCAGGACAGCGACACCGGCCAGCTGATCCACGATATCTGGGCGCAGATCGCCTATCTCTCCACGGCCTTCACGCTGGAAAGCGGCGACCTGATCGCCAGCGGCACGCCCGAAGGCGTGGGCGTGGCCCGCAACCCTCCGGTCTTTCTGCAATCGGGCGATGTGGTGCGCTGCGAGGTCGAGAAGATCGGCGCCATCGAGAACAAGGTGCTGTGATGGAACTGGAAACCGATGTGTTGATCGTGGGTGGCGGGCCTTCGGGGCTGGCCACCGCCATCGAACTGGGCAGCCGCGGCATTCGCGTGCTGCTGGTCGAGCGCAATGAGCGTGCGGGCACGGCGCCGCGCGCCAAGACCACCAATGTGCGCACCCGCACCCATCTGCGCCGCTGGGGTATCGCGGATAGGCTGGCGCAGGAAGCGCCTTTCGGCATCGACTATCCCAACAACATGGTCTTCGTGACCAGCCTTGCGGGGTTCGAACTGGCGCGCTTCGCCAACGCCTTCAACGCCGCGCCGGAGCGCGATCCGCGCTATCCCGAGCATGCCCAATGGGTGCCGCAATACACGCTGGAAAAGGTGCTGCTGGAAAAGGCGCGCTCCCTTCCTACGGTGGAGGTGCGTTTCAACACCCGCTGCACCGCCGCCACGCAGGATGAGGAGAGCGTTTCGGCCACCCTCACCGATGCTCATGGCGACACCACGGTGCGCGCCCGTTATCTGGTAGGCGCCGATGGCGCGCGCAGCGCCGTGCGCGAGGCCATCGGGGCCACGATGCAGGGCCGACGCGGCTTGGCCCATGCCTATAACATCATCTTCCGCGCGCCCAATCTGGCTGGGGCCCATGCTCATGGCCCGGCGGCCATCTACTGGCAGATCGGCAAGGATGGTTTCAGCGCCGTCGGCCCGATGGACCGCAACGACACATGGTTCTTCGCCCCCGCCGGCGTCCCCGAAGGCCAGACGATCTCGCCCGAGGACGCAGCGGCGTTGATCCGCCAGCGCACCGGCTTTGACGTGCCCATCGAGATCCTGAGCGCCGATACATGGGTCGCCAGCGACCTTCAGGCCGATCACTACCGCAAGGGCCGCATGATCCTTGTGGGCGATGCCTGCCATCTGCATCCTCCGGCGGGCGGCTATGGCATGAACATGGGCGTGGGCGACGGGGTCGATCTGGGATGGAAGATCGCCGCCACGCTGCAAGGCTGGGGCGGCCCCGCGCTGATCGACAGCTATGAGGCCGAACGCGCGCCCATCCACCGCAAGGTGATCGATGAGGCGATCGCCAATTTTGCCTCTTATGTCGCCGCCATTCCCCCCATCATCGAGGAGGACTCGCCCGAAGGCGCGATGCTGCGCGGCAAGGTGGGCGCCGGGGTTCAGGCCTCCAAGGGGCGTGAATTCAACACGCTGGGTACGGTTCTTGGCCTTGGTTATGAGGATTCTCCGCTGGTCGCCCCGGAGGATGCCCCCGCCCCCGCGCATGACAGCGAGAGCTATCAACCCCATGCCCGCCCCGGCTATCTGGCTCCGCATGCCTGGCTGGAGGATGGCCGCTCGCTTTACGATCTCTTCGGCGAGGGCTTCACCCTGCTGATGGACCCGCAGGCCGATTACGCCCAGATCGCTCAGGCCCGCGATCAGGCGGCGGCCTTGCGCATCCCCCTCAAGGTGGTGCGCCCCGAAGGGGTCGATGTACGGGCGCTCTACGCGGCCGATCTGGCGCTGATCCGGCCCGATCAGCATGTCGCATGGCGCGGCAACCGCTGGGATGAAACCATCCTGCCGCGCGCCACCGGGCAGGAAAGGATCATGGCATGAGCTATCTGCGCAACTGCTGGTATATGGCCGCATGGTCCGATGAGCTTGGCGAAAAGGGCCTGTCCCGCACCCTGCTCGAACAGCCGGTGTTCCTGTTCCGCGACGAGGAAGGCACACCCAAGGCCCTGTTCGACCGCTGCCCGCATCGTTTCGCGCCGCTCAGCATGGGCGATGTGGCGCAGGGTGTGGTCACCTGTCGCTATCACGGACTGGCCTTCGACGGCGCGGGCGGCTGCGTGCGCAATCCGCATGGCCCGGTGACGCGCGCTCTGGCCGTCACCGCCTTTCCGGTGATCGAGGCGCATCGCGCGCTCTGGATCTGGATGGGCGATCCGGCTCTGGCCGATCCTGCGGCGCTGCGCGATCTATCCTTCCTGTCGCAGGCGCCCGACACCGCCTTCAACAAGGGCTATATCGCGGCCAGCGGCCATTATCAGCTGTTCATCGACAACATCCTCGACCTCTCGCACACCGATTACCTCCACCCCGACACGCTGGGCGGCGGATCGATCACCCGCACCCGCGCCAAGGTTGAGCAGCGCGAGGACGGCATCATCGCCATACGCTGGGACAGCTATGACGACGTGCCGCCCCCGCTCGTGCGCGGCAAGCTGCCCCCCGGCGTAGAGCGCGCCGACAGCTGGACCCATGTGGAATGGAGCGCGCCGGGCATCATGAAGCTGATCAATGGCGTGGTGCCCGCCGGAAGCCCACGCGAAGGCTCGGGCACCTCGACCAATGTGCATATCATGACGCCCGAAACCGCGCGCACCACCCATTACTTCTTCGCCTCCACCCGCGATTATACGGTGGAGGATGCGCAGCTCAACGCCGCCATCGGGGAAATCCGCAACCGCATCTTCTCCACCGAGGACGAGCCGATGATCGCCGCCCAGCAGGCGCGCATGGGCGAGGCCGACTTCTGGTCGCTGAAGCCCGCGCTGTTGCGCATTGATGAGGGCGCGGTGGCGGTGCGCCGCCGTCTGGAAGCGCTGATCGCGGCGGAGCATGCGGCGTGAGGCTCGCTCTTGCACTGGCGCTGCTGCTCGCCTCGCCCGCCGCCGCTCAGACGCCGCCTCAGTGGGTGACGCTGGGCACGCATTCAGGCCCGATCCCCGACGATGGCCGCGCCCAGCCCGCCAATCTGCTGCTGGCGGGCGGGCATCCTGTGCTGGTCGATGTGGGCGACGGCGCGGTGGACCAGCTGGCCAAGGCGGGCGTCCGCATGGAGGCCATCGATACGCTATTCATCAGCCATGCCCATTTCGATCACATCGGCGGCTTGTTCGCGCTGCTGGGGCGGCGGTATCAGGTGATCTCACCCAATGTGCTGACCATTTATGGGCCGGTGGGCACGGCCGCCGTCGTCAAGGGGCTCGTCAGCGCGATGGACGCCGCCGCCGTGTCAGGATCGGTGATACGCACGCGCGCCGGCCATGCCCCCGCCGAGATGGTCAAGGTGGTGGAGATCGGCGATGGCAGCCAGCTGGCGATGCAAGGCTATCGCGTCACGGTGGCCACCAATTCGCATTATGACGCGGGTGGCGACAAGGCGATGGCAGCGGCATCGCTGTCCTATCGTTTCGACACGCCGGGGCGCTCGATCGTCTACACCGGAGACACCGGCCCCAGCGCCAAGGTGGAGGCTCTGGCCAGAGGCGCGGATCTGCTGGTGAGTGAGATCATCGATCCCGATGCCGCACTCGCCCATATCCGCAAGACGCGCCCCGACGTGCCCGAGGCGGCGCTCAAACTGGTGGAGGCGCATTACCGCGCCGAGCATCTCAGCCCTGCCGAAGTCGGCAAGCTGGCCGCCCATGCGGGGGTCAAGGCGCTGGTGCTGACGCATGACGCCGTGCCGCCCGCCAACGTCCCCGCCGCCCGTGCCGCCATCGCGGCCACCTATCCCGGCCCCGCCACCTTCGCGGCGGATCTGGACCGGTTCTGACATTCACTGGAGCGTTTCATGAGCAAGGTTATCATCACCTGCGCCATCACCGGCGGCATTCACACCCCCTCCATGTCGCCCTATCTGCCGGTCACCGCGCAGGAGATCGCGGATTCCGCCGTCGAGGCCGCCGAAGCCGGCGCCGCCATCGTCCATCTGCACGCCCGCAACCCGGAAGATGGCCGTCCAGACCAGCGCGTCGAGGCCTTCGAGCCGATCCTGCGCAGCATCGGGCAGCGCAGCGGCGTGGTCTGCAACATCACCACCGGCGGCGCGCCGGGCATGACGGTGGAGGAGCGCGTCGGTCCTGCCGCGCACTGGCAGCCGGAAGTGGCCAGCCTGAACATGGGGTCGATGAATTTCGGCCTGTTTCCCATGTTGAAGCGCTTCAAGGATTTCAAGCACGCCTGGGAACCGGCGATGCTGGAGGCCAGCGACGATTTCATCTTCCGCAACACCTATCGCGACATCCGCTATTGCCTTGAAAAGCTCAACGCCACGGGCACGCGTTACGAGTTCGAATGCTATGACACGGCCCATCTGCACAATCTGCATTACTTCTGGCGCGAAGGTCTGGTGAAGGCGCCGCTGTTCATCCAGACGGTGTTCGGCCTGCTGGGCGGCATCGGCGCTCACCCGGATGAGGTGCTGCATATGAAGCGCACGGCCGACCGCCTGTTCGGCGATGCCTACAACTGGTCGGTGCTGGGCGCGGGGGCGGCGCAGATGAAGGTGGCCGCCATGGGCGCGGCGATGGGCGCGCATGTCCGCGTGGGGCTGGAGGACTCGCTGTGGCTGGGCAAGGGCCAACTGGCGCGGAGCAATGCCGATCAGGTGCGGCAGGTGCGCCAGATCCTTGAAGGGCTGGGCCATGAGGTCGCCACGCCGGACGAAGCCCGCGCCATCCTCTCGCTGAAAGGCGGGGATCAGGTGCAATTCTGACGATAAACCATGGACAAGCTATGGGCGCAGGCAAAAAATATATTTTCCATCCTGCCCGCGCCTATGGCATCGCCTGCGAGGCGAACATGCTATGGACTGCCCCGATGATCGAGACGACCCTGAATGATGCCCCCAGAAGCCAGACCAGCCTGGCCTATGAGGCGATCCGCAACGACATCATCGCGGGCGTGCATCTGCCCGGCAAGAAGCTGAAAATTCAGGATCTTGCCGAGGAGCTGAAAGTCGCGACCGGCGCCGTGCGCGAGGCCTTGTCGCGGCTGGTGCCCGAACAATGGGTGATTTCGCGCGATCAGCGCGGCTTCAGCGTCGCGCCGCTCTCGATGGAGGATCTGCGCGACCTGACCGATCTGCGCTGCGAGATCGAGGCCATCGCCCTGCGCCGCAGCGTGGCGCGCGGCGATGTCGATTGGGAGGTGCGCATCCTTTCGGCGGCGCATCGCCTGCGCGCCATGCCCCAGCCCGAGCCTCAGCTGCGCGATGGGGCGAGCATCGCCGATTGGGTGGCCCGCCATGCCGAATTCCACGCCGCGCTGGTCAGCGCCTGCGACAGCCGCCGCCTGCTGGCGCTGCATGGGCAGCTTTACGAGCAGTCTGAACGCTATCGCATCCTTTCGGCCTTTGGCGAGGGCAAGCGCGATGTCGCCGACGAGCATCAGAAGATCGCCGATTACGCGCTGGCCCGCGATGCCGATAATCTGGTGGCGACCATGACCGACCATATCCGCCTGACCACAGAGCTGATCATCGCCGCCAACTGAACCGGATCGACGCGCCTTGTGGATTTCCGGCGCCATCATGGCTTAAAGAGAGGTTCCGCAAGCCCCGACCGGAAGCATGATGACCAGCCAGCCGCCCCAACAGACCCAGCCTGCCCCTGACATCGATCTTGAATTCAAGGGCTCTGAGCGCAGGCGGCAGATCGTTGAAATCGCTGCGCAATTGTTCGCGCAAAAGGGCTATCGCGGCACCTCGATGCGCGACATCGGCGAGCAGGCGGGCATGCTGGGCGGCTCGCTCTACCACCATATCAAATCGAAGGACGTGCTTTTCATCGAGCTGCACAATGCGGCGCTCGATGCGGCGCAGCGGCAGATCGAGGCGGATATCGCCCCGCACAGCAACCCGTGGGACCGGCTGGAGGCCGCTTGCGTCAGGCTGGCCCAGATCCAGCTGGGGCCTGATTCGCTCACTCTGCCCATGATGAATGATTTCCGTGAAGTGCCCCAGCCCACACGGCTCAAACTGATCGCCCGCCGCGATGCCTTCGAAGCCTTGTTCCGCACGCTGATCGAGGCGCTCCCTTTGCCCGAGAGCATCGATCGCTCGATCTACCGTAATGCTTTGTTGTCGCAGCTCAATCTGGCGTCGAACTGGTATCGCCCGGGGCGTTTGAGCCCGGCTGAGATCGGCCGCCAGATCGCCCGCATCTTCCGCCACGGCTGATCCGACCAATCCTGTTTACGGCTCAGGCATGCTAGGTCGTTGATTGTAACAAGTGTTTGGTATAGCCTCCTGAAACGGACGAGAGAACCAGGCATGCCCCCCTATCGAGCCCCCATCGACGACGCCCCCTTCCTGCTGAATGAGGTGCTGCACTTCGACGAAGCCATGGGGGAACTGGGCATCGAGGTTGACGCCACCCTTGCCGAAGCCATGCTTGCAGAGACGGACCGCTGTTTCAGGCCGATCGCATCGGCGCGGCAGAGCTCACGCGGCGGGTTGCGGCTCTGGCGGCAGGGCGCAACGGCTGGCGTGGGAACCGGCTCCGCTGATCGCAATCATGGCGGCCAAGGACGCGCGTTTCGCTACGCTCAATACAGAATAATCCATCGAATCAGGAGAGTATGATGACTGACGTTTACATCGTTGCCGCAGCCCGCGCCGCCATCGGCAGCTTCGGCGGCGCGCTGAAAGACCAGCAGCCCGGCGAGCTGGCGGCGCTGATCTCCCGCGCCGCCATCGAGCGTGCGGGCCTGCAGGGCGAGGACATCGGCAATTTCGTGCTGGGCAATGTGATCCATACTCTGCCGCGCGATGCCTATGCCGCGCGCATCGCCGCGATCGGCGCGGGCCTGCCTCAGGAAAGCCCGGCCCATACCGTCAACCGTCTGTGCGGTTCGGGGCTTCAGGCCATCGTCTCGGCGGCGCAGTCGATCATGCTGGGCGACCATGATCTGGCCATCGGCGCAGGCGTGGAGGTGATGAGCCGCGCGCCCTATTTTGCCCCCGCCCTGCGCTGGGGCCAGAAGATGGGCGATGCCGCGCTGGTCGACGGGCTGGTCGGCGCGCTGACCGATCCTTTCGAAACCATCCATATGGGCGTCACCGCCGAGAATGTCGCCGAGCGTTACGGCATCTCGCGCGGGGATCAGGATGCGCTGGCGCTGGAAAGCCAGCAACGCGCCGCCAGGGCCATCAAGGAAGGCCGTTTCGCCAGCCAGATCGTGCCGGTGGAGATCAAGAGCCGCAAGGGCGTGACGGTGTTCGATACCGACGAATATGTCCGCCACGATGCCGCCCCCGAGGATTTCGCCCGCCTCAAGCCAGTGTTCCGCAAGGAAGGCACCGTCACCGCCGGCAATGCCAGCGGCATCAACGACGGCGCCGGGGCCGTGGTGCTGGCCAGCGAGGCGGCGGTGAAGGCGCACGGGTTGAAACCTCTGGCGCGGATCGTGGCTTATGGCCATGCCGGGGTCGATCCGTCCTATATGGGCATCGGCCCGGTGCCCGCCACCCGCAACGCGCTGGCCAAGGCGGGGCTGAGCGTGAGCGACATGGCCGTGATCGAATCCAATGAGGCCTTTGCCGCTCAGGCCTGCGCCGTCTCGCGCGAGCTGGGCTTCGATCCGGCCAGGGTGAACCCCAATGGCAGCGGCATTTCGCTGGGCCATCCCATCGGCGCGACGGGCGCCATCCTTGCCACCAAGCTGGTGCATGAGCTGCATCGCATCGGCGGCCGCTATGGTCTGGCCACCATGTGCATCGGCGGCGGTCAGGGCATCGCGCTGGTGGTCGAGGCGGTCTGAGCATGGCCATTGCCCCCGCCGCCATGGCACTCATTGAAGACCATCTGGACGCGCCGATGAGCCGCCTGCTGGGCTTGAAGCTGATCGCCGTGGCGGCGGGGGAGATCACCATGCAGGCCGATCCTCAGGCGATGTTCCGCAACCGGCTCGGCGTGATGCATGGCGGCTATATCGCCGCCCTGCTGGACTGCGCCTGCGGTCTGGCGGGCAGCACGCTGATGCCCGAGGCGACATTTTCGGTGACGGCGGAGCTGAAGATCGCCTATTTGCGCAAGATCGAGATGTCGCCCAGCCCCTTGACGCTGGTGGGGCGGGTGCAGAAGGGAGGACGCCAGCTGGTGTTCACCGAAGGGGTGATCCGCGATCCCGCCGGGCGCGATCTGGCCACCGCCACCTCGACCCTGATCGTGCAATCGATGGGAGAGCGGTCATAGGCGGATGTCATCCGTGATGAACCGCCTCCAATCCCAGCCATCCGGCCATGGCCTGTAATTCTTCGGCCAGAGCTTCACCTGTGTGAGCGGGCGCATCCGGCTCCAGATGCACCGCGCGGACCAGAAGCCGCGCCTGCGCCCTGTCGGCCTTGAGATCGACGCGCGCCACCAGCCGGTCGCCCAGCAGGAAGGGCAGAACGTAATAGCCATGCATCCGCTTCTCCGCAGGCACATAGATTTCAATGCGATAACGAAAGCCGAACAGGCGTTCCGTGCGGTCCCGCTCCCAGATCAGCGGGTCAAAGGGGGCCAGCAGGGCGCGCGCCTCCACCCGGCGCGGCTGACGGGCGTCGCGATGGAGCCAGGCGGGGCGTCCTCCTTCGACCGCCACGGGAATCAGAACGCCTTCCTCCGCCAGTGATGCGATGGCGGCGCGCGCCTGCTCCGGGGACTGGCGGAAGTAATCGCGCAATTCTTTGTCGGTGGCGATGCCATGGGCGCGAGCGGCGCGCTCGATCAGAGCGCGATGGGCTTCTTCATCCGGCGGGGTGGCGGTGGCCAGCACAGCGGCGGGCAGCACCCGCTCCGGCAGATCATAGACCCGTTCGAAGGCGCGGCGGCGCGTGGTGGTGGTGATATGTCCGGCCCAGAACAGCCATTCGAGCGTGCGCTTGATAGCGCTCCATTCCCACCAGCCCGACTGGCCCTTGTGCGCCTCGAAATCCGAAGCGGCCATCGGCCCTTCGCCGCGGATGCGCTCCAGCACGGCCATGGCTTCCGCGCGGCGTTCACCGGCATAGGCGCGCATGCCACTCCAGCCGGTTTCGCCCCGGTCGGCGCGGGCCATCCGCCAGCGCAGCAGGGGATGCATGTCGAAGGGCAGCAGGGAGGCCTCATGCGCCCAATATTCGAACAGCCTGCGCTGACGTTTCGGGCCCCATGCCAACTGGTCCAGATCTGCCGTATCGTAAGCGCCCAGCCGCGAAAAGGCGGGGAGGTAATGCGCCCGGGTCAACACATTGACGCTGTCGATCTGGTGCAACTGCACCTTGCCGATCACGCGTTGCAGATGGTTGCCGCCGGGGGCGTCATGCCGCTTGCCCCCGAAGCCCTGAGCCGCAAGCGCGATACGGCGGGCCTGCGGCAATCCGATCGTTTCAGGCTTCATCGGCGCTCGGCGTCAGCAGGCGTCCGGCGGCGGCGCGCACGATCAGGAACGCCACGCCCGCCCCCGCAACGATCGCGGCATGCATCCCCCAGAACACCGCGCCGGGCAGCTTGTCGAGCAAGGTCGCCAACTTGGTCACGATCATGCCCGCCAGAAACAGCGCCAGCAGATAGGCGGCCATCATCGTCGAGCCCAGCGCCTTGGGCGCCACCCGCGAATAGAGCGCGCTGCCCACCGGATAGATGTTCACAAAGCCCAGATTGTTGAGGATGTGAAAGCCCAGCGCCCAGCCCAGCCCCACCTTTTCGCCTGTCGCGGCCTCATGCATCGATCCCAACGCCAGGCTGAGCGGTGCCAGAGCGGCGATAAAGGTGGCGATGGTGATCTTGGTGATCTCATCGGGCTCGCGGTGATGCTTGCCCCACCAGCGCCAGAAGGCGACCACACAGACCAGCAGTACGCTCGAGACGATGGCGTCGAGCGAGATCAGAAAGCTGGCGGGAATCGCGCTGCCGAAAAAGACCAGCTGGTAATGCGCGTCGCCCCACAACTCATAGGCGGCGAAAATCTCCTGATTGCCCACATAGGCGCAGGCGATCACCGGGATCAGCAGCACCAGAACGGCGATGCGCTTGCCCTCGCCGGGCAGCAGTTTGGGGCGGGGTTCGGCGATATGGCCCGGTTCCGGTTTGGGTTCGGCGGGCAGCCAGCGGCGTCCGGAGAGATAGATGCACAGGCCGATCAGCATGCCCACGCCCGCCGCGCCAAAGCCGAAATGCCACGCGATTTTCTGCCCCAGAAAACCGCAGACGATGGGCGAGACAATCACCGCCACCTGAATGGCCAGCACGTAAATCTGGAAAGCATCGGCCCTTCGCAGATCGCCGGGCGCATAGAGATCGCCCACCTGCGCCGCCAGATTGCCCTTGAAAAAGCCGCTGCCGATCAGGATGCAGGCCAGAGCGACCAGATAGGTCTCATCAAAGGCCATGCAGAAATGGCCCACCGCCATCGTCACCGCGCCGAAGATCACCGCGCGGGTGCGCCCGATGTAACGGTCGGCGATGAAGCCGCCCAGCAGCGGGGTGAGATAGACCAGCCCGCTGTAAAGCGCGGCAATCGCCCCGCCCAAAGTCAGCGGGGTGAGCGGCCCGAAGAAGCTTTCCAGCAAGGCGCGAAACCTCGCAAAGCCCCAGATCTTCTCGATATGGCCGGGCTTGAAGAGGTATTGCGCGCTGTAAAGCGCCAGCAGCGCCGTCATCCCGTAATAGGAAAAGCGCTCCCACCCCTCGGAGAAGGCCAGATAGGCCAGCCCCCGGGGATGGCCCAGAAAGGAGCGGTCGGCTTGATGTTCCGGCAGCGACTGGTGGGGGGCGTCAGGCGCGGCGGTCATGCTTGGATATCCATGGCCGCATCTTAGGCATGCGGGCTTTTCCTGCAAGGCGCTGATTGCAGCGCCTTGCACCCAAAACCGCTGGTTACAGCGCCTCAAACCGGAAATTGCGGAAGCGGGCGCCGCCCTGCCCGGCGGCATAAAGCCCCGGGCGCAGCATCAGGAACCCGTTGCGCACATTGTGGTGATAGCCCGAAACCTCCATGCCCCGGTCGAAGCGGGTCCAGCTTTCGCCGCCGTCGCCGCTCAGATCATACCACACGATATGCCGGTCATTGGTCACCCGCATCCGCATGGATTGGCCGAAGGGGTTGCGCGGCTTGCCCCGCTCCATGCCATATTGGTGGGTGACGAAATGGTCTTTCGTAAAGCCCAGCCCGGCATAGAGCTTTTCATCATAGAACAGCAGCAGACCGGCCACGGCGCCCGGATCGATCTCGATGTCGCAGGTGAAGCGATAGGCTTGATCGCCCGCCAGCAGCAGCAGCGGCGCACTATCATGCGGCGCACTGCCCGCCGCCGCCAGATGCAGCACATTGGCCTGCACGCTGGCGCGCTGCGCCTCATGCGGGCCGGGCTTGAAGAAATTCCATTTCGTGCCGAGTTCCAACTGCGCGAAATCATCGGACAGCTTCTGCCCATGCGTCAGCGCCGTGCCGCCTTTCGGCTTGGCCATGGGGCGTGACAGATCCCCCCCGGTCATATGGAACCAGCCATCGGCATCCCATGTCACCGGATCGAGCAGCGCCTGCCTTCCCAGCGTGTAATAGCCGTTCTCATAGCCGTGATAGGCGGACCACCATTGCCCGTCGGGCGCTTCGAACAGGCTGGCATGGCCACGCGACCACCAGCGCTCGTTCACGCTGGTGGTGCGCACGATGGGGTTGTGCGGGCAGTTCTCCCAAGGCCCGTCGATCGAGCGTGAGCGCGCCGCGATCACCATATGGCCGGTGGGCGGCCCGGCGGTGCCGCCCACGGCGGTGACGAGATAGAAATAGTCGCCCCGCCGGAAGACTTTGGGGCCTTCGGGGGAAAAACCCTCAACGATCCAGTCGGAGGGGTAATGCCACGGGTCATAGACATGCTCGACGGGCCCGGCTTTTGACAGGCCATCGGCGCTCAGCCGCACCCGGTCGCCGCCCGAGAGGAACAGCCAGCGCGTGCCATCTTCGCCCACCACATGGCAGGGGTCGATATGATCATGCATCTGCAGATCGATGGGATCGCTCCATGGGCCTTCGATATGGTCGGCCCAGATCACGAAGATCGAGTTGGGTTCGCTCTTGACCGGAATGTAGAGGTAATAACGCTCGCCATGCTTGACCAGCGACACCGCCCAGACCGAACCGATGTTCTTGTGCAACGCCGCCTTCAGGGGCCGCCAGTTCACCAGATCGCGCGAATGCCAAATCAGCAGCCCCGGATAGGAATCGAAGCTGGAGAAGGTCATGTAATAATCCTGCCCGTCCTTCAGAATGGCCGGATCGGGATGGTCGCCCGCAAGGATCGGGTTGAGGAAGGTGCCGTCACCCAGATCGGCGATGCGCTGCCCGTCGAAACCGCGCCGCCATGGGAAGCGTTCGGGCGCGATGCCCGGCGCGCCGACCGAGACCGCTTTCGCCTCCCCGCTCAGGCTGGCGGCGAGGGCCGCGCCGCCTCCGGCTTCCAGCAATCCGCGTCGCGTCAATCCGGTCATCCTGGTTCTTCCTGCAAGAATGTGGTCAGAGGGTCGTGCATGCCGCGAGGGGCCGGTCCGGGGGGAGTGGATGGTCCGGCCCCTCACGCGGAGCATTGGGCTACAGCTTGTAGCGGGCTCCGAAAATGATGCTGCGGCCGGTATGCTGATACTCATAGGCGCGCTGCGTGGCCGCATCGGTCCAGTGGTTGATGTAGCGGTCGAGCAGATTGGTGGCGTCCACCGAAATCTCCATCCGCTTGTTGATCGAATAGCGCAGCGCGGCGTCGAGGCTGGCATAGGCGCCATAACCCTCGAAGATGTTGCCCGTGCCGCTGTTCTGATCGTTGTAAGGCCCACGATAGGAATAGCTGACGCGGCCTTCGAACGGGCCCTTGTCATAATACAGCGTGGCGTTCCATGTCGTCTTGGACAGGCCGAAGAAGGTCGAGGTCACCGTCGAGGCAGGCAGGGTGATCGTGCCATTGGCGTTGACGCTCGTCCCCGGCCCGCTGACATTGTAGGTGGCGTTGGAATTGGTGAAGGTGGCGTTGGCGATCACGCCGAGATTTTTCAGCGGCCCCGGCAGGAAGCGCAACGGCGTCTGCAGCCCCAGCTCGACGCCGTTCAGCTTGGCGCCCGCGCCATTGCCGATCGAGGTGATGGTCCACACCCGACCTTCCGGATTTTGCGCTGCGGGCGAACCATTGGCCAGCAGCGAGATGGGCAGGCCGGTCGAGGCGAAGGTGCCCTGCGTCACCGTGGCGGTGGGGAAGCTGGACACATCCTTGTGGAAGAAGGCCACGGAGAGCAGCGATTGCGGCGCGAAATACCACTCCACCGCCGCGTCGTAATTGACCGCGCGATAGGGATCGAGCTGAGGATTGCCATAGCTGACGCCATAGTTGAAGGAATCCACCGATCCGCCCGGTGTCAGATTGCCCAGAGAGGGGCGCGTCATCACCTTGGCCACGGCCAGACGCAGGATGATGTCATGACGCGGGAAGAAGTTGAGGTTGGCCGAGGGCAGCCAATCATCATAGCCGCGATGCACGGTCACATTGGTGGTGCCGTTCTGCAGGCCGGTGGAGCTTTGCGCGGTATGGGCATAGCGGACGCCGCCGTTCAGCGTGATGTCCATGCCCAGCCCATGCGTCTTCCAGTCGCCCTGCAGATAGAAGCCGCTGTCCGCCTCCCGCACCGAGCGAATGTTCGAACTGTCAGGCAGCAGGGTGCGGTTGTAGAGGTTGGTGTAGGCCGTGGTGGCGGGCAGATTGGCGACGATGAAAGTGCTGGTGGTGCCCGCCGGTTGCCCCGCATTGCCCAGATTGACCGTATCGACCATGCTGGAATTGATCGGGAAGCCATTGTTGGTGACCGAATTCGACGAACAGGTGATCGTCCCCAGCACCAGATCCTTGCCCGGCGTGGAAGGGCAGACCAGCGTGCTGCGCGTGCCGCCCCAGGTGTTGAAACCGAATTCACGATAGAAACCGCCCAGTTTCAGCGTCAGGCTGTCGGTGGTCTTCCACTCGAAGTCGGTCTTGAAGGTGCGGAAGGTGTTGTTGGTGTCGGATGGGGTATCGCGGATTTCGGCCAGCTGGAAATTGGCCGGATCGGTGACCGAGGTGCCGAAGCTGAGCACCGGCGACTTCATATTGGCGTAATTGTAGGAATAGCCCTGCGCGGTGCGGTCATCCAGCATGATCGAGGTGGCCATGGGGATCGCCAGCACCGATTTGGAAGCGCCGGTCAGAATATCGACCTTCAGCCGGTCGGTCAGATCATGGGTGAGATGGGCGTTGATCTGATAGAAGGTGGAATTCTGGATCTGGTGGTAATGCTCGTCACGCTGATAGGCATTGTTGAACGTGCCCGAGACCATATTGCCCTTGCTGTCATAGGTCGGGTTGACGACATCGATGCCCTTTTCGTTCGAGCGGAACAGCACTTCGGCCCATTCCTCGGTGCGGTCCTCGTGGAAGCGGGAGAACAGGCCGTCGATCTCCAGATGGGTGGCGTCATCGGGCTGCCATTCGATGGCGCCGGTTAGCCCCAAGCGCTGGCGGTCATGGGTGATGATGCCATAGCGCGGAAAGCGCGGATGGAAGGAGAGCGAGGCCTGATCGCAGGCGCTGGAATGCACATAGCTGCTGCCCGAGAAACAGGGCGTGGTCACGCCGCCGGTGGTCACCGAATTGAAGGGCGCCTGCGCCCAGCGCCCGGTGTTGTTGCCCAGTTCCTCGGTAATCCCCTGCGAATAGGCGACCGAGGCGTTGATGCCCAGCGTGCCGTCATCGTTCTTCCAGTTGAGCAGCCCGGCCAGACGCGGCCCCACGTTGCCCGACAGCGTGTTCCACGACCCCGAAGCGGAGACGAGGCCGGTCAGCCCGGTCTTGGCGCCCAGCGGATGGCCGGTGTTGAGATCCACCACTGCCCCCAGCGAGCCTTCGTCCAGATTGGCCTCGGCGGTCTTGTGAACAACCAGCGATTTGAACAGTTCGGAGGCGAAGACGTTGAAATCGAAGGACCGATCGCGGTTGGCCGAGTCATTGGCGCTGCTGGTGGCCTGAGCGGGCAAGCCGTTGAGGCGCGTCACGGTGAACTGGCTGCCAAGGCCGCGCACGGTGATTTCGCGGCCTTCGCCGCCATCACGGGTGATCGCCACGCCGGAGATGCGTTGCAGCGATTCGGCCAGATTCTGGTCGGGGAATTTGGCGATATCCTCCGAAACGATAGCATCGACCGCGCTGGCCGAAGCCTTCTTGAGGTTGAGCGCAGCCTGCAGCGACTGACGAAAGCCGGTGACGACAATAGCGCTGGGCTCGGCCTCTGCGGGGGCAGTGGCCGGAGGTGGAGAAGCCTGATCGGCGGGCGCGCTTTGCGCCATGGCCGGCATACCGACGGCCGAGGCCAGCGCGGTGCCTGCGATCAGCCCGAGGCGCTTGGCATAAAACCCTGTTGTTCTGTGTCCCATTCCCATGTCCCTCATGTTTTTTGCCTGCCCCTGATGCCGGGCGTGATCGTGATGAGGGAATGGCACCGGTGTCATTTTTTCAGGCAGACGCGCTGATGCGCATCATGCCTCGCAATGACGGGCTTCCTGCAGATGCATCCATTCCCTCCCGCAATCAGCGGGCCTTATCGTTTCTGTCCCGGCGCCCGGATAACCGCCCCTCCTTCAGGTAGCGCTACCATTAATGGAAACCGGTGTCATAGAATTGGCATAGGGATTCATCGCCTGTCAAGCATCCTGAGACAGATGGTGCGCAAAGCATGCCATCCGCTTGCGCAAGGGCGTAATTACGGTTTGAACGGCATCCTTGCCAAAGCCGCCGGATCGCTCGGCAAGGGCTGCGTTCCGGCAGGTTCGCCATTGGCCTGAAGGATGTAGGCCAACACCGCGGCATTGTCCTGAGCGTTCAGGGAACCCGGCGCGAATTGCGGCATGGTGCGGTGCAGGTCATCGGCAAGGCTGGCCAGATTGCTGTCGGCCCAGTTGCGGGCAAAACGGCCCACCAGCGGCGGCGTATCGAAATCACCGCCCAGATCCTGCTTGTGACACATGACGCAGGCCTGCGCATAGACCTGCGCGCCATGGGCAGCCTGCTCCGCCGTATAGCGACCCGGCGTCGGCGCTGGAGGCGCGGCGCTCGAGACCGATCCCGCCGCCGCCAGCACGGCGAACATCATCGCAAGTCTGTGCATGATCTGTGCCCTCCCCCGCTCAGCCAAATTTGAAGCCCATGAAGGCTTTGCGGATCACCTCCACGGCGGCCTCGCTTTCGGCGCGGTCGGGCAGTTCGGAGCTGTCGCCCACGCCCTCCATGTCACCCAGCCCGTTAAAGCCCTGAATCATCAGCCCATCCGCCTTCGACAGCGCCGAGACATTGTTGGTGTAGATGCCATAATGCACCTCGGCCTGAGGGATCAGCCAGGCGGTCTGGCCACGCACCGGGATCAGCTTGCTGTCTCGCCACAGGTCGCGCGCTGCATAGCCGGGGCAGTTGATGACCACCTTTTCCTTCAATTGCGCCAGTTCGCCGGGTTCGTGGAATTCACGAATCTCGATCTTGCCGCCGTTCTCAAGAAACTCCTGCATCAGATAATGGCCATAGGTGGAGAAGTTGAAGAACATGTTGGAACTGCGCCGCACATAGGGCGCGGCGAAGGGCGTGCTGCCGGACGCAAAGACCTCGTGACCGGGGGTGATATCGGCGATCCGCTCGCCATAGCTGGCGAATTCGCTGCTGTCCTGAGGCATGCCGGTGGAGGCGTAACTGCCTTTGCCGGGCGGCGGAGCCTCTTCTTCCTCCCGCGCGGTAAAAGGTTCATCGCTAAGACGATAATTGTCGGCAAAATCGACAGGATTGCCCGGCAAGCCCAGATAGCTGCGGAAGCTTTTCCATGAAAAGCGCGCCATCCTTTCCCACAGCGCGCCAAAGGCCTCCCCGGCGGGCGCTGTCAGAGCAATGCGCGAATCCGGCGTCCAGCTGCCATTGGCCCGCACCGAACGGGTGCGAGAAAACACCTCCTTGGTGTAGATCGTCACCTGCATGCCCGCACGCTGCGCCATCACCGCCGAGGTCAGGCCAATGATGCCGCAACCGACCACCGCCAGGCGGTCTGGCAGAGCAGCAGCGGCTTTACCGACCGCCACCTCAGCCGATCCCCATGACAAGGACCAGCCGCTGCCGCCATGGCCGTAATTGTGGATCACCAGCGTATCGCCCAGCATCTCGGTATCCAGCCTCGGCCCCTGGGGGCGGAAGGGGCGCAGGCAGACCTTGATATCGGTGATGCGATCCACACTGGCCCGCATCGGCGCAAGACTGGGCGCAGCACCGATGATCCGCGAGGCCATCGCCGGACCACCAGCACCGCTCACACATCCCGAGAGCGAAACAAGCCCGCCCGCAGCCAGCGAGTGGCCCAGCAGGCGGCGGCGATCGAAGGGGCTGTCGAAACTCATCGGCACACTTGCTTTCCTTGGGAAAATTTTCTGGCCATGGCGGTTCACCAGCCTACAGGCAGGCCACCGCCGCGCAATGCGCAAAATCCGCCAGGCCGGGGCCAAGGCCCATCGCCCGCAAAGGTCAATCGCCGTCCATCGTAAGGATTTGATGAGAAAACCATGCCATGGTCGCCATGGTTAACCCGGGGGCTGGTGAAAGTGCAGATGAAAAGCTGGTGGACGGCCCTGCTGGCGGCTCTTGCCTTCTGCGCCCTGACTGCCGCGCCTGCGTCGGCCGCCTCGCATATTCTGGGGCATGATCTGTGCCATGCAGTGACGCCTGTCGCCGTCCCGCAGCGCCACGCCCTGCCGCCCTTCCAGTGCAGCGGCAAACCCGAAAACTACCAGCAGGCCAGCCTGTGGCTGCGCGCCGATCTGACCGCCCCGGGGCTCGACCGCCATGACCTGACCCTGATGATGCACAACTCTCGCTTTGATCGGCTGC
This sequence comes from Novosphingobium rosa NBRC 15208, assembly GCF_001598555.1. Taxonomy (GTDB): domain Bacteria; phylum Pseudomonadota; class Alphaproteobacteria; order Sphingomonadales; family Sphingomonadaceae; genus Novosphingobium; species Novosphingobium rosa. The sequence goes on from NZ_BCZE01000017.1 coordinate 67,752, forward strand.
TTGTGGGCTTTCTCTACACCGACGGACAGATCCATTGGCAGCAGATCGCCACCGGCCAGTTTGGCGCGCATTGGCGCGCGGGCGGTCAGATCGTGTTCAGCGCTCCGCATCGCGATGCACCGTTGCAGGCGATGATGCTGCGCTTTGACCGGCTGACCCATTACGAATACCTCCGTCTGCGCCTGCTGGGCGGCGATGAGGCCAGCCAGCAGGCGACAGTGCTCGCCACGGCGGTGGGCGGAGCCTTGCTGCTGTTGCTGCTGGGGGCGGTCTACAATGCCTCGCTGGCCTTCGCCGTGCGGCGTCAGTTCCCGGCATGGCAGGCCGCCTGGGCCGCCTGCATGGTGGTGTGGGGCCTGTTCTGGTCTCAGCTTGCCCTGCTGATCGCCCCTGACCTTGCGGGCGCGCCAAGCGCGCAAATCTGCACCGCGCTGGCCTGTCTGGCGATCACGCTGGCGACGCAAAGCGCGCTCACCGCCCTGTCGCGCAATCATCTGCCCGGCTGGCTGCGCCGGATCACCATGGCGCTGGGGCTGGGCGTGGGGCTGATCGGCGTGCCGCTCAGCGTGATGCGCAGCGGGCCGATCGCCGCATGGGCCGGGGTGCTGGATGGGCTGACCCTCTCCACCCTTTTTGCCGTGGCGGTCTGCCTGACGCTGGCGTGGCGCCGGGGCAGCGGCGAGGCCCGCGCCTTTGCCGGGGCATGGATCGTACCGATGGTGGCGCTGGCCTGCACGCAGTTCCTCGACATGGACACGCTGCTGTGGGGCGGCGGCGCGCAGATGCTGGTGCTGCTGGCGGCTGCATGGCAGACCTTGTGGCTCTCCGTCGCGGCGACGCATCGCTTCGCCCGCATCCGCCTGGAGCGCGACCGGGCGCGTCAGGCCGCGGCCTCGGCCCAGGATCTGGCCCGGCGCGATCCGCTGACCGGCCTGCGCAACCGCCGCGGCTTTGTCGAGTCCGCCGAGACGATGCTGGACACCGCCCGCGCCGAGGGCAGCCCGCTGGCGCTGCTGCTGCTCGATGTCGATAAGTTCAAGGCCATCAATGACACCCATGGCCATGAAGCAGGCGATCTGGTGCTTTGCACGCTGGCCCGGCGGCTGGAGCGTTGGGACGGCGCCGTCTGCACCGTGGCGCGTTTCGGCGGCGAGGAGTTCGCCGCGATGGTGGCCGGGCTTTCAGGCCTGCCGCTGCTGCATTTTGCCGAAAACATGCGCGAAGGCATTGCGCAATGCGATCATGGGGCGCTAGGCATGGTGACAGTCAGCGTCGGTCTGGCCGAGTTGAGCGCCGATGCGACAGGCACATTCCAGAGCCTCTATCGGCTGGCCGATGAGGCGCTGTATCAGGCCAAGCGGCAGGGGCGCAATCGCGTCGTCGTGGTTCAGACGCCCGGTGAGCCGCCGGAGATGGAACGGCAGCTGATCCTGTCGTAACGGCCTCTCCACAGGGGCACGGGGCCTGCTGCTTGGCGCCTCGCCCAACGCATGCCATGGTCTGGCCATGATCACCCTCCCCCGACGCAACCTTCTCCTCGGCACGGGCGCGCTGGCGCTTTCCACGCTGCTGCCCGCCCGCCTGCTGGCCGAGATCGACACCAGCGATCTCTCCGATATCACGCAAGGCATCGCCCCTATCTCCACCGCCGAGCGCGAGGCCCGGATCGAGCGGGCGCGCCAGTTGATGCGCGACCATCAGATCGACGCCATCCTGATCGAGCCGGGCGCCAGCATGGTCTATTTCACCGGCGTGGAATGGTGGCGCAGCGAAAGGCTCACCGCCGCGCTGCTGTTCCAGAAGGGCGATGCCGTGATCGTTACCCCCTTCTTCGAGGAACCCTCTGTGCATCAGACTTTGGGCATCCCCGCGCAGATCCGCGTCTGGCAGGAGGATGAAGACCCCATCGCCCTGATCGCTGGTGCGCTGAAGGAGCGCGGCCTTGCCCATGGCACGGTCGGCATTGAGGAAACGGTGCGCTTTTTCGCCAGCGATGGGCTTGGCAAGCTGGCTCCGGGCCTCAGGGTGGTGTCGGCCAATCCGGTGGTGCGTGGCTGCCGCATGATCAAGACCCCTGCGGAAATCGCCCTGATGACCAAGGCGACAGAGATCACCATCGCCGCCTATCGCTGGGTCTGGCCGCGCATCAGGGAAGGCATGGCCCCCCGCGACATCAGCGCGCTGATGAATGCCGCCACGGTCAAGCTGGGCGGCAAGCCGGAGTTCGCGCTGGTCCTGCTGGGTGAGGCCGCGGCCTATCCCCATGGCTCGCATCAACCGCAGCGGGTGCGTGAGGGCGAGGTGGTGCTGATGGACTGCGGCTGCACGGTGCAGGGCTATCAGTCGGATATCTCGCGCACGTTCGTGCCCGGCAAGGCGACGCCCGAGGTCCGCCGCGTGTGGGAGACCGTTCACGAAGGCCAGCAGGTGGCCTTCCGCAAGGCGCGGATCGGCCTGCAAGCCGGCGAGATCGACGATGCCGTCCGCGCTTTTTACGAAAAGCAGGGGTTTGGCCCGCGCTACCGCCTGCCCGGCCTTTCGCATCGCACCGGCCATGGCATCGGGCTCGACGGGCATGAGCCGGTCAACCTTGTCCATAATGAGGCGACGCTGCTGGCCACCGGCATGTGCTTTTCCAACGAGCCCGGCCTCTATCTGCCCGGCAGGTTCGGCGTGCGGCTGGAGGATTGCTTCCATATGACGGACAGCGGCCCGGCATGGTTCTCTACGCCGCCGATCTCGCTGGAGCAGCCTGTCTAGCCTGACTGTCACGCGCGCTCCATGCTTCTCGACTAGCTCCTTGCCGACTCCGGGCCGACTCCGGATGGAGACCGGCAGGGAGGGCAAGGCGCAGTGAATGAGATCAGCTCGATTGCGATGCGGCCCCATGCCGAGCGCGACGATGCGGATCTGCATCAGGCGCTGCTGCAGTTCGTCGGCGGGCGGCTGAGGCACCATGCCGATGGCGAGGATATCGTTCAGGAAACCTGGCTGCGCCTCTATGATTACCGCCAGAAGCGCAGCGTCGCCAATGTGGGCGCCTTTTGCTTCAAGGTGGCGCGCAATCTGGTGCATGACTATTTCCGCGCCCGCCGCGCCATGCCCGAGGCGCAAGAGCTCACCGAAGAGATCGCCTGCCCCCAGCCCCGCATCGAGACCGTGCTGGATTACCGCCAGCGCGTGGAGATTCTGGTGAGCGCCCTGCGGGTGATGCCGCCGCTGCGGCGCGAGGTCTTTCTGCGCCGCCGCCTCGACGGCATCGCCAGCAAGACCATCGCGGAGGATCTGGGATTGAGCGTGGCGGCCATCGAGAAGCATTGCACCCGCGCCCTTGCCGATCTGCGCGCCGCGCTGGAAAAGCGCGGACTGCCCGGGGGAGCGCGGCCATGAGCAACCCCATGCGCCATCAGGCCACGCTTGAGGATCCCGCGCTGGGCGAGGCGTTGGCGCAGGCTGCTGCTTTTGGCAGGCTGTCCAACGAGGATATTCGGGCGATGCGCGAAACGCGCCGCCGCAAGCTGGCTGCCGGGGTGACGGCGGCGCTGGCTCTGGCAGTGGGGGCCGGCCTGTGGCAACAGGACGGTATCGCGCCCGAAGCCCCGCCGACCGAGCATTATGAAACGCAGCGCGGGCAAAGGCTCAGCGTCCATCTGGCCGATGGTTCCACGCTGCAACTGGATGGCGCAACCAGCCTCGATGTCACACTCGGCAAGGACCAGCGCCATGCCGTGCTGCACAAGGGCGAGGCCTATTTCGACATCGCCCATCAGCCGGAACGCCCTTTCACCGTCGAAGCGGGCGGATCGCGCACGCAGGTGCTGGGTACGGCTTTCGACATCGATCTGGCGCATCACGATGTGAAGCTGGCGGTCTATCGCGGCGCGGTACGCTTCGGCAATCAGGTGACGCAGCAGGGCGTGACGGTGCGCGCGGGCTGGCGCGCTCATCTCACCGATGGCATCGCCAGCGAGCCCACGCAATTCGATGCGAGGCAACAGGATTGGCGGCAGGACTGGCTCGACACCGATGACATGCCGCTGGGCGATCTGGTCGAGACGCTCAACCGGCGCGGCGGCACGGTGATCCTGCCGCCGCCGCCAGCCTTGGCCGATCAGAGGCTGACGGGCCGTTTCAAGCTCGACAGCTCCGAACAATTGCTGGGCGCCATCGGCAGCGTTTACGGCTTCACGCTGGAGCATCAGGGGCAAAATCTGCGCCTTGTCCCCACCGCCGACGGCGACACAAAAACGTCATCCCACTGACGCCATATTGCAACAAAATTCTTTTGTCCGGAATGGGTTAGGGCCCCGTCTTCCCTTCGAGACGCAAGCGCGTCGAAGCGGAGAAACACAGATGATGAGCAACAGGGGAATTTCGCTGCTCGCCCTCGCGGCGGTGCTGGGCATGTCGGGCGGCGCACAGGCCAGTGCTGCCCAAACCAATGTCGCGGGCCAGCTGCGTTACGATATCGCCTCGGGCGATCTGCGCAGCGCCATTTCGCAATTCTCGCAAGCCAGCGGCCTGCAGGTGGTGGTGGCGCCCAAGGCCATCAGTGGCCGCCGCACGGCAGGGCTTCGAGGCACCTTCGCGGCGCATGATGCGCTCGACCATCTGCTGCGCGGCACCGGGCTGACGGCCAGCTTCCAGAACGGCGTGGCGGTGCTGAAGCCCGCCCCCGTTGCGGCGGCGGCCCGTCCCCGCCCGGTCCAGCTGGCCGCCGTGCGCGGCGAGGAACCCGCCCCCGGCGCAGCCACTCCCGAAGACCCGGACGCCGCGCCGCAGATCACCGTCACCGGCTTTCGCCACAGCCTGACCGTGGCGCAGGATTTCAAGCGCCACGCGGTGGGGGCCGAGGACGATATCGTCGCTTCCGATATCGCCGCCTTCCCCGATCTCAATCTGGCGGAATCGCTGCAGCGCGTGGCGGGCATCACCATCACGCGTGACAGCGGCGAGGGCCGCCAGATCGCCCTGCGCGGCCTTGGCGCCGATTTCACCCGCACCCAGCTCAACGGCATGGAGGTGCTGGGCAACACCGCATCGGGCATGGACAACCGCGGCGCGGTCAGCCGCTCGCGCTCCTTCGATTACAGCCTCTTCGCCTCGGAGCTGTTCAGCCGGGTCGCGGTGCAGAAGAGCTTTTCGGCGGAACAGGATGAGGGCGGTATCGCCGGCACCGTGCAGCTGACCAGTGCCAAGCCCTTCGATGTGGGGGACAAGTTCATCGTCTCGGCTAAGGGGCAGACCAACACCAACACCACCGGCGTCACGCCGCGCCTGGTGGGCCTCGCCTCGCATCACTGGGGCGATGTGGCGGCGCTGGTCTCGGTGGCCTACAGCCAGATCCGCAGCAATGAGTTCGGCTATCGCAACTGGGGCTGGGGCCTGACGAAATACAATGCCGCCAACATCGGCCCCAACATCGATGCCGCCACGCGCAGCGCGTTGCTCAGCGGCGTCTGGGCGCCCACGGCGGAATCACCCTCCAGCTGGTACACCGATCGCAAGCGTCTGGGCATCACCTCCTCGCTGCAATATCACCCCGGCAAGGACTTCAAGCTGGATGTCGATTTCCTCTATGGGCGTCTGTGGGACCACCGTGACGATTATGCCATCGCCAGCGCGGGCACCAATGCGCTGACCGGCAGCCCCATCGGCGGCACGCAGGTGATCCAGAGCGCGGTGGTGGACAACACCAACACGCTGCGCGCCGCCAGCTACACCGGCATCGACCAGCGCTCCGAACATCACATCGTCGAGAACCACACCAATTTCTATCAGGGCGTGGCCAATCTCAGCTGGAACGTCACCGACCGCCTGACGGTCAACGCGCTGGGCGGCTATGAGGAATCGGATTTCGCCCAGCCGGTGTTCGACAAGGTGTTCATGGAACTGAAGAACACCGCCTTCAGCTTCGACACACGCCCGGCCATGCCCGTCAACACCTATGGCAAGGATCTGACCGATCCCAACAACTGGGCGTTGCAGCGTCTGGACACGCAGGAAAACGCCATCACCAGCAAATATGCCAACGGCAAGCTGGATGCCGCCTACAAGCTGACAGGCACGCTGACCATCAAGGCGGGCGGCGCCTTCAAGCATTTCACCAACAGCGGCTATCAGTACAACAACAAGGTCTTCCACAATGTGCCCGCCGACGTGGCCATTCCCAACAACCTCAAGCAGACCGTCGCCCCGCAGACGCAGTTGCAGTACATCGTGGGCAATGTGGACGGCGTTTACAGCTACATCGGCGATCCGCGCGATCTGAACGCCTCCTACCTGCAGGCGGGCAGCGATTATCGCGTCGATGAAAAGACCTGGGCCGGTTTCGCGCAACTCGATCTCGACACGATGCTGGGCGACATGCGGCTGCGCGCCAATGCCGGTGTGCGCTATTACTCCACCGATCTCACCTCATCGGGCCATCTGTTCACCACCGGTGGTCTGCTACCCCGGTCGATCCGCAACAACAGCAATGGCTGGCTGCCCTCGGCGAATGTCGCGCTGGACGTCAACAAGGCGCTGATCCTGCGCCTGAGCGCCAGCCGCAATGTCAACCGCCCCGCGCTGGGCGATCTGGCGGCGGCAGGCTCGATCACCACGCGGCCCAATGGCGGCAGTGTCAGCTTCGGCAATCCTTTCCTGACGCCCTATAAGGCCACGTCGGTGGAAGGGTCGGTCGAATATTACATGGACCAGAGCGGCATCGCCTCGCTGGGCTTTTTCTACAAGCATATGGACAGCTTCATCTCGCCCAACACGACGCAGATGCCCTACAGCCAGACCGGCCTGCCGCTCTCGCTGCTGGTCCAGGGCGAGGATGCCAACACCACCTTCGACGTGAGCCAGCCGGTCAATGGCGCGGGCGCCGGGATCAAGGGTATCGAGGCGGCCTTCCAGCATGATTTCACCTTCCTGCCGGGGCCGCTCAGGCATCTGGGCGTGGTGGCCAACGGCACCTGGTTCGATGGGCACCAGACCGCCTATTACGGCAATGTGCCCAAGGTCATTCAGCTGCCCAACCTGTCGAAATGGGCGGCCAACGTAACGCTCTATTATGAAAACAAGCTGTGGGGGGCGCGTATTTCCGATGCCTATCGCAGCCGCTATCTGATCGGCGCGGGCACCGCGCTCGACAATTCGGGCGACGCCATCGAGGGCAGCCATAACGTCGATTTTCAGGCCCATGTGAACATCCACAAGGGCATGCGCCTGATCGCGGAGGGCATCAACCTGACCAACCAGCCCATCGTCCAGTCTGTGGGGCCCAACCGCAAGGAGGTCTACACCACCAGCGGGCGCACCTTCACCTTCGGCTTCAGCGCCGAGTTCTGATGCCCCCTCCCCGCCCGGACCGCCCGGGCGGGGAGGACCATCCTATTGCGGCACCAGTGTCTTGAGCGGCACTGCGGGATCGGCCAGCACATCGGGCGCCACCAGCGCGCCGGAGGTGATCAGCCCGCGCCCCTGAATGAAATCCCGCGCCATGTTCACGCAATCGAGCGCGATCACCTTCCCACCCTTCATATAGAGGATGGAAAAGCCGGCCGCCGCCGGATCGCCCCGGAGGATAGAGGCATCATGCCCCGCAGACAGGCCGATGGTCTGGATCTTCAGATCATACTGGTTCGACCAGAACCATGGCAGGGCACTATAGGGCGTTGCCTCGCCAGCGATGTTGCGGGCGACGGTGATCGCCATATCCACCGCATTCTGCACCGATTCCAGCCGCACCGTCGCACCATCGGCAAAGCCGTTGGCATGGGCCGCAAGATCGCCGATGGCATAGATGCCGGTCAGGCTGGTGGCGCAATGCCGGTCCACCAACACGCCATTGCCCACCGCCGCCCCCGCAGCTTCCAGCGGCGCGACTTCGGGCACGATGCCGATGCCCACGATCAGCAGATCACAAGGGATCACCGCGCCATCCGACAGACGCACGCCGGTGACCAGAGCATCCCCCTCCAACGCCTCGATGCCGATGCCCAGACGCAGATCGACGCCATGCGCCCGATGGGTCTGTTCGACAAAGCGTGACAGGGTTTCTCCGGCGGCGCGCGCCAGCACCCGGTCCTGCATCTCCAGCAAGGTGACCTGTTTTCCAGCCTTGGTCAGCACGGCGGCGGCCTCAAGCCCGATATAGCCGCCGCCGATTACCGCCACCTTTTCAGCCGAGGCGGCAGCCGCTCTCAGCCGATCGGCATCGGCCAGCGTGCGGATGGCCAGCACATTGGCCGCATCGCCCTTGTCGAGCGGCAGGCGGCGGGGCGCGCCACCGGCGGCCCAG
>NZ_BCZE01000018.1 GCF_001598555.1 Novosphingobium rosa NBRC 15208
CAAATAGGCGGTGTGCCGGCACGTGTCGGGCTGGCCATGGCTCGATGCGATCGCGCCGCCGCCAGCCTGCACGGATCGCGCGCGGCGGCGGCCAGCGCGGCGGAGCTGTGCGGCGATGCTGCGGGCACGCTGGAAAGCATCAAGGCGCCCGCACGCTACAGCCAGGCCGTCGATGAATGCGCGAATGCCTATGGCGCGCAGGTTAGCGCCTTGCGGCAGATGGCGCAGGGCAGGGATGGCAGCGATAGCGTGGGGGACATGCAGCAGCAGCTCGGCTTCTGTCTGGACGATCTGCGCAAGGCCCGCGCCGGGGGATAGGTGGAATGGCCAATCAACTTGATTGGCCATTGCCCTTCAAACGTACGTCAATATCTTTCAAGCCATTGGCGTTGGACGGGAGCGAGCACATGGAGGAACCTTCGGATCAGGAAAATTTGCCAACAAAACTATGCAGCCAGTGCGCTTTGCCCATACCGATGGCTGCAAAGCTGTGTCACGAATGCAAGTCCTATCAGCGCGGATTGCTGTCGGGCTTACCAATATCGCAGACTGTCCTTAGTTTGCTTGTCGCATTGATAGCTGTGATTGGCCCCGCGATCACATCCGTTCGTTCCGCCCTGCATAAACCTCATTCGGAGTTGAGTACGGGCGGCGCCACTCTTAACCAATCTGCATTCGTGGTGGTGGTGTCTAACGCGGGGGACGCCCCGGCTCTCATTCGTGATGGCACCATGTTCGTAAATGGCCAGATTTTTGGCGCTCTTGATGTCGAAAATCTGGAATCGAGTGTGGTTAAGCCGGGCATCAATCTTGTTCGCTTCAGATTTTCTTTCAACAACAACGGAGCCACGCAAGCCAGCCTGCTCTCAGGCGTGCGTGAAAATGCAACTGCCGCGATCACTGCGGTCGAGTCTGACGGAATGGAGAAGAAGCTCTCCGTACCCGTCGATTTCTACCAATTCGCAGACACGAGGATCTCGTTTGCCGCTCGATGTGAACAAGCATCGCAGAGTGGCGTGCCGCAGGTGGGTTGTGGGGCGAGGCAGCAAGCGGAAGCGCCTCCATCAAAGGGAAAGTGATCGCTTCAGACCGGTGCCTTCTCACCGGTTCTAGCGGACCTCCATCTCCAGACCGGTGCTGAAGCCGCCGTTCTTGTCCATATCGTGCGTGGCGCATTTCACGCGCCACGCCTTCGCGTTGATTTCCGTCTTGAACCCTGTGGCCTTGGCATGCGCGCCCGGCCCGGCGCGGGCATCGCCATAGGTCATCGTCATCCGGAATTCTCCGGCCGCACGGCGCAGGCGGTTGGCGGTGGAGCGTGCGGCCGCATGCGCGTCTGCCTCGCTGGCATAGATCCGCTTCAGCCGCCGCCGGTTGCTTCCCCCGGTGCTGACCGTCACCCGCTTGCCGCTGCCCTGATCGTGATACTGCGCCTCGGCGCCATCCTGCGCATTGTCCCTGCTGGCGCGGTGATAGGCCGGTTTGCTGCAATTGGCCCGCGTCACCGTCAGTTCGGGGATCTTGGCGCCGGTGGCGGTGGTGGTGGCGTCCTTGGGCGCGAAGACCATGCATCCGGCCTTGGGGCTGGCGATGGCGTCATACCGCCGCCCCAGATCGCGCATGAACTCCATATCGCTCTGGTTGGACTGCTCGGCGCTGGCGACCACGGTGCCGGCCAGATCGGGGTGGCAGCGCGCCGTCAGGCCGTGATCGGAAGACACCTGCGCCACGATGGCGCCCAGCGTCTTGCCGTGCCAGCTGCGGGTTTTGCGGGTGCGGTAGGTTTTGCGCATGTTGGCCGACCGGGCGGAGATACGGATGCGATCCGGCGCGCCATCCCAATCCACCGCATCCACCACGAACTTGCCCTTATCCACCAGCCCCACGGGCACGCCGGTGCCCTGTTTCCAGCCCATCGCCACGGTGATCACCGCCCCTTCGGGGGGCAGCTCCAGCTTGCCGTCACCGTCGTCCAGCACGAGGAACAGCTCGTCTGCCTTTTCGCCCTCGTCTTCCTTGAGCGACAGGCTGATCAGGCGCGGGGCGATGGTGTCGGTCAAATCCTTGCCGGAAAGGGTCACCTTCCACGCCGCGATGGGCTCGATATAGGGCTGGCCGGTGTTGTCCGTCATACCCATTCCCCATCGGTGCTGGCGGGCGCGGCGCTGCTGGGCGGCGCCGGATCATCGGGCACGCGCTTCAGCTCTAGCGCGAAGCCCACGCAGCGTGCCACGCCGCCGTCGAAGATCGCCGTGTGCTGTTCGTCCAGGCTGACGATCACGAAATTGCCGATGATGGTTCCCGCGCCATTGATCAGCGCGGCGGCATCCCCCTGATCGGCCATGGCCGCCAGCGTGTCGATCGAGGTGTAGGCACCCGCGACCTCGGGCACGATGCGCCCCGTCAGGCGCAGCATATCGTCGCCCGGGCCGGTGAACTGGCTCCCGTCGAGCTGCAGATAACGCTCGGCGCTGGGGTGCTTCCATTCCCGGTGGCGGTTCATTCCATCGAAAAGGGCCGTCGAGGTCTCAAAGACGAACAGGCCAAGCGATGCCAGCATGGGGGCGTCTCCTAGAAATCGTCGTGATAGGCGGAGAGGCGGGCGGTGCGCTGGCGCCGCTCCAGCTCGTCAGCCACGCGGCGGGCGAGGGCTTCGCCATCCTCGCCCGGCTGCTGGTGGATATGGATGGTGATGGGCGCGGTGGCAGGGCGCGCCG